>NZ_JBEYHH010000026.1:12138-108671 GCF_040635175.1 Streptomyces sp. NPDC006997
GGCTCAGGGGATGGTGGCTCGGGGGCGGTGGCTTGGGGGGCGGTGGCTCAGGGGATGGTGGCTCGGGGGCGGTGGCTTGGGGGGCGGTGGCTCAGGGGATGGTGGCTCGGGGGCGGTGGCTTGGGGGGCGGTGGCTCAGGGAAGGGGGCTCGCGGAGAGCGCCCCTGACCGTGCCGGAGTGGGTGCTCTCGCTCACTCCGGGGGCATGTGGTCCAGGCGGCGCAGGATGATGCCCTCGCGGAGGGCCCAGGGGCAGATCTCCAGCGTCTCGACGCCGAAGAGGTCCATCGCGCCCTCGGCGACCAGCGCCCCGGCGAGCAGCTGGCCCGCGCGGCCCTCGGAGACGCCCGGCAGTTCGGCGCGCTCGTCGGCGGTCATCCCGGCCAGCCTGGGCACCCAGGACTCCAGGGACTGCCGCTTCAGCTCGCGCTGGACGTAGAGGCCCTCGGCGGAGCGGGCGGCGCCGCCGATGCGGGCGAGCTGCTTGAAGGTCTTGGACGTCGCCACCACGTGGTCCGGCGCCCCGAAGCGGCTGAACTCGCCCACCGTACGCGCGATCTCGGCGCGGACATGGCGGCGCAGGGCGCGCACGGACTCGGCGGTCGGCGGGTCGTCGGGCAGCCAGCCCGCGGTGAGGCGACCGGCGCCGAGCGGCAGGGAGACGGCCGCGTCGGGTTCCTCGTCCATGCCGTAGGCGATCTCCAGGGAACCGCCGCCGATGTCGATGACCAGGAGTTTCCCCGCCGACCAGCCGAACCAGCGGCGGGCGGCGAGGAAGGTGAGCCGGGCTTCTTCCGCGCCGGTGAGGACCTGGAGTCGCACGCCGGTCTCGTCCTTCACGCGGGCGAGCACCTCGTCGGCGTTGCTGGCCTCGCGCACGGCGGAGGTGGCGAACGGCAGCAGTTCCTCGACGCCCTTGTCCTCGGCGGCCTGGAGCGCGTCCTGGACGACGCCTATGAGTCGGCCGACGCCGTCCGGGCGGACGGCTCCGGCGGCGTCGAGGAGTTCCGCGAGCCGCAGCTCCTCCTTGTGCGAGTGCGCGGGCAGCGGGCGCGCGCCCGGGTGCGCGTCCACGACCAGCAGGTGAACCGTGTTGCTTCCCACGTCCAGGACACCGAGTCTCATGTACGGAACGCTACTGCCAGTCCGGACGGCTGCGGCCTCCGCGGCGGTCCCGGAAGTGGAGCCCGACCTCTTACCCTTGACCCGTGCCAAAGACGAAAAAGGCGAAGGACGAAAAGCCGACGAAGACGACGAAAGCGGCCAAGCGGGATGGGGCGTCCCGTCAGGCCGGGGCCGCCGTGGGTCAGGAGCCGGATGAGAAGGGGCTCGACTTCGCGCGTGCCTGGGTGGAGTTCCCGGATCCGGCAGACGACGAGCAGGTCTTCCGGTGCGATCTGACATGGCTGACCTCTCGCTGGAACTGCGTCTTCGGCAGCGGCTGCCAGGGCATCCAAGCAGGTCGCGCGGATGACGGGTGCTGCACGCTGGGCGCGCACTTCTCCGACGAGGACGACGAGAAGCGGGTCGCCGGGCACGTGGCGAGGCTCACGCCGGACATCTGGCAGCACCACGCCGAGGGCACGGGGAACGGCTGGGTCTCGGAGGACGAGGACGGCGACCGGCAGACCCGGCCCTTCCAGGGTTCCTGCGTCTTCCAGAACCGGCCCGGGTTCGCGGGCGGCGCGGGCTGCTCGCTGCACATCCTCGCCCTGAAGGAGGGCCGCGAACCGCTGGAGACCAAGCCGGACGTCTGCTGGCAGCTGCCCGTCCGGCGGACCTACGACTGGATCGACCGGCCCGACGACACCCGGGTGCTCCAGGTGTCCATCGGGGAGTACGACCGCCGCGGCTGGGGTCCGGGCGGGCACGACCTGCACTGGTGGTGCACCTCGGCCACCTCGGCGCACGGCGCGGGCGACCCGGTGTACGTCTCCTACCGGGCGGAGCTGACCGAGCTGATGGGCAAGGCGGGCTACGACCGGCTGGTGGAGCTGTGCGAGGAGCGGCTGGCGTCGCGGCTGCCGCTGCTGGCCCCGCACCCGGCGGATCCGGCACCGAAGACGGTCGCCTGACCGGCGGCTCCGGGGGCGGGGCCTGGCGTACGGCGCTGTCCGCCCGTGTGCCGGGCCCCTCGCCGTTCCCGTGGGTGCCCGTCCCTCGCCGTGCCCCGGTGCCGGGTCCACCGCCGTTACGTCGTCGGCGGGCTCTGGTCCCCGCTGGTGCTGGGCGGGGGGTCGGACGGCGGTGGGTCGCTCGGCGGGGGCTCCGGGTCGGTGGTGGGGCCGGGGTCCTGGGACGTGGGCGGCGGGTCGGTCGGGGCGGGGTCCGAGGGGGTGGTCGGGGGCGTCGTCGGCGGCGGGGACGGGTCGGGGGGCGGGCTGGCCGGGGGCCGGGTGACGGGGTCGGAACCGGGGGCTGTCGGGCGCGGGTCGGGTCGCGGGGCGGTGCCCGGGTCGGAGGGGTGCTCCCCCGGCACGGGCGCGGTGCCGTAGCCGCGGATGGCGACGACGGCGCCGGTGGGTGCGATCGCCACCCGTGCGCTCCAGTGCCCGGACGGCTCGCGCAGATGGTCGACGTACACCTTGATCGTGAACGTCTCGCCGGGGCGGAGGGTTCCCGAGGAGCGGCTCGGATAGAGCCAGGGGGCCTGGGGGGTGACGGACCAGTGGACCGGGGCGGGCCCCGACGCCGTGAGGGTGATCAGCGTGGTGTCGCCGATGCTGTCGGCGCGCACGTCGAGGCGGCCCGTGTCCTGGCGTCCGGCGCCCATCACGCCGAGGACCTCGACGGAGACGTCGGGGGCGTGGCCGTCGCCCGCGCGCGGGCCGGGGGTGGTGGCGTTGCCCGTGTTCTCGTAGCCGTAGTCCTCGCCGTCGACCGCGCCGTCGGCGGAGTCGTCCTCGCGGCTCGCGGCGGTCGCGCGGCCGTCCTCCGCCTCGCCCGCGACGGGGGTGCCCCGGTAGGCGGACCACAGGGCGATCACGGGGGCGGCGACGACGGTGGCGACGACCGTTGTGGTGACGGCCCGCGCGCGCATCCGGTCCCGCCGGGCCGCGCGGTCCTTGGGGTCCATAGGGAAGCCGCGCCGGTCGAAGCGGGGTGTGCCGCCCCGCACGCGCGGGTGGTGGGCCATCGCGAGGCGCACGGCCGCGCGGGGCGCCTCCAGGACGGGCAGCTCGGCGGGGGTCACGGTGGCGCCGGGCCAGCGGCCGGGGACGGCGCGCTGGGCGGTACGGCGGCAGCGCGGGCAGTCGTCGACGTGCCGGACGAGTTCCTTGCGCACGGCGGAGCTGAGCACCAGCTGGCCGTCGCCGGTGAGCCGGGCGACGCCGGGGCAGCTGCCGGTCTCCACGACGGCGAGGGCCGCGCGCGTGCGCTCGACCTCGCAGGCGGCGGAGGCCAGCAGGTCCCGGGCGGCGGCGAGGTCCAGGCCGAGCACGGCGGCGACCTCGTGGGCGGCGAGGTGGTGGCGCACGGCGAGTTCGAGCGCCTCGCGCTGCTCGGGCGTGGTGCCCGCGGCCTCCGGCCAGGCGAGCCGGGCCAGTTCACGGCGCCGCCGCTGCCGCTCCTCCTCCGGTACGGGCGCCGCGGCGGGCCGCGCCGAGCCGCGCCGGGCGGTCGCGGGACGGCCCGCGGCGTGGTGGGTCTGCCGGTGCTGCTTGGCCTCGGCCAGCTTGCGCAGGCAGGACCAGCGGGCCAGCGCGTACAGCCAGGCCCTGCGGTCCCCGGCGGCCCCGGGGGCGCGCTGGCCGCGCCGTTCGGCGAGGACGAGCACGTCGCCGAGGGCGGCGGTCGCGGCGTCGTGGTCGCAGAGCACGGAGAGGCAGTACGTGAACAGACCGTCCAGGTAGGGCTCGTAGCGCGCGGGGGAACGCTGGGCCAGCGTGCGGGCCGCGGCGCGGTCGCGCTCCTCCGTGCGCGCCGCGGCGCGGTCGCGCTCCTCACGGTGCGCGCGGTGCGCGGCGGAGCGTGCGCCGGTGGTGCGGGTCGAGGTCTCCGGGCTGCTGCTCATCACCCGGCGACCGTAGGGGCCGCGGGAGTGTCCGTTCTCGCCCCTTGAGGGCTTTTAATCCGTACGGGTGAAACGATCCCTCATAAGGGGACAGGAACCCTTGATTCCGTGGCCCGTTCGTGGTGGTGGCAGCCGATTACGGTGGAGTCCGCCGCATTACTGCTGGTTGGGGCGGGTTGCCGTGCCGGTGGGCGGGGCGGGGCGGGGCCGGAATCGCGGAGGGTGGGGCGTTGTCAGTGGGGCCGGTTACGGTTCGTGCATGGCTGCCCGTACGAAGACCACCAAGGACCGGCCGTCCTACCGCTGCACCGAGTGCGGCTGGCAGACGGCCAAGTGGCTCGGCCGCTGCCCCGAGTGCCAGGCGTGGGGGACGGTCGAGGAGTACGGCGCGCCCGCCGTGCGCACCACCACCCCGGGCCGCGTCACCACCTCCGCGCTGCCCATCGGCCAGGTCGACGGCCGCCAGGCCACCGCCCGCTCCACCGGCGTGCCCGAGCTGGACCGGGTGCTCGGCGGCGGGCTCGTGCCCGGCGCGGTGGTGCTGCTCGCGGGCGAGCCGGGCGTCGGCAAGTCCACGCTGCTGCTCGACGTGGCGGCCAAGGCGGCCAGCGACGAGCACCGCACCCTCTATGTCACCGGTGAGGAGTCCGCGAGCCAGGTCCGGCTGCGCGCCGACCGCATCGGCGCCATCGACGACCACCTCTACCTGGCCGCCGAGACCGATCTCGCCGCCGTCCTCGGCCACTTGGACGCGGTGAAGCCGTCCCTGCTGATCATGGACTCGGTGCAGACGGTCGCCTCCCCGGAGATCGACGGCGCCCCCGGCGGCATGGCGCAGGTGCGGGAGGTCGCGGGCGCGCTGATCCGCGCCTCGAAGGAACGCGGCATGTCCACGCTCCTGGTGGGCCATGTCACCAAGGACGGCGCGATCGCCGGACCCCGGCTCCTTGAGCACCTGGTCGACGTCGTCCTGCACTTCGAGGGCGACCGGCACGCGCGCCTGCGCCTCGTCCGCGGCGTCAAGAACCGCTACGGCGCCACCGACGAGGTCGGCTGCTTCGAGCTGCACGACGAGGGCATCGTCGGCCTCGCCGACCCCAGCGGCCTGTTCCTGACCCGGCGTGCCGAGCCCGTCCCCGGCACCTGCCTCACCGTCACCCTGGAGGGCCGCCGCCCGCTGGTCGCCGAGGTGCAGGCGCTCACCGTCGACTCGCAGATCCCCTCCCCACGCCGCACCACCTCCGGCCTGGAGACGTCACGCGTGTCGATGATGCTGGCCGTCCTGGAACAGCGGGGCCGGATCAGCGCCTTGGGCAAACGGGACATCTACTCCGCGACGGTCGGCGGGGTGAAGCTCTCCGAGCCCGCCGCCGACCTCGCCGTGGCCCTCGCGCTCGCCTCCGCCGCCAGCGACACCCCGCTGCCGAAGAACCTGGTCGCCATCGGCGAGGTCGGCCTCGCGGGCGAGGTGAGACGCGTCACGGGCGTGCAGCGCAGGCTCGCCGAAGCGCACCGCCTGGGCTTCACGCACGCCCTGGTACCGGGCGACCCCGGCAAGGTCCCGCCCGGCATGAAGGTGCTGGAAGTCGCGGACATAGGGGACGCCCTGAGGGTGCTGCCGCGCTCCCGTCGTCGAGACGCCCCCCGGGACGCGGAGGACCGCCGGTAGACTTTGCCCTGGTCTCGCCCGTCCGTACGAACACTGTGCGCCTGACGGGAGCGCCCCAGAACCTGCGACCGGAGGAATGCAGTGGCAGCCAACGACCGGGCAGCGGCTCCCGGAAAGTCCGGTGGGAGTGCCGGTTCCGATCGCCTGATGCGCGCCTCGCTGAGCGCCGTTGCGCCCGGCACCGCCCTGCGTGACGGCCTTGAGCGGGTCCTGCGCGGCAACACCGGCGGCCTGATCGTGCTCGGCTCGGACAAGACCGTCGAGTCGATGTGCACGGGCGGCTTCGTGCTCGACGTCGAGTTCACCGCGACCCGGCTGCGGGAGCTGTGCAAGCTGGACGGCGGCATCGTGCTCTCCTCCGACCTGTCGAAGATCCTCCGCGCGGGCGTGCAGTTCGTGCCCGACGCGACGATCCCGACAGAGGAGACCGGCACCCGGCACCGCACCGCGGACCGGGTCAGCAAGCAGGTCGGCTTCCCAGTGGTCTCCGTCTCCCAGTCGATGCGGCTGATCGCCCTCTACGTCTCCGGGCAGCGTCGCGTCCTGGAGGACTCCGCGGCGATCCTGTCCCGCGCCAACCAGGCCCTCGCCACCCTGGAGCGCTACAAGCTCCGCCTCGACGAGGTCGCGGGAACGTTGTCAGCGCTGGAGATCGAGGACCTGGTGACGGTCCGGGACGTCTCCGCGGTCGCACAGCGCCTGGAGATGGTCCGCCGGATCGCCACCGAGATCGCCGAGTACGTGGTGGAGCTGGGCACCGACGGGCGGCTGCTCGCCCTCCAGCTGGACGAGCTGATCGCGGGCGTCGAGCCCGAGCGGGAGCTGGTCGTGCGGGACTACGTGCCCGAGCCGACCGCCAAGCGCTCCCGCACGGTCGACGAGGCGCTCGCCGAGCTGGACGCCCTCACCCACGCCGAGCTGCTCGAACTGCCCACGGTCGCCCGCGCCCTGGGGTACACGGGCTCGCCCGAGACCCTCGACTCCGCGGTCTCCCCGCGCGGCTTCCGGCTGCTGGCCAAGGTGCCGCGGCTGCCGGGCGCGATCATCGACCGTCTCGTGGAGCACTTCGGCGGCCTGCAGAAGCTGCTCGCCGCCAGCGTCGACGACCTCCAGACCGTGGACGGCGTGGGCGAGGCCCGGGCGCGGAGCGTGCGGGAGGGACTGTCGCGGCTGGCGGAGTCGTCGATCCTGGAGCGGTACGTGTAGGGACGGCGGCTCGTCGGGACCCGACCGGCGGTCAGTCCCCTCAGTCCGCTTCCAGCACGAACGACGTCCGCACCTTCGCGAACCCCGGCGCCTTGGCCTCCACCAGGTACGTCCCGGCTCCGGCCGTGCCCGCCGGGGGCGTCCCACAGGACGGTGCGCTCGGCTTCCGGTCCCACTCCACCGGGTAGGTGATGCCGCTGCCCGCGGGCACCCGGAAGAACAGGCTCCCCGCGCCCTCGGGGCAGTCGTCCGACGACCAGTACGCGTCGTCGTCCGTGGCCTGAGTGATCGTCAACACCGCGGTCCTCGGGCCGAGATCGATTTTGCAGTCGCCGCTGGAGGAGTTCTTCGCCGTCAGCCGGAAGGCGGGCCGCTCGCCGAGCGGGTAGGAGTTGCGCACGCTGCGCAGGCTCAACGACACCGCGTCGGCGGAGCACACGGGGATCGAGGAACCGGCGGGCAGCGCGTCGCCACTGCCGACCCCGGTCCCCACGGAACCGCCACCGCCACCGCCACCGGCCCCGGCGCCGCCTCCGGTACCGCCGCCCCCGGAGCCGTCACCCGCGCCGTCGCCACCCGAACCCGTACCCGGACTACCGCCGGAACCGGCCCCGTCGGAACCGCCGTCGGAGTCCCCGCCACCCGACTCGTCGCGTCCGCCCGGCGCTTGGCTGATCGCCGGACCCGAGCCCGAGGGCCCCGGGGTGATGGTCGAGACGGTCGGCGAGGGACTCTCGCCGTTGGACCCGTCGGCGCGGTTGTCGCCGCCCCCGCCGCCCGACACCATGATCCAGGCGATCGGCAGGGCCAACAGGGCGAGCACGGACACCAGGACGACCCTCCGTCGCCAGTAGATGGAGGAGGGGAGCGGTCCAACCGGATTGCGCAGAGATCCCACGGCCCAAACTGTACGAGAGATCGGCGCGTTCGCTTGCCACACCCGCCGCCCCGGGCATCAACTTTTACGGATCATCATCTTGCGTGGGTGGTGTGACCGCCGTGGACGCGGTACGCCACCGTGACGCAGACGTCACTACCCGCTCACACGGCGTCCGGCATGGCAGGATCGGACGTGCCATGACTGCGCCAACGAAGCCCCAGCCCCCGTCTGAGCCCCAGCCCCCGTACGACCAGCCGCCGAGCGGGTCGCGGCCCCGGCCCCCGCACGAGGCCGGCGGCGAGGACCTGCACTCCCCCGTCATCACCTGGTTCGACGAGCACGCGCGTGACCTGCCCTGGCGGCACCCCGAGGCGGGGCCGTGGGGTGTCATGGTCAGCGAGTTCATGTTGCAGCAGACGCCGGTCAACCGCGTCCTGCCCGTCTACGAACAGTGGCTGGCCCGCTGGCCCCGCCCCGCCGACCTCGCCCGCGAGGCACCCGGCGAGGCGGTACGCGCCTGGGGCCGCCTCGGCTACCCGCGCCGCGCGCTGCGGCTGCACGGCGCCGCGGTCGCCATAGCGGAACGGCACGGCGGGGACGTACCCGCCGACCACGGCCAGTTGCTGGCGCTGCCCGGCATCGGGGAGTACACGGCGGCGGCCGTGGCGTCGTTCGCCTACGGGCAGCGGCACGCCGTGCTCGACACCAACGTGCGCCGGGTGTTCGCGCGGGCGGTGACCGGGGTGCGGTACCCGCCGAACGCGACCACCGCCGCCGAACGCAGGCTCGCGCGGGCGCTGCTGCCCGAGGACGAGCGCACCGCCGCGCGCTGGGCCGCCGCCTCGATGGAGCTGGGCGCGCTGGTGTGCACGGCGAAGAACGAGTCGTGCCACCGCTGTCCGATCGCCGCGAGCTGCGCCTGGCGGCTCGCGGGCAAGCCGGAGCACGAGGGGCCGCCGCGCCGCGGCCAGACGTACGCCGGGACGGACCGTCAGGTGCGCGGCAAGCTGCTGGCCGTCCTGCGCGAGGCGCACGCGCCGGTGCCGCAGGCGGCGCTCGACCGGGTGTGGCACGAACCGGTGCAGCGGGCGCGGGCGTTGGACGGTCTGGTCGCGGACGGGTTGGTGGAGCCGCTGCCGGGCGGCCTGTACCGCCTGCCGATGGCCTGACGCCCACCGACGCCGTAATTGGGCATATCCACGCGAACCAACCCCCTCCCTTATCCCCCGCCTACATCCGTTACACAACCGACGGACAGCCGCGCGTTTCCCGCCGGATCCTCCGCACAGCGCCGTGACAAGTGATCCGTAGCTTCTCATCCGTGGCCCCGCAGGGTGGCGCGGCCACGGCGGAGCGGGACGACGGGGAAGCGGGAGGCGGTTGGTCATGGCGCAGGAAGAGGTGCTCGGTTTCGAGGAGTACGTCCGCACCCGGCAGGACGCGCTGCTGCGCAGCGCCCGCCGGCTGGTCCCGGACCCGATCGACGCCCAGGACCTGCTCCAGACGGCGTTGGCGCGGACGTACGGCCGCTGGGACGGCATCGCGGACAAGCGGCTCGCGGACGCCTATCTGCGCCGGGTCATGATCAACACGCGGACCGAGTGGTGGCGGGCGCGGAAGCTGGAGGAGGTGCCGACGGAGCAGCTGCCGGACGCCTCCGTCGACGACGCCACCGAACAGCAGGCGGACCGCGCCCTGTTGATGGACGTACTGAAGGTGCTCGCCCCGAAGCAACGCGGTGTCGTGGTGCTGCGACACTGGGAGCAGATGTCCACCGAGGAGACCGCCGCCGCGCTTGGCATGTCGGCCGGCACGGTCAAGAGCACGCTGCACCGGGCGCTCGCCCGCCTCCGCGAGGAGCTGGAGGCCCGCGACCTCGACGCACGCGCGCTGGAGCGTGAGGAGCGGGAGCGTTGCGCGGCCTGACCGACGCGGGGCCCGGACCGGCCCGATCCACCCTGCGGGCGGTGAGCGCGGCAGCCGCCGCCCTCACCGCCTTCGCGCTGCTGGTCTCGGCCTGCGGCAGCGACGGCACCGGCGCGCGGGACGAGGGGCCCGCCGGCTCGGACTCCGTGGCCGGGGCGGCCTCCCCGTCGATGGTGGTGCCGTCCACCACTACCCAGCGGGTGGACGCGGTCCGGCTGGTCAGGACCGACCCGCTGGTCTCGGCGGCGGTCAAACGCGAGCTGAAGCCGTGCGCCGCGGACGACTACCCCGTTGACGTGTCCTACGGCGAGCTGACCGGCGGCGCCCCGAGCGAGGTCGTGGTCAACGTGCTGACCTGCGGGGACGCGGTGGGTGTCGGCTCGTACGTGTACCGCGAGTCGGACGGCCGGTACCGGAACGTGTTCCGGGCGGAGGAACCGCCGGTCTACGCGGAGATAGACCGCGGCGACCTGGTAGTGACCAAGCAGGTGTACGGGCGTGGCGACCCGGTGTCGAACCCGTCCGGGGAGAACGTGATCACGTACCACTGGAGCGGGGGCCGCTTCACCGAGCGGTACCGCACGCACAACGAGTACGGCACCGTCGCGGGCGAACCGACGCCGGTCCCCGGTGACACCTGAGACCGCGGACCACACGAGAACTGAGAGCACCTGGATGGCAGAGCAGACGCACGTCCTGTTCGTGGAGGACGACGACGTCATCCGCGAGGCGACCCAACTCGCCCTGGAGCGGGTCGGTTTCGCGGTGACGGCGATGCCGGACGGCCTGTCCGGCCTGGAGGCGTTCCGGGCCGACCGGCCCGACATCGCCCTTCTCGACGTCATGGTCCCGGGGCTCGACGGGGTCAGTCTGTGCCGTCGTATCCGGGACGAGTCGACCGTGCCGGTGATCATGCTGTCCGCGCGGGCCGACGCCATCGACGTGGTGCTGGGGCTGGAGGCGGGCGCCGACGACTACGTGACCAAGCCGTTCGACGGTGCCGTCCTGGTCGCCCGGATCCGGGCGGTGCTGCGCCGCTTCGGGCACGCCAGCGGCGGGGCGCGGCAGGAGGAGAGCGCGGCACCGGCCGACGGCGGGGTGCTGACCTTCGGCGAGCTGGAGATCGACACGGACGGCATGGAGGTGCGGCGGTCCGGGCGGCCGGTGGCGCTGACGCCGACGGAGATGCGGCTGCTGCTGGAGTTCTCCGCCGCCCCGGGCACCGTCCTGTCCCGCGACAAGCTCCTCGAACGGGTCTGGGACTACGGCTGGGGCGGGGACACCCGCGTCGTCGACGTGCACGTGCAGCGGCTGCGGACGAAGATCGGCCAGGACCGCATCGAGACGGTCCGCGGCTTCGGCTACAAGCTCAGGGCCTGAGGGCCGGAGGACCGGGACATGCGGGGGAACAGACGCGACGGACGCGGCGGGAACGGCGGACGCGACGGACGCCGCGGGAACGGCGGACGCGACGGACGCCGCGGGAACGGCGGACGCGGCGGAGACGGTGGGCACGGCGGGCGGATACGGCGCCTGGTGCCCGCGCTGGTGGCCCGCACGGGCATCCGCACGGGGCTGCGCTGGAAGCTCAGTACGGCGATCGCGCTGGTCGGCGCCCTGGTGGCGATCGCGCTCAGTCTCGTCGTACACAACGCCGCACGGGTGTCGATGCTGGACAACTCCCGTGATCTCGCGGACGCGCGGCTGCGGATAGCACAGCGCAACTACGAGCTGTCCAGCCGCCCGAACTTCCCCGGCGTCAAGATCGACGACCCGGAGCTGCCCGAGGCGCTGCGTGCCAAGGTGGAGCGGGGCCGACGGGCGACGTACGTCGGGGACGGCGGGGACGTGCCGGACATCTGGGCGGCGGTGCCGCTCAAGGACGGGCACGTGATGTCGTTGCACACCGGGTTCCCGGACCGCAGTACGGACATCCTGAACGACCTTGACCAGGCGCTGGTGATCGGGTCGATCGCGGTGGTGCTGGGCGGGAGCGCCCTCGGGGTGCTGATCGGCGCGCAGTTGTCGCGGCGGCTGCGGAAGGCGGCGGCTGCCGCGAACCGGGTCGCCAAGGGGGAGACGGACGTCCGGGTGCGGGAGGCGATCGGCGGGGTCGTCCGGGACGAGACGGACGATCTCGCGCGGGCCGTCGACGCGATGGCGGAGGCGCTCCAGCAGCGGCTGGAGGCGGAGCGCCGGGTCACCGCCGACATCGCGCACGAGCTGCGCACACCGGTGACGGGGCTGCTCACCGCGGCCGAGCTGCTGCCGCCGGGACGGCCCACGGAGCTGGTCCTGGACCGGGCGAAGGCGATGCGCACGCTGGTCGAGGACGTCCTGGAGGTCGCCCGGCTCGACGGGGCGTCGGAGCGGGCGGAACTGCAGGACATCCTGCTGGGCCAGTTCGTCACCCGGCGGGTGGCGGCGAAGGATCCCGGCGCCGGGGTGGTCGTCGTCCACGAGTCGGAGGTCACCACGGACCCGCGGCGTCTTGAGCGGGTGCTGTTCAACCTGCTCGCCAACGCCGCGCGGCACGGCCGGCCGCCGGTCGAGGTGACCGTGGAGGGCCGGGTGATCCGGGTCCGCGACCACGGCCCCGGCTTCCCGGAGGACCTCCTGGCCGAGGGTCCGAGCCGGTTCCGCACCGGCAGCCGGGACCGCGCCGGGCGTGGCCACGGCCTCGGGCTGACCATCGCCGCGGGTCAGGCGCGGGTGCTCGGGGCCCGGCTGACCTTCCGCAACGTACGGCCGCCGGGGGTGCCGCCGGGGCGCGGCACCCCCGAGGGCGCGGTGGCGGTCCTGTGGCTCCCGGAGCACGCGCCGACGAACACGGGGAGCTATCCGGTGCTGCGGGAGGTCTGAGGGCGGGCGGGCCGGGCGCCGTACCAGCCGAAGGGGCGGGGCGCCTCCTCAGGCGCCCCGCCCCCGGTATCCCCGGGAGTCCGGTCGGTCAGACCGGCTCCGCCACCGCCGCCGGTGCCGCCGGGCTCGGGTCCTCGTCGGTCGCCTTCGGCCCCGCGCCCTTCAGCGGGACCTCCTTCACGAAGAACGCCGCGACCAGCACCACCACGGCCACGCACGCTCCCAGCAGGAAGGCGCCGTGGGTGCCCGAGGAGACCGCGTGCTGGTACGCCTCCCTGGCCGCCGCGGGCAGCTTGGCGAGGCTGGCCGCGTCGAGCTGGGCGGACTGCTCGGTCACCTGGCCGACCTGGGAACCCGCCGCCCCGGCCCGCTCGGCCATGACGTCCTGGACGCGGTGGTTGAACAGCGCGCCCATGATCGCGACACCGAAGGAGGAGCCGAGGGTGCGGAACAGGGTGGCGGAGGACGAGGCGACGCCGATGTCCTTCATCTCCACGCTGTTCTGCGCGACCAGCATGGTGATCTGCATCAGACAGCCCATGCCGAGGCCGAGTACGGCCATGGAGAGGCCGGAGGTCAGCCGCGAGGTCTCGGTGTCCATGAGGGACAGCAGCCCCAGCCCGACGACCAGCAGGACGCCGCCCACCAGCGGGAAGACCTTGTAGCGCCCGGTGCTGGTGGTGACCCGCCCGGCGACCATCGAGGTGACCAGCATCGCGCCCAGCATCGGCAGCAGCAGGATCCCGGAGTTGGTCGCGGACGCGCCCTGCACCGACTGCTGGTAGAGCGGCAGGAAGAGCACCGCGCCGAACATCACGAAGCCGGTGACGAAGCCGATGACCGCCATCAGCGTGAAGTTGCGGCTGCGGAAGATGTGCAGCGGCAGGATCGGCTCGGCGGCCCGCTTCTCCCACAGGACGAAGCCGACCAGCGCGACGACCCCGATGGCCGTCAGCTCCATGATCCGCGCGGACGTCCAGGCGTACTCCGTGCCGCCCCAGGTGGTGACCAGCACGATCGCGGTGATGCCGACGGTCAGCAGCCCGGCGCCCAGGTAGTCGATCCGGGTCTGCGCGAGCTTCTTCGGCAGGTGCAGCACGACGCTGATGGCGACGAGGGCGACCGCGCCGAGCGGCAGGTTGATGTAGAAGGCCCAGCGCCAGCCCCAGTTGTCGGTGATGGTGCCGCCGACGAGCGGCCCGCCGATCATCGCGAGCGCCATCACGGCGGCCATCATGCCCTGGTACCTGCCGCGCTCACGGGGCGGTATCAGATCACCGATGATGGCCATGACACCGACCATGAGTCCGCCCGCGCCGAGGCCCTGCACGGCGCGGAAGCCGATGAGCTGGCCCATGTCCTGGGCCATGCCGCTGAGCGCGGAACCGATGAGGAAGAGCACGATGGACGTCATGAACGAGCCCTTGCGCCCGTACATGTCGCCGATCTTCCCCCAGATCGGCGTCGACGCGGCGGTGGCCAGCGTGTACGCCGTGACCACCCAGGACAGGTGCTCCAGGCCGCCGAGTTCCCCGACGATCGTCGGCATCGCGGTGCCGATGATCATGTTGTCGAGCATCGCGAGCATCATCGCGATCATCAGCGCGAGCAGGACGACCCGTACGCTCCTCGGCTGTTTCCCGGTGTCCGCGGCCCCTACGGCCGCCGGCCGTGTCTCGGTCATGGCTTCCGCCCCCAGCTACCCACACGATTACTTACTTACTTGCCGTCCGGCTAGTAAGCTTCCCTGGGTAAGGTAGGAGCGGAACTAGCCGGTCGTCAAGTAAGTTGAGGGGAAAGTACGATCGGGGGCGGGCGACGAGGAGCGACAGCATGGATGCCACGGACGGCACGGACGGCACGGACCGCGCGGCTGAGACCAAGCAGCGGCGGCGCGGGAACACCCGCCAGCGCATCCAGGACGTCGCCCTGGAACTCTTCGCCGAGCAGGGCTACGAGAAGACCTCCCTGCGCGAGATCGCCGAGCGTCTCGGTGTCACCAAGGCCGCGCTCTACTACCACTTCAAGACCAAGGAAGAGATCATCGTCAGCCTCTTCGAGGACCTGACGCGGCCGATCGAGGACCTGATCGAGTGGGGCCGCCAGCAGCCCCACACCATGGAGACCAAGCGGGAGATCATCCACCGCTACAGCGACGCGCTCACCGCCGCGTCCCCCCTGTTCCGCTTCATGCAGGAGAACCAGGCGACGGTACGGGACCTCAGCATCGGCCAGATGTTCAAGACCCGGATGCTCGGGATGCGGGACATCATCGTCGACCCGGACGCCGACCTGGTCGACCAGGTCCGCTGTGTCAGCGCCCTGTTCACGTTGCACGCCGGGATGTTCGTGCTGCGGGAGATGGACGTCGACCCCAAGGACGCGCGCGAGGCGGTCCTTGAGGTCGCGGTCGATCTGGTGACCCAGGCGCACGGCGGCTCGGAGGAGTCCGGCGCCTGAGCCGGGCGCGTCAGCGGGTCGGCGTCAGAGGCTGACGCCCTTGCCGTGCAGGAAGCGCACCGGGTCGATGGCGGTGCCGTAGTTGGCGGTCGTACGGATCTCGAAGTGCAGGTGCGGACCGCTGGAGTTGCCGGTGTTGCCGGACAGGGCGATGCGCTGACCGGTCTTGACGACCTGGCCGACCTTCACGTTGATCTTCGACAGGTGGGCGTACTGCGAGTACGTGCCGTTGCCGTGCTTGATCACGACGGCGTTGCCGTACGCGGGACCGTCACCGGCGCCGTTGCCGCCGGCCTTGACGACCGTACCGCCGTGGGCGGCGACGACCCTGGTGCCGTTCGGCACCGCGTAGTCCTGGCCGCTGTGGGTGGACTGCCACATGCCGCCCGCCTGGGCGAAGCTCGCGGACAGCTTGTAGTGGCTCACCGGGTTCACCCAGGAAGCGGCCTTCTTGGCCGGAGCCTTCTTCGCCGCGGCCTTCTTGGCGGCGGCGGCCTTGGCCTGCGCGGCCTTGACCTGGGCGGCCTTGACGGCCTTCGCCTTGGCGGCCGCGGCGGCCTGCGCCTTGGCGGCCTTCGCCTGGGCGGCGGCCTGGGCCTGCACGGCGCTCGCCGCGGTGGTGGCGGAGGTGGCCGCGCTCGCTTCGGCGGCAGCCGCGACCCCGGCCCCCAGCACGACCGACGCTCCCATACCGGCGGCCAGGACGGCGGCGCGGGTGCGGAGCGAGGACGTACGGGCGGAACGGGACGTGACGCGCTGGATCATCTCAACCTCAGGGGTGGGGGACAGAGAAACACCCGGCGAATCGACGTCCACCGGATGGCTCATCCTTGGTAACCCCCGGGGTACGAATCCCCCAAACGTGTGATCTACGACGGAAGCTAGTAATGAACGCTGAAACTTCCCACTTGCTGACAGGCCACACGTAGGGGATGAGCAGTCCGAGGTGCCCACTATTCCGCCTAGTAACGGACAAAACGCCTGTGCGGCATGTCACCGGTCGCCCTCGCCCACCACCCCCGGAATGTGACCCGGACTACGCTGCTGACCTGCACTTCGGTCAGGCTCAGGGGGTGGGCGGATGGAACCGTCGGTGATCGGCGTCAAGGTGGCCTCGGGGGTAGTAGGCCCCCTCGTCAGGAAGCTGTTCGTCACCGAGGGACCGGGCGCGGGGCTCGTGGACCGGCCCGTACGGATCTCCGGCCTCGTGTCGTTCAGGGGCGAGAAGCGCACGCTGAACCGCGCCGACCTGGACAAGCTCACCGCCGAGCTGGTGCGACGGGCGCTGGAGGAGGGCGAGCGGCCCGTCACGGCCGACGAGGAAGAGGCCGTACGAACGACTCTGGCCCTGAGCCTTCACGCCCTCGGCGACCTGGACATGACCGACGTACAGGCTGTCGAACTCGGCCACCGGGCCCTGGCCCGCCGACTGCGCGACGCCGCCCGTCCGGACCCCACGCGGCTGCTCTCCCAGGACGCCGCCCTCTTCCACGAACGCCTCCTGGACACCGCCTGCCTGCACGTCCTGCACTTCTTCACCCAACGGTCCACCTTCGTCCCCCGCGCCCTGGTCGAACAGACCCGGCGGCAGCGCGAGCTGATCGCCAAGGTGGACGCCCTGATCGCCCGCACCCCGGCCACCGGCGGCACCGACCCCGCCTTCGAACAGCGCTACCAGGCGTACGTCCCCGCCCGCCACGGCCACCTCACCATCTACGGCATCGACCTGCACCACTCCCCCGACCGCTGGCCCCTGGACGCCGCCTACCTCAGCCTCCAGGCCCTGGGACCGGCCGAGGAGGTCCTCGCCGGGCAGCACTCCGCCGCCGCCCTCCCCGCCGAACAGGCCCTCGCCGACCACGACCGGGTGCTGCTGCGCGGCGTCGCCGGGTCCGGCAAGACGACGCTCGTGCAGTGGCTCGCGGTGACGGCGGCCCGCGGTGAGCGCGGTGACCTGGTCCCCTTCGTGCTGCCGCTGCGCACCCTCGTCCGCCACCCCGGCGGGCTCCCCTCCCCCGACGCCCTCCTGGCCGCCGTACGCGTCCCGTTCCACGCCAGCCAGCCGGAGGGATGGGCCGACCGCGTCCTCACGGCCCGGCGCGCGCTGCTCCTGGTGGACGGCGTCGACGAGGTCCCGGAGCGCGAGCGCGAGCGCACCCGGCGCTGGCTGCGCGAACTGCTGGACGTCTATCCCGGCAACCGCTGGCTGGTCACCGCCCGCCCCTCCGCCGTACGCGAGGACTGGCTCGCCGCCGACGGCTTCACGGAACTCGCCCTCGCCCCCATGGGCCAGGACGACATCGCCGCGTTCATCGCCCGCTGGCACACGGCGGCCCGGGCCGACGCCCAGGACACCGAACGCCTCGACGCCTACGAACGCTCCCTGCTCGACGCCGTACGCTCCAAGCCCGACCTGGGCCGGCTCGCCACCAACCCGCTGATGTGCGGTCTGGTCTGCGCCCTGCACCGGGACCGGCGCGGCTACCTGCCGCACGGTCGGCAGGAGCTGTACGACGCCGCCCTGTCGATGCTGCTCGCGCGGCGCGACGAGGAGCGGGACATGACCGGCCAGGACGACGTCCGGCTCAGCGAGCTGCCACAGATCCAGTTGCTGCAACGGCTCGCCTACTGGCTGATCCGCAACCACCAGTCCGAGATGGACCGCGAACGCGCCGAGCGGATCATCGCCGAGGTGCTGCCGTCCCTGCCGTCGGCGGCGGCACAGGGGGACGCCGGGACGGTCCTCCGCCATCTGCTGATCCGCAGCGGGCTGCTCCGCGAACCCGCCGTGGGCACGGTCGAGTTCGTCCACCGCACCTTCCAGGACTACCTGGGCGCCAAGGCCGCCGTGGAGGACGGCGACTTCGGCCTGCTGGTGCGCGGCGCGGCGGACGAGCAGTGGGCCGACGTGATCCGCATGGCCATGGCCCACGCCCGGCCCCGGGAGCGGGCCGATCTGCTGCGCGACCTGGCCTCGGCCGCGGACCGGGCGGAGGGCGCCGCGAGCACCCGGACACGGCTGCTCGCGCTGGCCTCGCTGGAACACGCGACGGAGCTGGACCCGGCGGTCCGGGCGGAGGTCGAGCGGGGGGCGGCGACGCTGATCCCACCCCGGACGACGGAGGAGGCCCGCGCACTGGCGGAGGTGGGGCCACTGGTGCTGGAGCTGCTGCCGGGTCCGGAGGGGCTGACGGACGAGGAGGCACGGGCGGTGGTGGTGACGGCCTCGCTGATCGGGACGGAGGGGGCGGTGCCGGTGTTGGCGCGCTTTCGGGAGCATCCGGCGGTGGAGGTGCGGGCGCAGCTGGCGTGGACGTGGTACCGGTTCCCGGCGCGGTGGTACGGGGAGGAGGTGGTGACCCGGCTCCGCGAGGACAGCCTTCTCTTCGCCGTGCATTCGGACGAACACCTGCGGATCCTGCGGGAGGCGGGCGGGCGGCCTTACCTCCAGCTCGTCGGCGGGGTGGACCCGAGCGGGCTGTCGTCGGAGACGGTGACCCGCCTGTTCGTCCACGACAACAGGCGCCTGGGGGATCTGCGCGGCCTCGCCGGGCTGCACCGGCTCGCTTACCTGCGTCTCAGTCTCTGCCCCTCCGTCACGGACGTCACGCCGCTGGCCGACCTGCCACTGACCTGGCTCTCGCTCGATCAGCTGCCCGGCCTGGAGCGGCCGGACGCGCTCGCTCCGCTCGCCGTGTCAACGACCCTGAACCAGCTCGACCTGGGTGTCCGTCTGAGAGCCACCTCCCTCGACGAGGCCCTGCCCCACGAGCTGCCACTGCACTCCCTGCGATTCACCAGGCAGGCACTCGTGGAAACCGGGCTGCGCGGCCTGCACCGGTTCGGCGCGCTGAAGCGACTCGACCTCGCCGTCCTGCCCCCGCTCACCCCCGAGGACTACGAGGAGATCGCCCGCCATCCGGCCCTGGAGGAGTTGCACCTCCACTGGCGGCACCTCGCCTGGAGTGGCCCCCCACTCCCCCGCGTCACCGGCCTGCGCCTCGACGGTGTCGACGGTACGGAGGATCTGTCGGGCCTGGGCCGGTTCTTCCCGAACCTGCGCGAGCTGACCCTCATGCTGACCCCGGGCGTCACGGACGTACCGGAGGCGGTCCTGTCCGCCCTGCCGGTACGCCCGACCGTCGAGCCCACCCGGCCGCTGCTCTAGCCCCTACGACAAGGGGCTGCCCCGGAACCCGACCGGGTTCCGGGGCAGCCCCTTCTTGACTGCTCAGGCCGAGCGCAGCGGCTACGCGTCCTTGCTCAGGTTCGGACCGGCGCCACCGGCCGCCTGCTCGATCGGCGGGACGTCCGGCAGGGCGGACTTCTCCTCGCCACGGAAGGTGAAGGTCTTGGCCTCACCCTCGCCCTCGGTGTCCACGACCACGATGTGACCGGGGCGCAGCTCACCGAAGAGGATCTTCTCCGACAGCGAGTCCTCGATCTCGCGCTGGATGGTCCGGCGCAGCGGCCGGGCGCCCAGCACGGGGTCGTAGCCCTTCTTGGACAGCAGCTCCTTGGCGGACTGGGACAGCTCGATGCCCATGTCCCGGTCCTTCAGGCGCTCGTCGACCTTGCCGATCATCAGGTCCACGATCCGCAGGATGTCCTCCTGCGAGAGCTGCGGGAAGACCACCACGTCGTCGACGCGGTTGAGGAACTCGGGCCGGAAGTGCTGCTTCAGCTCGTCCGAGACCTTGTTCTTCATGCGCTCGTAGTTGGTCTTCGTGTCACCCGCGGCGGCGAAGCCGAGGTTGAAGCCCTTGGAGATGTCCCGGGTGCCGAGGTTGGTCGTCATGATGATGACCGTGTTCTTGAAGTCCACGACCCGGCCCTGGGAGTCGGTCAGCCGACCGTCCTCCAGGATCTGCAGCAGGGAGTTGAAGATGTCCGGGTGGGCCTTCTCGACCTCGTCGAAGAGGACGACGGAGAACGGCTTGCGGCGGACCTTCTCGGTCAGCTGGCCGCCCTCCTCGTACCCGACGTAGCCGGGGGGCGAGCCGAAGAGCCGCGAGACCGTGTGCTTCTCGCTGAACTCCGACATGTCGAGGGAGATCAGCGCGTCCTCGTCGCCGAAGAGGAACTCCGCCAGCGCCTTGGACAGCTCGGTCTTACCGACGCCGGACGGACCGGCGAAGATGAACGAGCCACCGGGACGCTTCGGGTCCTTCAGACCGGCGCGGGTACGGCGGATCGCCTTCGACAGCGCCTTGACGGCGTCGTTCTGGCCGATGACCCGCTTGTGCAGCTCGTCCTCCATGCGGAGCAGACGGCTGGACTCCTCCTCCGTGAGCTTGAAGACCGGGATGCCGGTGGCGGTGGCGAGGACCTCGGCGATCAGGTCGCCGTCGACCTCGGCCACGACATCCATGTCACCGGCCTTCCACTCCTTCTCCCGCTTCGCCTTCGCGGCCAGGAGCTGCTTCTCCTTGTCGCGCAGCGAGGCGGCCTTCTCGAAGTCCTGCGAGTCGATCGCGGACTCCTTGTCACGGCGGACACCGGCGATCTTCTCGTCGAACTCGCGCAGGTCCGGCGGCGCGGTCATCCGGCGGATACGCATCCGGGAACCGGCCTCGTCGATCAGGTCGATCGCCTTGTCCGGCAGGAAGCGGTCCGAGATGTACCGGTCGGCCAGGGTCGCGGCCTGGACGAGGGCCTCGTCGGTGATCGAGACGCGGTGGTGCGCCTCGTACCGGTCGCGCAGGCCCTTGAGGATCTCGATCGTGTGCGGCAGGGACGGCTCCGCGACCTGGATGGGCTGGAAGCGGCGCTCCAGGGCCGCGTCCTTCTCCAGGTGCTTGCGGTACTCGTCCAGCGTGGTGGCACCGATGGTCTGGAGCTCACCGCGGGCCAGCATCGGCTTCAGGATGCTCGCCGCGTCGATGGCGCCCTCGGCGGCACCCGCACCGACCAGCGTGTGCAGCTCGTCGATGAACAGGATGATGTCGCCGCGGGTGCGGATCTCCTTGAGCACCTTCTTCAGGCGCTCCTCGAAGTCACCGCGGTAGCGGGAGCCCGCGACCAGGGCACCGAGGTCAAGCGTGTAGAGGTGCTTGTCCTTCAGCGTCTCGGGCACCTCGCCCTTGACGATGGCCTGGGCGAGGCCCTCGACGACGGCGGTCTTGCCGACGCCCGGCTCACCGATCAGCACCGGGTTGTTCTTGGTACGGCGGGACAGCACCTGCATGACCCGCTCGATCTCCTTCTCGCGCCCGATGACCGGGTCGAGCTTGGACTCACGAGCGGCCTGGGTGAGGTTCCGGCCGAACTGGTCGAGGACCAGGGACGTCGAGGGGGTGCCCTCCGCAGGGCCGCCGGCGGTGGCGGTCTCCTTGCCCTGGTAACCGGAGAGCAGCTGGATGACCTGCTGCCGCACGCGGTTGAGGTCTGCGCCCAGCTTGACCAGGACCTGGGCGGCGACGCCCTCGCCCTCACGGATCAGGCCGAGCAGGATGTGCTCCGTGCCGATGTAGTTGTGGCCCAGCTGAAGGGCCTCGCGGAGCGACAGCTCCAGGACCTTCTTGGCACGGGGGGTGAAGGGGATGTGCCCGGACGGGGCCTGCTGGCCCTGCCCGATGATCTCCTCCACCTGCTGGCGGACCGCCTCAAGCGAAATGCCGAGGCTCTCCAGGGCCTTTGCGGCGACACCCTCACCCTCGTGGATCAAGCCCAGGAGGATGTGCTCGGTGCCGATGTAGTTGTGGTTGAGCATCCGGGCTTCTTCCTGAGCCAGGACGACAACCCGCCGCGCGCGGTCGGTGAACCTCTCGAACATCGTTAATCGCTCCTCAGAGCGGTCAGGCAGTGGGGGGAACTTCCCCTCCCTGTCCTTCCGCAGCTTAGTCCCGCGAGCGGGGACCGCTCATTCCAACTGCCGACACCCTCGATGGCCTCCTGACCCCGAACGCCGACATCTGCTCCAACCCGATGGTGCGAGACGATGTTCCCGCAGGCCAGGCACTTACCCCCTTCGCCAGTACGCCGATGGCGAACGTGAGACGTCCTGTCCTGCGTGTCGCCCCCTCCCACTAGGGATGTCTTACCCGGGAGAACGGACAGTCCATGCCGCGCGCACCTGTTCCCTCCGCTACGGGCGAACAACCTTGCGCCTCCCCATACCTCCACGCGCCCCCCGCTTCGACACCCTGCGCGTTCCAGGCGATACCCAGCGTAACTTGACCGCGCCTCCGGCGGTTGCGCTTGGCATGGTTGGCGCCCCTCCCTCGGTCCCGCTTCCCCGTCGTCCGCTCGACCCGGGCGATCCCGGCCGACGGCTTCGGCGGTACTACGAGAACGATCTGGGGTGGCCCACAGCGCCCGGCCCGCCCCTGGGACTCGTCGTGGGGCCCCGTTTCGACGTCCTGGACGTCCCCGCGGAGGCGGGCCGCGCCGGGCTGCGCCATCTCGCGCCGTCCTCTCCGGTGGCCGTACGGGGCGACCGGATGCGGCTGCTGGTGGCCCCGGGGAGCGCCGAGGAACTGCCCGGGCTGCTGGAGTGGCTGGAGTGGGGGGCCTTGGCGCCGGGGCTGGATCTGGGCGCGGTGGGGGTGGGTGGGGTGGTGGAGGCGCCTGGGGTAGCCGAGGTGGCTGGGGTAGCCGGAGTAGCCGAGGGGCCTGGGGTAGCCGGGCTGGCCGGGGTAGCCGATGTGGCTGGGGTGTTTGCGGCGCCTGGCGGTTCTGTCGTTACCGAGGAGTCGGGGGCTTCCGGGGCGCGGGGGGCCGCCGTGTGGCTGCGGCCCCCTTCGCCCGATTGCGAGGTCGAGGCCTCGCTGCCGACCATGTCGGCGATGGGGGGTGCCGGAGGTGCGGGGCGAGCCCCGGATCTCGTACGGCTGGTGGACACGGTGGCAACAGCGTGCCACCGGGTCCGGTTGAGGCGCGCCCGTGGTCAGGCGTTGGCCTTCTCGTAAGCCTCGCGAATGGTCGCCGGAACACGGCCGCGGTCGTTGACGTCGTAACCGTTCTCCTTCGCCCACGCACGGATCGCAGCGGTGTCCTGGCTGCCGCCGGAAGCGGCGCGCGCCTTTCCACGTCCGCCCGAGGCACGGCCTCCGGTACGACGACCACCCTTCACATAGGGGTCGAGAAGGCTGCGCAGCTTGTCCGCATTCGCAGTCGTGAGATCGATCTCGTATGACTTGCCGTCCAGCGCGAACGTTACGGTCTCGTCCGCCTCGCCGCCGTCGAGGTCGTCGACAAGAAGGACCTGAACCTTCTGTGCCACCGGATTTCCTTTCATCGATAACGTGAGGGCCTGGGAGCCGCGGCGTCCGCCGTTTCGCCGTCCCCCTGTTATATGCAGTACTGCACTACGCCGGAAAGCAAACCGCTTTTGCGGGAAAAACACAAACCCCTGGGAGAGACCCACTGCCCACCCCCGGCCCGGAAACGTGCGCGTTTCGGACATAGGGAACCTGGGCAGGGGTGGGGGACCGAATACCCGGGGGTGATCGCTACGTCGCCACAAGGCTCCGGTAGGTCACAGATGCAGAAGCATCCGACTGTTGCCCAAGGTGTTCGGTTTCACTCGTTCGAGCCCGAGGAACTCCGCGACGCCCTCGTCGTAAGAACGCAGCAACTCTGCGTAGACATCGGTGTCGACGGGGGTCTCGCCGATCTCGACGAAGCCGTGCCGCCCGAAGAAGTCCACTTCGAAGGTGAGGCAGAAAACCCGGCGAACGCCGAGCCAGCGGGCGGTCTGGAGCAACTTCTCCAGCAACCGGTGTCCGACGCCCGCGCCCTTGAGGCCGGGCTTGACCGCGAGAGTACGGACCTCCGCGAGGTCTTCCCACATGACGTGCAGTGCGCCGCAGCCGACCACCTCGGCGTTGTCGTCCCGTTCCGCGACCCAGAACTCCTGGATGTCCTCGTAAAGGGTCACCGTCGCTTTGTCGAGCAGGATGCCACCGCGGACGTAGGCGTCAAGCAGTCGGCGTACGACCGGGACATCGCTGGTCCGGGCCCGCCGGACGGTGATGGCTTTCGCGGTGACTTCAGGGCGCTCTGCGGACATGAGCGGGACGCTATCGCCCGGGGGTCTCCGGTGCGGAGCCGGGGTTCTCGGGCGTGGGGTTCTCAGGTGCCGGGTTCTCGGGGGGCGTTTCGCGAGGTGGGGTTTCCGGGGCCGGGGTTTCCCGGGTGGGGGTTTCCGGGCCCTGGACCACGCGGATGGCGTCGCTGAGCGCCTGCCGCTGTTCGTCGCTCATCATGCCGAAGAAGGCGACGAGGGCGGCTGCGGCGTTGTCGCTCTGTGACCACGCGTCGTTCATCAGCGCGGCGGCGTAGGCGGCGCGGGTGGAGACCGCCTCATATCGATAGGCCCGGCCTTCGGCTTCGCGGCGCACCCAGCCCTTCTGATGGAGATTGTCCAAAACGGTCATCACCGTGGTGTAGGCGATGGAGCGTTCCTGTTGCAGATCTTCGAGGACTTCTCGAACGGTCACCGGGCGGTTCCACTTCCAGACCCGCGTCATGACCGCGTCTTCGAGTTCTCCCAATGGGCGAGGCACCCTCAGCACAATAGTGGGAGATCTCGGTAATCGCGTGCTGGACGGGCACTTTCTGTGGCGAAGGGCGACAAAAAGGGCGTACGGCTGGTTCGCCGTACGCCGGGGTGGGGCAGGATGCCGTGAGCCGCGGTGGGTCAGGCGCCGCCGGCCGGGGGCTGGGAGTTCTGGCGGACGGTCTCGGCGCGCTTGAGGGCGGCGTCGACCGCCGCGTCCTCCTTGGCCTTGTTGGTGCCGCCCTGGGTCTTCACGATCACCCGGATCACGGCGACGAAGAGCACGGCCATGACGACCGGGGGCACGAGCGCGGAGACGTAGTCCATGGCTCCAGGGTAGCCAGGTCAGCCCGCGGCCAGTTGCCGTGGGGGGCTCGCGGGGCGCTGGGGCGGTTTGCGGCGCGGGAAGACCTCGCCCGGGGTGGGGACGGGGCGGCGGGCGGGGGCCGGTTTCTCCGCGGGCTTCTTCGCCGGTTGGGCGGGCTTGGGGGGCGCGGGCTGGGTGGGCTTCTCGGCGGGGGTGTCGGCGGCGCGGCCGCCGGGGAGGGCGAGGAGGGGGGTGCGGCAGGCGGGGACGGTGGGTGGGCGGGGGGTGCGGTCGGCGCGGTCGGCGCGGTCGGCGCGGTCGGCGCGGTCGGCGCGGTCGGCGCGGTCGGCGCGGTCGGTGCGGTCGGCGCGGTCGGCGCGGTCGGTGCGGTCGGTGCGGTCGGTGCGGTCGAGGAGGGTGGCGGCTCTGGGGTTGCCCCGCAGGGCGCGTAGGGCGGCGAGGTCGTCGGGGGTGGGGTGGTACCCCGTGGGGAGGACCTCTTCCAGGAGGGCGAGGTAGCCGACCGCGGTGCCGGGGAGGGCGGCGCGGTAGCGGGCCAGGTCGGCCACGAGGAAGGCCCGCAGCCGGGCGCCCTCGCGGGTGGCCTCGTCTAGGGACTCGGCGAGACTGAGGCAGTCCTGGACGTCCTCGGCCGAGGCGCGACCTGGGTGAAGGGCAAGAGCGAGAGCACGGCGGAGCACACGCAGCTCCTCCACACCGAACGCCATGCCGCCGCGGGATCCGTAGGGCGTAGGCATATGCCGACAATACGCGCTAATCAGACAAACTCTGGGTATCCGTCCGCTGTGGCGCGCGGGTCGCCTCCGCCGGGGGTGGGTCGGGGCCGCGCCGGGGGGGGTGTCCGTCCTCGGAACCGCGCGGGCTGTGGGCGTCGGGGGTGTGCGGGGTGTTCCGCGCGAACCACTGCGGGCGGACACCCGCCGGCCCGTCCCCTTCCGTCGTACGGCGACCGCGGGCCGTCGTCGGCTGAGCCGCGGGCCCGCCTGCTCGCTTTGCTGCGGGCCGCCGCCTGCCGCCCTGGCTGCGGGCAGTCGTGCCGCCGGGGTGTTGGGGGTTCCCCCTGGTCGTGCGAAGCCGAGGGCTTGGGGGAGGGTGGCGCTGGGGGTCCCCCGGCTCGAAGAGCTTGGGGGAGGCACCCCGCCGCGCCGGCGCCGACGCGCACCCACCCCACGCCAGCAGCCACGCCGGGGCGCGGAACCCGCCCCGGCGTGGGTGGTACGTCACATGCGGGACACGTTGCGTTCGTACACCAGGCGGAGCCCGATCAGCGTCAGCCACGGCTCGTGTTCGTCGATCACGGACGACTCGCCCAGAACCATCGGCGCCAGACCCCCCGTCGCGATCACCGTCACGTCGGCGGGATCGTCGGCCAGCTCCCGCGCCATGCGGGAGACCACGCCGTCGACCTGACCCGCGAAGCCGTAGACGATGCCCGCCTGCATCGCCTCGACCGTGTTCTTGCCGATCACGCTCCGCGGCCGGGCCACCTCGATCTTGCGCAGCTGCGCGCCCTTGACGCCGAGCGCGTCGACGGAGATCTCGATGCCGGGGGCGATGACCCCGCCGATGTACTCCCCGCGCGCGCTCACCGCGTCGAACGTCGTCGCCGTACCGAAGTCGACGACGATCGCGGGACCGCCGTAGAGGTCGACCGCGGCGACCGCGTTGATGATGCGGTCCGCGCCGACCTCCTTGGGGTTGTCGGTGAGGATGGGCACGCCCGTCTTGACGCCCGGTTCGACGAGGACCGCGGGGACGTCGCCGTAGTAGCGGCGGGTGACCTCGCGGAGTTCGTGCAGGACCGAGGGGACGGTCGCGCAGATCGCGATGCCGTCGATGCCGTCGCCCAGTTCGTCGCCGAGGAGGGGGTGCATTCCCATCAGGCCCTGGAGCAGGACGGCCAGTTCGTCGGCGGTGCGGCGGGCGTCCGTGGAGATGCGCCAGTGCTCGACGATGTCCTCGCCGTCGAACAGGCCAAGGACGGTCTGGGTGTTGCCTACGTCGATCGTCAGCAGCATGGCCCTACTCCGCGGCCCGCAGGTCCAGGCCGATGTCCAGGATCGGCGAGGAGTGGGTGAGGGCGCCCACGGCGAGGTAGTCCACGCCGGTCTCGGCGTACGCCCTCGCGTTGGCCAGGGTGAGGCGGCCGGACGCCTCCAGGGCGGCGCGGCCGTCGACGAGCGCGACCGCCTCCTCGCACTCGCCGGGAGTGAAGTTGTCCAGCAGGATCAGGTCGGCGCCCGCGTCGGCCACCTCGCGGAGCTGGTGCAGGGTGTCGACCTCCACCTCGACGGGAACGTCCGGGAAGGCCTCCCGTACCGCCTTGAACGCCTGGGCGACGCCGCCCGCGGCGACCACGTGGTTGTCCTTGACCAGGGCCGCGTCCGAGAGGGACATGCGGTGGTTGACGCCGCCGCCGCAGCGGACCGCGAACTTCTCCAGGGAGCGCAGGCCCGGCGTCGTCTTGCGGGTGTCGCGGACCTTGGCCTTGGTGCCGTCCAGGGCGTCCGCCCACGCGCGCGTGGCGGTCGCGATGCCGGAGAGGCGGCACAGGATGTTGAGCGCGCTGCGCTCGGCGGTCAGCAGGTCGCGGGTGCGGGTGGTGACCGAGAGGAGCTTCTGGCCCTCGGTCACGCGGTCGCCGTCGTCGACGTGGCGTTCCACCTCGAACTCGTCCGTGCAGACGATGGAGATCACCGCCTCGGCGACCCTCAGGCCCGCCACCACGCCCGCCTCACGCGCGACGAAGTCGGCGGTGGCCACGGCCTCGTCGGGGATGGTCGCGACCGTCGTGACGTCCACGCCGCCCGCCAGGTCCTCCTGGAGGGCCACGTTGGCGATGTCCTCGACCTCGACGGGGTCGAGTCCCGCGTCGGCCAGGAGCTGGGCGAGGGAGGGGTCGAGGCCGGTGTCCAGGTAGGACTCGTCGGCGCCGCAGGCGCAGCCGTCGCCGCAGCCGCCGCTCTGGGCGAGAGGAAGGTCGGGGGTGGTCACTGCTGTCACTGCTCCTGAAGCCGGTGGTGCGGGAGGGTAGGGGGGAAGTCTGCGGTGTCGGTGGTGTGCACGGCCAGCGTGCGGTCGGGATTCAGCCGTACGACGATGTGGCGGCGCCAGGTGTCGTCGTCGCGGTCGGCGTGGTCCTCCCGCCAGTGGCAGCCGCGGGTCTCCTCGCGCCGCTCGGCGGCGGCCACCAGCACGCGGGCCACGCACAGCAGGTTGGTGCTCTCCCAGGTGTCGACGCCCGGCTCGGCCGTCTTGCCGTTCTCGGCGAGCGCGTCCCTGGCCTCGGTGTGCAGGTGCTGGAGCTGTTCGGCGGCGCCGGCGAGGGAGGCGGCGGAGCGCAGGACGCCCGCACCCCGCGTCATGATCCGCTGGATGGTGAAGCGGGCCTCGGGGGCGAGGAGCGGGTGGGCGGGGTGCTGCGGCTGGGGTACCGGCTGCGGCACGCGCGCGTGGAGGGCGTTCCCGCGCTGGGCCACCGCGATGTCGTGGGCGATGCGCTCGGCGTAGACGAGGCCTTCGAGGAGGCTGTTGGAGGCGAGGCGGTTGGCGCCGTGGACACCGGTGCAGGCGACCTCGCCGCACGCGTACAGGCCCGGGACGGTCGTACGGCCGTGCGGGTCGGTGCGGACGCCGCCGGAGGCGTAGTGGGCGGCCGGGGCGACCGGGATGGGCTCGGTGACCGGGTCGATGCCGTGGGCGCGGCAGGCGGCGAGGATCGTGGGGAAGCGGTGCTCCCACATGTCGGCGCCGAAGTGCCGCGCGTCGAGGTACATGTGCTCGGCGTCCTGCTCCCGCATCCGGCGCGTGATGCCCTTGGCGACGATGTCGCGCGGCGCGAGTTCGGCCAGCTCGTGCTGGCCGACCATGAAGCGCACGCCGTCGGCGTCGACCAGGTGGGCGCCCTCGCCGCGTACCGCCTCGGAGACCAGGGGCTGCTGGCCCTCGGCGTCGGGGCCGAGGAAGAGCACGGTGGGGTGGAACTGGACGAACTCGAGGTCGCTGACCTCCGCTCCGGCGCGCAGCGCCAGGGCCACGCCGTCGCCCGTGGAGACGGACGGGTTGGTGGTCGCGGAGAAGACCTGGCCCATGCCGCCGGTCGCCAGCACCACGGCGGGGGCGTGCACGGCGCCCACGCCGTCGTGCTGGCCCTCGCCCATGACGTGCAGGGTCACGCCCGCGGTGCGGCCGTCGGCGTCGGTGAGCAGGTCGAGGACGAGCGCGTTCTCGATGGTGCGCAGGGCACGCGCGCGTATCGCCTCCACGAGGGCGCGGGAGATCTCCGCGCCGGTGGCGTCACCGCCCGCGTGGGCGATGCGGCGGCGGTGGTGGCCGCCCTCGCGGGTGAGTTCGAGGGCGCCCTCGGCGGACTCGTCGAAGTGCGCGCCGGTCTCTATCAGACGGCGGACGGCGCCGGGGCCCTCGGTGACGAGGATGCGGACCGCCTGCACGTCGCACAGCCCGGCGCCCGCCACCAGGGTGTCGTCGAGGTGCTGTTCGGGGGTGTCGCCCTCGCCGAGGGCCGCGGCGATGCCGCCCTGCGCCCAGCGGGTGGAGCCGTCGTCGAGGCGGGCCTTGGTGACGACGACCGTCCGCAGCCCGGCCGCCTCGCAGCGCAGGGCGGCGGTCAGGCCCGCGACGCCGGAGCCGACGACCACGACGTCGGCGCTGATGGACCAGCCCGGGGCGGGGGCGTGCAGTCGTATCCCTGTGCTGGTCACAAGGCGGCTCCGAAGGTGAGGGGGATGTTGTCGATCAGCCGGGTCGTGCCGACCCGGGCGGCGACGGCGAGGACGGCCTCGCCGGTGAAGTCGTCGCCGATCTCGGTGAAGTCGGACGGGTCGACCAGGGCGAGGTAGTCCAGGGCGAGCGGCGGGTCGAGGCGGGCGGCGTCGTCGAGGACCAGGCGGGCCGCCGCGCGGACGGCCGCCGGGCCGCCGGGAACGGCCTTGGCGACGGCGTGCGCGTCGGCCGCCGCGCGGGACTCCCCTATCGCGCTGAGCGCCTCGGCACGCGCGCGCGTGGAGGGCACCTCGCGGGCCCGCGCCCGCAGCGCCTCCAGCGCCGCGTGCCGGTCCAGGCCCGCGAACAGGGCTCGGGACAGGGCGAGGGCGGTACGGCGCTCCTGGGGCGACAGATAGCGGTTTCTGCTGGACAGCGCCAGGCCGTCGTCCTCGCGGACGGTGGGTACGGCGACGATCTCCACGCCGAAGTTCAGGTCCCGCACCATGCGGCGGATCAGCGCGAGCTGCTGGGCGTCCTTCTGGCCGTACAGGGCGAGGTCGGGACGGGTGAGGTGGAGCAGTTTGGCGACGACGGTGAGCATCCCGTCGAAGTGGCCGGGGCGGGAGGCGCCCTCCAGGCGTTCGCCCATGGGGCCCGCGCTGATCCGCACCTGGGGTTCGCCGCCGGGGTAGACCTCGTCGGCGGACGGCGCGAAGACCACGTCGGCGCCCGCCTGCTCGGCCAGCTTGAGGTCGGCCTCCAGGGTGCGCGGGTAGCGGTCGAGGTCCTCGCCCGCGCCGAACTGGAGGGGGTTCACGAAGACGGTGACGACGACCTCGCCGTCCGGTCCGGCGATCTCGCGGGCGGTGCGGACCAGGGTGGCGTGGCCCTCGTGCAGGGCGCCCATGGTCATGACGACGGCGCGGCGTCCGCCACGCGCGCGTGCTCGCAGTTCCGCGGCGGTGTGCAGCAGGGCGGTGGTCATCCGGCGTCCCCTTCGGTGCCGTGGGCGAGTACCCCGAGGAGGTCCTCGGCGAGTTCCGGCTTGAGCAGGCCGTACGCCAAGGCGCGGTCGGCGGTGGCCCGGGCCATCGCCAGGTACCCGGCGACGGCGGCTGGGGCGTGCGCGCGCAACTCGGCGACGTGCGCGGCGACGGTGCCCGCGTCGCCCCGCGCGACCGGGCCGGTGAGGGCGGCGTCGCCGGAGCGCAGGGCGTTGTCGAGGGCGGCGCCGAGCAGCGGGCCGAGCATCCGGTCGGGGGCGGTGACGCCCGCCGCGCGCAGCAGCTCCATGGACTGGGCGACCAGGGTGACCAGGTGGTTGGCGCCGAGCGCGAGGGCCGTGTGGTAGAGCGGGCGGCTCTCCTCGGCGATCCACTCGGGTTCGCCGCCCATCTCGATGACGAGCGCCTCGGCCGCGAGCCGGAGTTCGTCGGGGGCGGTGACGCCGAACGGGCATCCGGCGAGCCGCTGCACGTCGACGGGCGTGCCGGTGAAGGTCATCGCCGGGTGCAAGGCCAGCGGCAGCGCGCCGACGCGCAGGGCGGGGTCCAGCACCTTCGCGCCGTACCGTCCGGAGGTGTGGACGAGCAGTTGGCCCGGGCGTACCGCCCCGGTGCTCGCGAGGCCCTCCACGAGGCTCGGCAGGGCGTCGTCCGGGACGGTGAGCAGGACCAGCTCGGAGCGCTCAAGCACCTCGGCCGGGGTGACCACGGGGACGTCGGGCAGCAGCTGCGCGGCCCGCTTCCTGGAGGCGTCGGACACCGCGGAGACGGCGACCGGGCGGTGACCGGCGAGCTGGAGTGACGCGGCGAGTGCGGGGCCCACGCGACCGGCGCCGACCACGCCGACGGTGAGCCGCGCGGGGCGGTCCTTGGGGTCTGGTTGTTGGACTGTACTCACGCGACGGCGGCCTTCCCGTTCCAGTCCGCTCTGGGTACCGGACGATTTCTCGTCATGTTAACGCGATTGGTTGGAGCGGCGAGGTCAGCGGGTTGCGTCCGCTTCCGCTCACCAGCGAGGCACGGCTGCCGACCGCCGCCGAGGTGCGGGACTTCGAGGAGCCCTTCGGGACGCTGATGCTGGAGCTGCCGCTGGTGGCCCCCGGCTATCTGCTGCCGTCCTGGGAGGAACTCACGGAGATCGTGGCGGCGGCCCGGGAGCGGGACGCGGTGGTGCACTTCGACGGCGCCCGGCTGTGGGAGGCCACCGTCCACTTCGGCCGCCCGCTGGACGAGATAGCGGGCCTCGCGGACAGCGTGTACGTCTCGTTCTACAAGTCACTCAACGGCTTCTCCGGGGCCGCGCTGGCCGGACCGGCGACGCTCGTCGCGGAGGCCAGGGTCTGGCGGCACCGGTACGGCGGCCAGCTGTTCCAGCAGTTCCCCGCCGCGCTGGCGGCGCTGGTCGGCCTGGAGCGGGAGCTGCCCCGGCTGCCGGAGTACGTACGGCACGCGCGCGTGGTGGCCGCCGCGCTGCGCGAGGGGTTCGCGGCGGCCGGGCTGCCGTGGGCGCGCGTGGCGCCCGGGGAACCCGCCACCCACGACTTCCAGGTCTGGTTGCCGTACGACCCCGACGTGGTCGCCGAGGCCGCGGTCCGCGCCGCCGAGGCCACCGGCGTGCTCCTCTTCGCCGGTCCCTGGGACCCGAGGGGGCCGGGCATCGCCTACACGGAGGTGCACGTGCGGGCCGCGGGCCTGGAGTGGACGGCGGAGGACGTGCGGGCGGCGGTGGCGGAGTTCGCCGCGCGGCTGCGGGAGGTGGTGGCGGAGGAGGGGGACGGGGGCCGCCTGTAGGCGGGCTGTGGTCGCTCCGCGGCCGGTGTCCGGCTCTCAGGGGCGGGGCCCACGCGCTCCAGCGGTCCCGTACGGCCGTACGCCAGCCCCGCCGTCCGCGCGGGGCCCCCGTACGGCCGTGCGGCCAGCCCCGCCGTCGTCCGCCTGTCAGTCGAAGCGGATGTGCCGGAGCCCCACGGCCGCCTGCCGCAGCCTGGTCCGCAGCGCGCCCTCGTTGTTCGGCTTCAGGGTGAGACCGGCCAGGACGGCGATGCGGTCGGCCGTCTTCGGCACGGTCGTGTCGTCGGTCCACAGGTGCTCGGCGAACTCCGGCTCGCGCAGCCGCTCCAGGCAGTGGTCGAGCCGCCGCACCGCCCAGCTCTCCTCGTGCGGACCGGGCCTGCGGCCGGTGACGCGCTGGAGAAGGTCACCGACACGGCGTTCCCGGAGCCGCCTGACGACGGTCTCGCGCTGGGCGAGGAGCGTGAAGTGGCGCACGTCGTGGCCGAGGTCGCCGAGGCGTCCGACGGTCTCCGCGAAGTGGCCGGGGTCGGTGACCGTCATCGGCGCGATCACCACGCCGTCGTGCTTGCTCAGCACGAGGTCGAGGACCTCCACCACCCCTTGCCGCCAGGCCGCCAGGTCCTGGAAGTCACCGCGCAGTTCGGGCGGCACCATGCGGTTGAGGCCGAACCCGGCGTACTCCGGGTCGCAGATGACGCTGCCGGGCAGACGGCGGCGTATCTCGTGTGCGGTCTGTGTCTTGCCGCCCCCGAAGGGGCCGTTGATCCACAGGAGCATGGGCGGAGCCTACCGACGGCGGCGGTGCCCGCGCGGGAAAGTCCCGTCAGCCGTGCCCGCCCGCGCGGACGAGGCCCGTCTCATACGCGAGGACGACGACCTGGACCCGGTCGCGCAGCCCCAGCTTGGTGAGGATGCGGCCCACGTGGGTCTTGACGGTCGCCTCCGACAACACCAGGTGGGCCGCGATCTCACCGTTGGACAGTCCCTGCGCGACCAGCACCATGACCTCGCGCTCCCGTTCGGTGAGCCGTTCCAGCGCCGCGTGCTGGGGCTGGCCGCCGGGGCTGGGCAGCATCGGCGCGAACCGGTCGAGCAGGCGCCGGGTCGTCGACGGCGCGACGACGGCGTCTCCGCTGTGCACGGAGCGGATCGCCGCGAGGAGTTCGCCGGGCGGCACGTCCTTGAGCATGAAGCCGGAGGCGCCCGCCTTCAGCGCGGAGAAGGCGTACTCGTCGAGGTCGAAGGTGGTCAGGATCAGCACCTTCGGCGGGTTGGCGTCCGCGCAGATGCGGCGGGTGGCCTCGACGCCGTCCAGCTTGGGCATACGGACGTCCATCAGGACCACGTCGACGGGTGTCGCGCGCAGCACCTGGAGGGCCTCGACGCCGTCGCCCGCCTCCGCCACGACGTCCATGTCCGGCTGGGCGGCGAGCACCATCCGGAAACCGGTGCGCAGCAGCACCTGGTCGTCGACGAGCATCACGCGGATCGTCATCAAGGCCTCTTCTTCCTGATGTTCCTGGTGTTCCGGATGTTCTGGGCGTTCCGTGCGGAGTAGTGGGAGTGACAGGTGTCAACGGGGCACGCGCGTCAGCGTCAGTGTGCCGCTTTGAGGGGCAGCAGGGCACTGATCCGGAAACCCCCGCCGGGCCGCGGCCCGGCGTCGAGCGTGCCGCCGACCATGCCGACCCGCTCCCGCATACCGATCAGGCCGTGCCCGCGACCGTCCGCGCCGCCCTCCTCGTACAGCTCGTGGGGGGCGCCCTTGCCGTCGTCCTCGACGAGCAGTCCGAGGCCGTCGTCGAAGTAGACCAGGCGGACGCTGGCGCCCGCGTTGGGCCCACCGTGCTTGCGGGTGTTGGTGAGCGCCTCCTGCACGATGCGGTACGCGGTCAGCTCGACGCCGCTGGGCAGCGGGCGCGGGGTGCCCTCTATCTTGAAGTCGACGGGCAGGCCCGAGCCGCGGCACTGCTCGACGAGGTCCTCGATCTGCTCGACGTCGGGCTGGGGGACGTACTCGCCGCCCTCCTGGTGTTCGCCGGTGCGCAGCACGCCCAGCAGGCGGCGCATCTCGGCGAGGGCCTGGCGGCCGGTGGAGGAGATCGTCTCCAGGGCCTTCTTGGCCTGGTCGGGGGCGGCGTCGAGGACGTAGGCGGCGCCGTCGGCCTGCACCACCATCACGGACACGTTGTGCGCGACGACGTCGTGCAGCTCGCGCGCGATCCGGGCGCGCTCGGCGGCGACCGCGACCTTCGACTGCGCCTCGCGCTCCCGCTCCAGGCGGGCGGCGCGCTCCTCCAGCTGCGCGAAGTACGCGCGCCGGGTGCGTATCGAGTCGCCGAGCACCCACGCGAGCGCGAACGGCACCGTCTGGAGGATCGCCAGCGCCAGGTTGGCCAGCGGGCTCGCGTCGGCCTGCGGCCAGCGCAGCTGCGCCAGCGGGGCCGCGCACATCCCGCCGATCAGCGCGAACCGTGAGGCCCACCGGGCGCCGTTCGCGGCGACGGTGTAGACGATCACGAGCAGGGCGAAGTCGGCGGGCAGCGTCGCCACGTCCAGCACCAGCTGGACGACACCGATGACGGCGCCGAGCAGCAGCATCCGCTCCGGCATCCGTCGGCGCAGCGCGATGACCAGGCACAGCAGCAGCGTGACCGGCACCATCAGGGCCATGCTCCCGGTGCCGGGCTCCTCGTGGTTGACCGCTCCGCCCACGACCGACATCCCGAACAGGACGAGAGCCCAGAAGCCGTCGACCCAGGTCGGGTGTCTGCGGAGGAAGTCGTAAAGGCGCTGCACGTAACCCAGCGTAAAGAAGCGGGAAGCGTGCAGGAGTCAACCGGAGGGCCGATCCGCACTCGCCCCGTGTACTCCGCAAGGTGGAGGCTCCGCTCCGCTGCGCGTTCCCCGTGCGCTTAGCCTTGCCGCGTGACGGACGACGTGACAGACGGCGTGGCGGGCGGTACGGCGGGGGCGGGGCGCGGCTGGCGGGCGGCGGCGCGGGACGCGCTGTACGGGCCCGGGGGGTTCTACCGCAGGCCCGAGGGCCCCGGCGGGCACTTCCGCACGTCGGTGCACGCCTCGGAGCTGTTCGCGCGGGCGGTGGCGGAGCTGCTGTGCCGGGTCGACGAGGTGCTGGGCGCGCCGGACGTACTGGACTTCGTCGACATGGCGGCGGGCCGCGGCGAGCTGGCGGGCGGGGTGCTCGCCGTCCTGCCCGAGGAGGTGGCGGCCCGCACGCGCGTGCGGGCCGTCGAGGTGGCCGACCGTCCGGCGGGACTCGACCCGCGGATCGAGTGGCTGGCCGAGCCCCCGCGCGAGGTCACGGGGCTGCTCTTCGCCAACGAGTGGCTGGACAACGTACCCGTGGACGTCGCGGAGGTGGACGCCGCGGGTGTGCCACGGCTGGTCCTGGTGGACGGCGCCGGGGCGGAGCGGCTCGGGGAGCCGGTGTCGGGCGCCGCGGAGCGCTGGCTGGCGCGGTGGTGGCCGCTGGGCGGGGAGCCGGGGCTGCGGGCGGAGATCGGGGCGCCCAGGGACGAGGCGTGGGAGGACGTCGTCGGCGGTGTGGAGCGCGGGCTGGCCGTCGCGGTGGACTACTGGCACACGGCGGACGCCCGGCCGCCCTTCGGCACGCTGACGGGCTTCCGGGAGGGCCGCGAGACGGCACCGGTGCCGGACGGGTCCTGCGACATCACCGCGCATGTCGCGCTGGACGCGTGCGCGCTGCCCGGCGGGCGCGTGCTCCCCCAGCGGACGGCGCTGCGCTCCCTGGGCGTCACCGGCGCGCGCCCCCCGCTCACGCTGGCCTCCACCCACCCGGTGGCCTATGTGCGCGCCCTCGCGAGCGCCGGGGAGGCCGCCGAGCTGACCGCGGCGGGCGGGCTCGGCGACTTCGGCTGGCTGCTCCAGCCGGTGGGCGTGGAGCTGGACGACGTACTCCCGGCCGACTGACGGCGTACGGCGGGCTGGCCAAGGTCCCTCCGGGGGCCGAGGTCCCTCCGAGGGGGCCGCGAGGTCCCTGCGGGGTGGGGCGCGTCCTACTTGTCGATGTCCCCGACCACGAAGAACAGCGAACCCAGGATCGCCACCATGTCCGAGACCAGCGTCCCCGGCAGCAACTCCGTCAGCGCCTGGATGTTGTTGAAGGAGGCCGACCGCAGCTTCAGCCGGTACGGCGTCTTGTCGCCCTTGCTGACCAGGTAGTAGCCGTTGATGCCGAGCGGGTTCTCGGTCCACGCGTAGGTGTGCCCCTCGGGCGCCTTCAGCACCTTGGGGAGCCGCTGGTTGACCGGTCCGGGCGGCAGCTCGGCGAGCCGGTCGAGGCAGGCGTCGGCGAGGTCGAGGGAGTTGTGCGTCTGCTCCAGCAGGCACTCGAAGCGGGCGAGGCAGTCGCCCTCCCGCCGGGTGACCACACGCAGGGTGTCCTGGAGTTCCGGGTAGGCGAGGTACGGCTCGTCGCGGCGCAGGTCGAAGTCGACGCCGGAGGCGCGCGCGATGGGCCCGCTCACGCCGTACGCGTGCGCGGTCTCGGGGGCGAGGACGCCCACGCCCCGGGTGCGCCCCCGGAAGATCTCGTTGCCGAGCACCAGGTCGTCGAAGACGTCCATCCGCGAGCGCACGGCGGCGACGGCGGCACGCGCGCGTGTGGTCCACCCCGCCGGGAGGTCCTCCTTGAGGCCGCCTACGCGGTTGAACATGTAGTGCATCCGCCCGCCGGAGACCTCCTCCATCACGTTCTGGAGGATCTCGCGCTCGCGGAACGCGTAGAACATCGGCGTGATCCCGCCCAGCTCCAGGGGGTACGAGCCCAGGAACATCAGGTGGTTCAGCATCCGGTTCAGCTCCGCCAGGAGCGTGCGGGTCCACACCGCGCGCGTGGGCACCTCCATGCCGAGCATCCGCTCCACGGCGATGACCACGCCGAGTTCGTTGGAGAACGCAGACAGCCAGTCGTGGCGGTTGGCGAGCATGATGATCTGCCGGTAGTCGCGGGCCTCGAAGAGCTTCTCCGCGCCGCGGTGCATGTAGCCGATCACCGGCTCCGCGTGCGTGATGCGCTCGCCGTCCAGCAGCAGCCGCAGCCGGAGCACGCCGTGTGTCGACGGGTGCTGCGGTCCGATGTTGAGCACCATGTCGGTGCTCTCCGCGGCGCCGCCGATCCCGACCATGGTCTCCGTCGTAGGAGTCATGGACACAGTCTCCCCTACGTACGCTTGCGTCATGGAGACGGGGAGCCCGGACAGCGGCGGGAACGGCGGCCTGGCGGCGCGGGCCGAGCCTGAGGGGACCGGGCCGGAGCACGCCCGGTCGGAGTGGATCGGGCTGCCGCGGGGGCTGTTGCGGATGCGGCGGCTGTTGCTGCTGGTGTGGCTGGGCCTGCTGACCCTGGCCGCCGCGCTGCTGCCGGGCCTGCTGGCGGGCCCGGCGTGGGCCCTGGTCGCGCTGCTGCCGCTGGCGCTGACGGCCTGGGGCTGGGTCATGCTCGGCCGCAACTGGCGCTCCTGGCGGTACGCCGAGCGCGCCGACGACCTGCTGATCACCCGGGGCGTGCTGTGGCGGGCGACGACGGTGGTGCCGTACGGGCGGATGCAGCTGGTGGAGGTCACCTCCGGTCCCGTCGAACGGCACTTCGGGCTGGCCAGCGTGCAGCTGCACACGGCCGCCGCCGCGACCGACGCGACCATCCCGGGGCTCGACCCGGACGAGGCGGAACGGCTCCGGGACCGGCTCACCGAGCTGGGCGAGGCCCGATCGGCGGGGCTGTGACCACGCCGACGACGGAGCACCGGGCCCGCGAGGTGACCGAGCGGCGGCTGCACCCCGTGACACCGCTCAGACGCGCCTGGGCGCCCGTCGCGGTGCTCATCGGGTGGGCCCTGCACGACCCCGACCAAGCGCAGCGCCAGCTGACCCGGCTGACGACGACCACCCTGCTGATCGCGCTCGCGGTGCTGCTCCCGGCCGCCGCCCTCTACGGCTTCCTCACCTGGTGGTTCACCCACTTCGCGGTCACCGACACCGAACTGCGCATCCGTACGGGCCTGCTGTTCCGGCGCACCGCGCACATCCGCATCGAGCGGATCCAGGCCGTCGACGTCACCCGGCCGCTGCTCGCGCGGGTCGCCGGCGTCGCCAAGCTCAAGCTCGACGTCGTCGGCACGGCCAAGAAGGACGAACTCGCCTTCCTGGGCGAGCGGGAGGCCCGCGCCCTGCGCGCCGAACTGCTCGCGCGTGCGGCCGGTTTCGCGCCCGAGACCGCGCACCAGGTCGGCGAGGCACCGGTCGAGCGACTGCTGCGGGTGCCCCCGCGCGTGCTCGCCGTCTCCCTGGTGCTGACCGGCGCCACCTGGGCGACGCTGGTCGCCGCCGTCGTCGTACCCCCGCTGCTGTGGCTGGCCACCGGCAGCGTGTGGACGGTCCTCGCGACGGGTCTGCCGCTGCTGGGCGCGGCGGGCGCGAGCAGTGTGGGGCGGTTCGTCGCCGAGTACGACTGGACGGTGGGCGACTCGCCGGACGGGCTGCGCATCGACCGGGGGCTGCTCGACCGGGTGCACGAGACGGTGCCGCCGGGGCGGGTGCAGGCGGTGCGGATCGTGGAGCCGCTGCTGTGGCGGCGATGGGGGTCCCCCCGCTCGCACGGAGCCGGAAGCGGGGGAGGCTGGGTGCGCGTGGAGCTGGACGTGGCCGGGTCGTCCAACTCGCTCCTCGTGCCGGTCGCTCCGCGCGAGGTCGCCGAGGCCGTCGTCGCGCGGGTGCTGCCCGGGGTGACCGTGCCGTGGTCGTCGCTGTCCCGGCCGCCGCGGCGCGCGGGCCGGTGCGTGCCGCTGTGGTGGCGGGGGTACGGCTTCGACGCGACCGACGCCGTGTTCGCCGCCCGGCACGGGCTGCTGCGCCGCAGTCTCGCGCTCGTCCCGCACGCGAAGGTGCAGAGCGTGCGCCTCACCCAAGGCCCCTGGCAGCGCCTGTGGGGCCTTGCTGACGTGCATGTGGACACGGGGGCCAACGGGACCGTCACAGCGCGTCTGCGGGACGCCCAGGAGGCCGCGGAGGCCCTCCGCCGCCAGGCCGAGCGGTCCCGCACCGGACGCCGGGACGCCCGGCCGGACCGCTGGATGGCCTGAAAGGGTTCCCGGAGCGGCCTCGGTGAGCGCCGGGTCAGGAGGCGGCGCTGCGCAGGCCGTGGAGGTTGATCTGCTCGGTCTCGTCGTGCTCGGTCAGGTCGATGACCTGCCCGGCGGCGGCGCGGGCGTTCTCGTCCGCGGCCTTGAACCCGGCCTCGGCCTCCGCCTTGTGCAGGTCCAGGGCCTCCTGGCCGACGACGTCGGCGAGGTCCTCGTTCTGCACGGCGGACTCCAGCGCGTCGGCCCCGGACCTCTTCGTGCCGAAGAAGTCGAAGCCGCCCTCGCTCGTGGGACGGCGCACGGGCGCGCTCGCCGGTACGACGGCCACGGCGGTCGGCACGGTGAAGTGCGCGCCGGGCTGCCGCACGGGCGGGGCGGGGCGGACCTCCTTCGCGCTGTCACCGGCGGCGGGTTCGGCGGGCGCGGCCGTGGCGCTCGGCTCGGCCGGGGCGGGGGTGGCGGCGACCGCGCGCTGGTGCCCGTCGGTCGCCTCGGGCTTCCCCTGGCCTTCTTCGGCCTCCTGGGCCTCGGCCTGGTCCGCCGCGGCGGGCCGCTGTGCTCCCCCGGCGCCCGTGGGCGTGCTCGCCTCCGGTGCGGAGGAAGCGTCCTTGCGCGCGGGGGTGTCGCCGTTCCGCGCGGGTGCGTCGCCCGTACGAGCGGGTGCGTCGCCGTTCGGCGCGGACGTGTCGTCCTTCGGCGCGGGCGTGTCGCCGCTCGGCCCGGGCGTGTCGTCCTTCGGCGCGGGCGCGGCGCCGTCGAACCGCGCGAGTGCCGCGCCGGCCCGCTGGAACAGCCGCGAGCCCTCCGGTGAGAACAGTCCCGACGCCGCAGGCGGCTCCGCAGCGGGCTCCGCCTCCTCGGCCACCGGCGCGGGCGGCAGCGCGGGGGCGGGGACGGCGGCCTCTATCTCCAGCAGACGACGGCCTTCCAGGGCGCTCGCGCGCTCCGACTCCGCGGTGGCGTACCGCCGCAGCAGGGCCGCGTGTTCATTGCGCAGCCCCTGCAACTCGGCCCGCTTGGAGCGCAGTCGGTGCTCCAGTTTGACGCGCAGTTCGCGTGATTCGTCGAGGTCGGTCTCCAGTTCGGCGATCCGTTCCTCGAAACGCCACTCGTCACTCGCCCGCGCGCGCGTCAGGTCGGCCACCTGTTTACCGGCCTGGGTATCCCAGCGGCGCATGACGACCGCGCCGGTCACCGCCGTCAGCGCGGCGGCGGCGGCCAGTCCGCGGAGCGGGGACGGGTCGGTGAACACCCAGGGACCAAGGGCGCAGACAAGGGAGACGCCTGCGATCGCCGAGGGAGGCAGCAGCCTGTGCAAAGGCGGGGAATGGCGGTGACGTCCTCGTGGCATGGCCAGAAACTTACCGCGCGTAGGCGAATCGTGGTGGCCGGGGCCGTAAAAACAAAGCCATCACGACGACTTCGAACGATCCGTGAATTTCACAGGTGATCAATCAAGATCATTCCTCTTGGTCCTCCGGTCCTCTTTGATCATGCCGCTGGTGATCGGCGGCCCCCTCGGGCCTACGCTGAATGTATGAGCAAGCAGAGCGGACGCGGACATGTCGCGGGCCTTCCGGAGTGGGACCGCTGCGCGGTGATGGGGGTCGTGAACGTCACCCCCGACTCCTTCTCCGACGGCGGCCGGTGGTTCGACACGACCGCCGCGATCAAGCACGGCCTCGACCTGGTCTCCGAGGGCGCCGACCTGGTCGACGTCGGCGGCGAGTCCACCCGCCCCGGCGCCACCCGGGTCGACGAGGCCGAGGAGCTGCGCCGGGTCGTGCCCGTCGTCCGCGGGCTCGCCGCCGAGGGCGTGGTCGTCTCCGTCGACACGATGCGCGCCACCGTCGCCCGGCAGGCCCTCACGGCCGGTGCCGCCCTGGTCAACGACGTCAGCGGCGGCCTCGCCGACCCCGCGATGATCCCGGTCGTCGCCGAGGCGGGCGCCCCCTTCGTGGTCATGCACTGGCGGGGCTTCCTGAGCGGCGGCACCATCAAGGGCGTCTACGACGACGTCGTCACCGAAGTCGTCGACGAACTGCACGCGCGCGTGGAGGCCGTCCTCGCGGGCGGCATCGCCCCCGACCGCGTCGTCGTCGACCCCGGCCTCGGCTTCTCCAAGGGCGCCGACCACGACCTCGCCCTCCTCGCCGCCCTGGACCGGCTGCGCGCCCTGGGCCACCCACTGCTCGTCGCCGCCTCCCGCAAGCGCTTCCTCGGCCGCGTCCTGGCCGGGCCCGAGGGCGCCCCGCCCCCCGCGCGCGAGCGCGACGCCGCCACCGCCGCCGTCTCCGCGCTCGCGGCGCACGCCGGGGCGTGGGCGGTCCGCGTGCACGAGGTGCGCGCGACGGCGGACGCGGTACGGGTCGCACGCGCCATCGAAGGAGCACGCGCCGCTGAAGGGAAGCCCACCGTCGAAGAGACGCGCGCCCCGCAGCCCGGCACCGGGGCGGCCCGGTGAGCGCCCCGCACACCGATGTCGAGCAGGTCGAACAGGCCAACACCGCCTTCTACGAGGCACTGGAACGCGGCGACTTCGAAGAGGTGTCCGCACTCTGGCTCGCCCCCGCCGACCTGGGCGTCGACGAGACCTACCACGACCCGGCGGACACCGGCGTGATCTCCTGCGTGCACCCGGGCTGGCCGGTACTGACCGGCCGCGGCGAGGTCCTGCGGTCGTACGCGCTGATCATGGCGAACACCGACTACATCCAGTTCTTCCTCACCGACGTGCACGTCTCCGTCACCGGCGACACCGCCGTGGTGACCTGCACGGAGAACATCCTCAGCGGCGGCCCCGCCCCCGAGGGCGGCGACGAGCTGGGGCCGCTCGTGGGCCAGCTCGTGGTCGCCACCAACGTGTTCCGGCGCACGCCCGAGGGCTGGAAGCTCTGGTCGCACCACGCCTCCCCCGTCCTGGCCGAGAACGACGACTCCGAGGACGACGACACACCCTCGTGAATGGGTAGGCGGACCACAGGGGCCAGGGGCGTGGTTGAAACACGGCCCCCCGGGTATGGGCGGCTACCAGCCCGTGAGCCGCCGGGTTCCCCGGGGGAAACACCGAGTGAACCCTGTCGACCCCGGCCCGGCCCGCGCCCCCGTGGCCCGGCGCTGTCAGTGCCCGCAGGTAGATTCGTTCACGGCTGGTGTACCGACCGCACCCGGTACCGACCGGCCACACCCGACGATTGCAGGAGTGATTCGCGTGGATCGTGTCGCGCTGCGCGGCCTGAAGGCCCGCGGGCACCACGGTGTGTTCCCCCGGGAGCGCGAGGAGGGCCAGATCTTCATCGTGGACCTCGTCCTGGGCCTGGACACCCGACCGGCCGCGGCCGACGACGACCTGGCGAAGACCGTGCACTACGGCATCGTGGCCGAGGAGGTCGTGGCCGTCGTCGAGGGCGAGCCCGTCAACCTCATCGAGACGCTCGCCGAGCGCATCGCCCGGACCTGTCTGAAGCACCAAGGAGTCGAGGAGGTCGAGGTCCGCGTCCACAAACCGGACGCGCCGATCACGGTGCCCTTCGACGACGTGACCGTCACGATCACCCGGAGCCGAGTATGACCGCGTTCTTCACCGGGGGGCAGAGCGACCCGACCGTCCAGCCGGTGCCCGCGTCCGTCGTCGAGAAGGTGGACGCCGCCGACACCACCCTGCACAACCCCCAGCGCGCTGTGGTCTCCCTCGGCTCCAACCTCGGCAACCGCCTGGAGAACCTGCAGGGAGCGGTCGACGCCCTGGAGGACACCCCGGGCCTGCGCATCAAGGCGGTCTCCCCCGTCTACGAGACCGAGCCGTGGGGAGTCGAGCCGGGCAGCCAGCCCTCGTACTTCAACGCGGTCGTCGTCCTGAAGACCACGCTCCCCCCGTCGTCCCTGCTGGAGCGGGCGCACGCGGTCGAGGAGGCCTTCCACCGGGTCCGCGACGAGCACTGGGGGCCGCGCACCCTGGACGTCGACATCGTCGCGTACGCCGACGTCGTCTCCGACGACCCGCAGCTCACCCTGCCCCACCCGCGCGCCCACGAACGCGCCTTCGTCCTCGCCCCCTGGCACGACGTCGACCCCGACGCCCGGCTGCCCGGCCGCGGTCCCGTCGCCGACCTGCTCGGCACGGTCACCCGGGACGGCGTCGCCCCGCGGGCGGACCTGGAACTCCGGCTGCCCGAGTAGTCGTTAAGGTCGACACGACCACCGTCCGGGCCACCGGACACCAGGGAGCCGAAGGGACACCGTGAGAGAGCTGCGCATCAGGACGCTGGCCGGAGTGTTCATCGTGGCCGGAATCCTGTCCTGGGCGGGCGCCCGCCTGTGGAACTCGGTCGGGACCCTGCCCAGCGTCCCCCTGGCCGCCCCCATCGTCCTCGCCCTGATCGCCGCGGTCCTGCTCTCCACGGCGCTCTCGCTGCGCGCCCGCCTCAAGGCGCAGCGCGAGCGGCGCCCCGACGCCAAGGGCGTCGACCCGATGATGGCGGCCCGCGCGGTGGTCTTCGGCCAGGCCAGCGCCCTGGTCGCCGCCCTCGTCGCCGGCATGTACGGCGGCACGGGCGTCTTCCTGCTGGAGTACCTTGACGTCCCCGCCCACCGCGACCAGGCCATCTACGCGGGCACCTCGGTCGTCGCGGGCATCGCCGTCATAGCGGCCGCCCTGTTCCTGGAGCGCGTCTGCAGACTCCCCGAGGACGACGACCAGAACGGCCCCTCAGCGGCCCCGGCGGCCTGACCGGAAACCGCCGCCGTGCGCTGCCGCCGGATCAGCGCGCCATGATCAGGCTCATCGCCTCGTTGCGCGTCGCCGCGTCCCGCAGCTGACCGCGCACCGCCGAGGTGATGGTCATCGCGCCCGGCTTGCGGATCCCCCGCATCGACATGCACATGTGCTCGCACTCCACGACCACGATCACCCCGCGCGGCTCCAGGATCTCCATCAGGGAGTCCGCGATCTGCGTGGTGAGTCGTTCCTGCACCTGCGGCCGACGGGCGTAGACGTCGACCAGCCGGGCCAGCTTCGACAATCCGGTGATCTTGCCGCTGGTGGCCGGGATGTAGCCGACGTGCGCGACGCCCCGGAACGGGACCAGGTGGTGCTCGCAGGTCGAGTACACCTCGATGTCCTTCACCAGCACCATCTCGTCGTGGCCGATGTCGAACGTCGTCGTCAGCACGTCCTCCGGCTTCTGCCACAGCCCCGCGAATATCTCCTTGTAGGCCCGCGCCACCCGCCCCGGAGTCTCCTTCAGGCCCTCGCGGTCCGGGTCCTCGCCGACCGCGAGCAGGAGTTCGCGTACGGCGTTCTCGGCGCGCTTCTCGTCGAACTCGCCGATGTCGCCCTCGCCGTCCAGCGTCACGGGGTCGGTCATGTGGTGCCTCGTTCCTGAGCCTGTCGTGCGTGGGGACCACGCGTCCGAACTGCGGGTATACGAAATGCCGCGCCCCCCAAGGCTAGAACCTCGGGGGGCGCGGCATCCATTCCCGCCAGGTGAGGTACTCCTCACCCGGCCGGGAAGGGGTGTCAGCTGTCGGAGCGGTCCTCGGGGGCCGGTTCGGCCACCGGGGCGGGCTCCGTGGCGGTGCTCTTCGCGGTGCTGATCGCCGCCGTCGCGCCGTTGGCGCCGTTGGTCAGTGCCAGCTCCTTGGGGGAGAGCACCGGCGGACGGGTGGACGGCGTGCGCCGGGAGGAACCGGTCCACGCGGGCCGCGGCGGGCGCTTGACGATCGGGGCGAAGATCTCGGCGATCTCCTCCTTGCCCAGGGTCTCCCGCTCCAGGAGGGCCAGGACGAGGTTGTCGAGGACGTCGCGGTTCTCGACCAGGATCTCCCACGCCTCGTTGTGCGCGGTCTCGATGAGCTTCTTGACCTCTTCGTCGACCAGCGCGGCGATCTCCTCGGAGTAGTCGCGCTGGTGGGCCATCTCACGCCCGAGGAACGGCTCGCTGTTGTCGCCGCCGAACTTGATGGCGCCGAGCCGCTCGGTCATGCCGTACTGCGTGACCATCGCACGGGCCAGGCTGGTGGCCTTCTCGATGTCGTTCGCCGCGCCCGTCGTCGGGTCGTGGAAGACCAGCTCCTCGGCCGCGCGGCCACCCAGCATGTAGGCGAGCTGGTCGAGCATCTCGTTGCGCGTGGTCGAGTACTTGTCCTCGTCCGGCAGGACCATGGTGTAGCCGAGGGCACGGCCACGGGACAGGATCGTGATCTTGTGGACCGGGTCGGAGTTCGGTGAGGCCGCCGCGACCAGGGCGTGTCCGCCCTCGTGGTACGCGGTGATCTTCTTCTCCTTGTCCGACATGATCCGGGTCCGCTTCTGCGGACCGGCCACGACGCGGTCGATCGCCTCGTCGAGCATCTTGTTGTCGACGAGCTTCTGGTCGCTGCGGGCCGTCAGCAGCGCGGCCTCGTTCAGCACGTTCGCCAGGTCGGCGCCGGTCATGCCGGGCGTCCGGCGGGCGACGGCCGCGAGGTCGACGTCCTGGGCGACCGGCTTGCCCTTCTGGTGGACCTTGAGGATCTCCAGGCGGCCCTGCATGTCCGGACGGTCGACGGCGATCTGCCGGTCGAAGCGGCCGGGACGCAGCAGCGCCGGGTCGAGGATGTCGGGCCGGTTCGTCGCGGCGATGAGGATCACACCGCCCTTGACGTCGAAGCCGTCCATCTCGACGAGGAGCTGGTTCAGGGTCTGCTCGCGCTCGTCGTGACCGCCGCCGAGCCCGGCGCCGCGGTGTCGGCCGACCGCGTCGATCTCGTCGACGAAGACGATCGCCGGGGCGTTCGCCTTGGCCTGCTCGAACAGGTCGCGGACGCGGGAGGCGCCCACACCGACGAACATCTCGACGAAGTCGGAACCGGAGATCGAGTAGAAGGGGACGCCCGCCTCGCCCGCCACGGCACGCGCGAGCAGCGTCTTGCCGGTGCCCGGAGGGCCGTACAGCAGGACGCCCTTGGGGATCTTGGCGCCGACGGCCTGGAACTTCGCCGGCTCCTGGAGGAACTCCTTGATCTCGTGGAGCTCCTCGACGGCCTCGTCCGACCCGGCGACGTCCGCGAAGGTCGTCTTCGGGGTGTCCTTGGTGATGAGCTTGGCCTTCGACTTCCCGAAGTTCATCACCCGGGAGCCGCCGCCCTGCATCTGGTTCATCAGGAACAGGAAGACGACCACGATGAGGACGAAGGGGAGCAGCGAGAGCAGCACGCCGACGAACGGGTTCTGCTTGGACGGCGAGACCGTGTAGCCGTCCGGAATCTGCTTGTCCTGGAACTTGGCTTGCAGCGTGCTGGCGAGGGTCACGCCCTGGTCGCCGATGTAGCTCGCCTGGATCTTCGAGCTGTCCTCGATCTTTACGCCGTCCTTGAGCTGGACCTTGATGGTCTGCTCGTCGCCGGTGGTCAGCTTGGCCGATTCGACCTTGTTGTCATTGATCGCCTGGACGACCTGGCCGGTGTCCACCGTCTTGTAGCCGCCGGACGAGCCGACGACCTGCATCAACACGACCACGGCAAGGACGGCCAGCACGATCCACATGACCGGCCCACGGAAGTATCGCTTCACGTCCATCCATACGGAGCGGTGCCGCCCCGTCCCTCCTGCCATAGTGAGTTTGATAAGACAGTTCTTCTGACGGTACCCCAGCATTGTGGCCCCAAGCGGCACGGGACTGCTGGCGAACCCGTCTGCATGGTCCAACGGCGCGAGGCCCGCCGGGGTTCCCGATCTTCGTAGGGCGCTGGGCCCTTCGGGTCAGCCGCCGTACACGTGGGGCGCGAGAGTACCGACGAAGGGGAGGTTGCGGTACTTCTCGGCGTAGTCGAGGCCGTAGCCGACGACGAACTCGTTGGGGATGTCGAAGCCGACCCACTCCACGTCGATGGCGACCTTGGCGGCGTCCGGCTTGCGCAGCAGGGTGCACACCTTCAGCGTCTCCGGCTCGCGCGAGCCGAGGTTGGACAGCAGCCAGGACAGGGTCAGCCCGGAGTCGATGATGTCCTCGACGATCAGGACGTGCCTGCCCTTGATGTCGGTGTCCAGGTCCTTGAGGATCCGCACCACGCCGGAGGACTGGGTGCCCGCGCCGTAGGACGACACGGCCATCCAGTCCATGGTGACGGGGGTGGACAGCGCCCGGGCGAGGTCGGCCATGACCATCACCGCGCCCTTGAGGACGCCGACGATCAGCAGGTCCTTGCCCGCGTACTCCGCGTCGATCTTCGCGGCCAGCTCGATGAGCTTCGCGTCGATCTCTTCCTTGGTGATGAGCACCTGCTGGAGGTCGGCACCCATGTCTTTCGCGTCCACCCGCATCACTTTCGGTCGTCCCACCGGCTGTCCGGCCGCTCCCCGAAGACTGCTCGACGAGGGGCGACCGGTCTCCTCCCCGTGGGGGAGGGTTTTCAGCCTTGCCGAATCACCAGTCTGCCACCCTGGCGCCGGGCGACGACTCTGCCGGGGAGGTTGATGGCCCCCTGGCCGCGCCAGCCGGTGATCAGCTTGTCGACTTCCTCGACGTGCCGGGCGAACAGCGAACCGGCCGGGGCGCCCGCCTCGACGACCGCGCGGCGCAGGATCCGGCGGCGTACGGCGGGCGGCAGCGTGTGGAGCCTGGCGCACACCAGCAGGCCCGCGGTGTCGCGGACGGTGGGCTCGGCCTGGCTGGCCCAGGTGTCGAGGGCATCGGCGTCGTCCCGGGAGAGCCGGGCCGTCCGGGCGAGGGCCTCGACGACGCCCTTGCCGAGCGCCTTCTCCAGGGCGGGCAGGCCCTCGTGCCGCAGTCTGGACCTCGTGTAGGCGGGGTCGGCGTTGTGCGGGTCGTCCCAGACGGGGAGGGACTGGACCATGCACGCCTTGCGGGCGGTCTGCCGGTCGAGCCCGAGGAAGGGCCGCCGGTAACGGCCGTCGGCCCCCGAGACCGCGGCCATTCCGGACAGGGAGCGGATGCCGGAGCCGCGGGCGAGGCCCAGCAGGACGGTCTCGGCCTGGTCGTCGCGGGTGTGGCCGAGCAGGACCGCGCGGGCGGCGTGGCGGTCGGCGGCGGCGTCGAGGGCGGCGTACCGGGCGTCGCGGGCGGCGGCTTCCGGGCCGCCGTCGCGGCCGACGGTGACGGCGGCCGACTCGACCGGGTCGAGGCCGAGTTCACGCAGCCGCTGGACGACCTCCGCCGCGCGCGCGTCGGACTCGGCCTGCAGGCCGTGGTCGACGGTGACGCCGCCCGCGCGGATGCCGAGCTTGGGGGCCTCGAAGGCGAGTGCGGAGGCGAGGGCCATGGAGTCGGCGCCGCCGGAGCACGCCACGAGCACGAGCGGCGAGGGGGAGCGCTCGTGGGACGGAGGTGCGGGGGGCGGGCCGTATTCGGTGAGGATGTCGTGGAGGACGCGGCGGACCGCCAGGCGTATCGCCGCGACCGCAGGATGGGGACCCATGTCCGGTTCCCTTCATGAAGTTGTCGGGGGGTGAACCCGAGATTCGGTCACTCAGAGTGTGTAGATGGTGACAGAACCGGGCCGTGACCCGAGCATTGCACGCCTGCCCGTGCCCCACGGTCCCTCGGACGGGTGATTGAAGGGGCGTTCGCCTGCCGTCGGCGGGATTCGGTTCACGACCCGGCCGCCGGGTTCACCCCTCCGACTTCCGGTGCATCCGCGCGACCCAGTCCGCCGGTTTGGCGATCTCCGCTTTGGTGGGGAGGGTGTTCGGGGACGTCCACACGCGGTTGAAGCCGTCCATGCCGACCTCCTCCACCACGGCCCTCACGAAGCGTTCGCCGTCACGGTACTGCCGGAGCTTGGAGTCCAGGCCGAGCAGTTTGCGCAGGGCGAGGTCGAGCCGGGAGGCGCCCTTGGCGCGGCGCTGCTGGAACTTCTCGCGGATCTCCGCGACGGACGGGACGACCGCGGGCCCGACGCCGTCCATCACGAAGTCGGCGTGCCCCTCCAGGAGGGACATCACGGCGGTGAGGCGGCCGAGGATCTCCCGCTGGGCCGGGGTCTGCACGATCTCGACGAGGGACCGCCCGCCGTCGTCCTCCTCGGCCTCCGGGCGCCCCCCGGCGAGGCTCTGGGCGGCCTCCCGGACGCGCTCCAGGACGGTCATGGGGTCGACGTCGGTCTCCGCCAGGAACGACTGGATCTCGCTCTCCAGGTGGTCCCGCAGCCAGGGCACGGCGGTGAACTGGGTGCGGTGGGTCTCCTCGTGGAGGCAGACCCAGAGGCGGAAGTCGTGGGGCCGCACGTCGAGTTCGCGTTCCACGTGCACGATGTTCGGCGCGACGAGCAGCAGCCGGCCGCCGCCGCCCGCACCGGCCGGGAGGTCGCGGCTGGCGGGGGCGAAGGTCTCGTACTGGCCGAGGACGCGGGAGGCGAGGAAGGACAGCAACATGCCCAGCTCCACCCCGGTGACCTTGCCGCCGACCGCGCCGAGGACCGCGCCGCCCGGGGAGCTGCCGCGCCGTTCCTGCATCTTGTCGAGCAGGGGCCGGAGGATCTCGCGGAACCCGGCGACGTTGGCCCTGACCCAGCCGGGCCGGTCGACCACGAGGACGGGTGTGTCGTGGGTCTCCTCGGTGCCCATCCGGGTGAAGCCCCGGACGTGCTCCTCCGAGGACTTGGCGTGGCGGCGGAGTTCCGCGACGACGGCTCGCGCCTCGTCACGGCTGACCTCGGGGCCCGGGCGGACCAGCCGGGTCGCGGTCGCCACCGCGAGGTTCCAGTCGACCATCCCAGAAGAAGCGGCACCACCGATGCTCGTCATGCGTCAACCGTACGTGAGCGCTACCACTTGAGGCAGGCCGTACGGGGCGGCAGGGGTACGGGGGCCGACCGGGCGGCTACCGGCAGGGGCACGCCGCCCCCGTGGACGGCCCCACCGGCAGGGGCACGCCGCCCCCGTGGACGGCGCGCTACCGGCACCCGCACGCCGCCAGTGCCGTCGCCGCCCGGTCCAGTGCCGTCTGGGCCGCCGTCGGGTCCGTGGTCCCCTCGGTGAGGAGGGCGAAGCCCAGCAGGCGGCCGTCCGCGGCGACGACCGTGCCCGCGAGGGTGTTGACGCCGGTGAGCGTGCCGGTCTTGGCGCGTACGACGCCGGCGGCGCCGTCGGTGTAGCGGCTGCTCAGCGTGCCGGTGAACCCGGCGACCGGGAGCCCGGTGAGGGCGGGCCGCAGCTCGGGGTGGCGGGGGTCGGCGGCGGTGGCCAGCAGGGCGGTCAGCAGCCCGGCGGAGAGCCTGTCCCCGCGGCTGAGGCCGCTGCCGTCCTTGAAGACGGCGCCGGTGAGCGGCAGGCCGAGCTTGTCCAGCCGGGCGTGGATCGCGCGCCCGGCGCCGTCGAAGTCGGGGCGTTCGCCGCTGGCCAGGGCGGTGTGCCGGGCGAGGGCCTCGGCGAGGTCGTTGTCGCTGTTGGTGAGCATCCGCTCGACGAGGGCGGACAGTGGCGGCGAGGAGACGGCGGCGAGGGTCTCCGCGCGGGTGGTGGCCTTGGAGGGGCCGGGGGCGCTGGTCGTGACGCCGTGGTCCCGGAGGAAGCCCGCGAAGGCGCGGGTGGCCTCGGCGGCGGGGTCCGGCGCGCGGTAGACGGGCCCGCGCGTGGAGTCGTCGGTGCGGGCCTCGTCGGCCATGAGGGCCGTCACGCGCGCGAGGTTGCCGTTCACGCCGATGGAGTGCAGGTCGGCACCGGCGTACAGGGTGGTGTCGTAGGAGAGCGTGACCTCGCGCACGTCGCGCTGGGCGAGGGCGGCGGCGGTGTCGGCGGCGAGGGTGCGCAGGCTGGCCCAGCCGTCGGCGTCCTCGCGGGCGGTGAGGGTGGGGTCGCCGCCGCCGACGAGGACGAGTTCGCCGGTGTCGGGTTCGAAGGCGGCGCGGGTGGTGAGGCGGTGGTCGGGGCCGAGGGCGTCGAGGGCGGCGACGGCGGTGGCGATCTTGGTGGTGGAGGCGGGGGTGAAGGTGTCGCCGGTGGCCGAGCCGTAGAGCTGTTCGCCGGTGGCCAGGTCGACGACGGAGGCGGCTCGGCGGGTGCCGAGCGCGGGGTCGGCGACGAGCGGGTCGAGGACCGTGGCGAGGGCGGGCCCGTTCGGCGCGGACCTGACCGTCTCGGCGCCGAGGCCGGTGAGCACGGAGGCGGCGCTGGGCGCGGGCCGCGGGGCCCCGGCATGGCTGCCCGCGCCGCCGGACGTACCGGACGCGCGGTCGTGACGTGCGCCACCCGCGCGTTCGGCGGCGGCGGCGCGGTCCCGCTCGGCCGTACGCTGGCCTGAGGAGTCCCACGGGCCCGCGGCGGTCACCGCACCGGCGGCCAGCGCCAGCCCGACGACGGTGGCTCCGGCCGTGTAGTGCCAGGTCCGCACCCCCGTGACCTGCGCTGTCGTCGCTCGGACCAGTCGCGTGACCCGCGGCCGGGCGGCTGCCGCGACCCGGGTGAGCCGAGGGCGTACGGCGTCCACGACCCGGACGAGCCGGGGGCGTACGGTCTCCGCGACCCGCGCCACGCGCGGTCCCGCGGCCCGCCAGGACCTCCGCTCATCCACGACGACCAGCCCCTTTCGCGATCACCCACCTGCGTAGGGGACACTTAACCACCAGAACTGTGTGTTGATCATGGAGGAGCCACCGGTGGAGTTCGACGTCACGATCGAGATCCCGAAGGGTTCGCGCAACAAGTACGAGGTGGACCACGAGACCGGTCGTATCCGCCTGGACCGCCGACTCTTCACCTCGACGACCTACCCGGCCGACTACGGCTTCGTCGAGGACACGCTGGGCGAGGACGGTGACCCGTTGGACGCGCTCGTGATCCTGGACGAGCCGACCTTCCCCGGCTGCCTCATCAAGTGCCGCGCGGTGGGGATGTTCCGGATGACCGACGAGGCGGGCGGCGACGACAAGCTGCTGTGCGTCCCGGTGTCCGACCCGCGCATGGAGCACCTGCGGGACATCCACCACGTCCCGGAGTTCGACCGGCTGGAGATCCAGCACTTCTTCGAGGTCTACAAGGACCTGGAGCCCGGCAAGTCCGTGGAGGGCGCCGACTGGGTCGGCCGTACCGAGGCGGAGGCCGAGCTGGAGAAGTCGTACAAGCGCTTCCAGGAGCAGGGCGGTCACTGAGACCCGCGCCCTGCCGCCCGCGGACGGGCCGCGCCACCCCGCACGGGGGTGGCGCGGCCCGTCCGCGTATCCATGGGTGTGGGCGCATGTGTCTGTGCGCATACTGAGGCTGTCCTGGCTGGGCACACGAGTGGTGACGGAGTCGTACGTCGTACAGGGAGCGCTGCGCAAGTGACGGACGCGGAGGACCGCAAGCCGCATTCGGACGAGGCGAGGAGCGCGTTCGCCCCGTCGTCGGGAGACGGCGAGGCGTCGACGACGTCCGAGTTCGCGCTGCCGCGCGGGCTGGAGGTGTCGCGGCCGGCGCCGGAGTCGGAGACGACGTCGGAGTTCGCCGTCCCGGAGGGCCTCGACGTACGCCCCGCGGCGGACCAGGAGGGCTCCGCGTTCAACCCGCCGAGCACCTACAGCTCGCGCAGCGCACCGCCCGCGTTCACGCCGCCGAGCGGTGTGCCGGTCGTCAGCCTCACGAAGGACGCGCCGTGGCAGGTGCGGATGCGCACGATGCTGCGGCTGCCGGTGACGGAGCGGCCCGCGCCGGAGCCGGGCCCGAAAGCGGAGGACGGCGGACCGGCCGTCCCGCGCGTGCTCGACCTGACGCTGCGTATCGGTGAGCTGCTGCTGGCGGGCGGGGAGGGCGCCGAGGACGTGGAGGCGGCGATGTTCGCCGTGTGCCGGTCCTACGGTCTGGACCGCTGCGAGCCGAACGTCACCTTCACCCTGTTGTCGATCTCCTACCAGCCATCCCTGGTGGAGGACCCCGTCACCGCCTCCCGGACGGTACGGCGCCGGGGCACCGACTACACGCGGCTGGCGGCGGTGTTCCAGCTGGTGGACGACCTGTCCGACCCGGAGGCGCACCTCTCCCTGGAGGAGGCGTACCGGCGGCTGGCGGAGATGCGCCGCAACCGGCACCCCTATCCGACCTGGGTGCTGACCTCGGCGAGCGGGCTGCTGGCGGGTGCGGCCTCGGTGCTGGTCGGCGGTGGTGTGCTGGTGTTCTTCGCCGCCGCCCTGGGCGCCATGCTCGGGGACCGGCTGGCGTGGCTGTGCGCGGGGCGCGGGCTGCCGGAGTTCTACCAGTTCACGGTGGCGGCGATGCCCCCGGCCGCCATCGGGGTCACGCTGACCCTGGCGCACGCCGACGTGCGGGCCTCCGCGGTCATCACCGGTGGGCTGTTCGCGCTGCTGCCCGGGCGGGCGCTGGTGGCGGGCGTGCAGGACGGTCTGACCGGCTTCTACATCACCGCCGCGGCCCGGCTCCTGGAGGTCATGTACTTCTTCGTGGGGATCGTCGTCGGGGTGCTGGTGGTGCTCTACTTCGGGGTCCAGCTGGGCGCCGGGCTCAACCCGGACGCGGCGCTGAACATCGCGGAGCGGCCGGCGTTGCAGCTGGCGGCGTCGATGCTGCTGTCGCTGACGTTCGCCGTGCTGCTCCAGCAGGAACGGTCCACCGTGCTGGCGGTCACCCTGAACGGCGGCGTCGCGTGGGCGGTGTACGGCGCCATGCACTACGCGGGCGACCTCTCCCCCGTCGCCTCCACGGCCGTCGCGGCGGGTCTGGTGGGCCTCTTCGGGCAGTTGCTGTCCCGCTACCGGTACGCGTCCGCGCTGCCGTACACGACGGCCGCGATCGGCCCGCTGCTGCCGGGTTCGGCGACGTACTTCGGGCTGCTGTCGATCGCCCAGAACGATGTCGACAGCGGTCTGGACTCCCTCACCAAGGCCGGTGCGCTCGCCATCGCCATCGCGATCGGCGTCAACCTCGGGTCGGAGATTTCGCGGCTCTTCCTGCGGGTGGGCTCCGCGGAGGGCCGCAAGGGGGCGAAGCGCACGCGCGGGTTCTAGCTGGGCCCCCGTCGGGCAGGCCCCGTTCCCGGGCCTCGGGCAGGCCCCGTTCCCGGGCCTCGGGCGGAGCGCCCGCGCGGGTGGGTCATAACCTGGACCGCATGTCAGCGATCCGTCTCCTGGTGCTCGGCGCGGTGCGCCAGCACGGGCGGGCCCACGGCTACCAGGTCCGCAACGACCTGGAGTACTGGGGCGCGCACGAGTGGTCCAACGCCAAACCCGGCTCGATCTACCACGCCCTGAAGCAGATGGCCAAGCAGGGCCTGCTGCACGCGCACGAGATCGCCCCGTCGACGGCGGGCGGCCCGCCGCGCACCGAGTACGAGATCACCCCGGCGGGCGACGCGGAGTTCTTCGCGCTGCTGCGCGGGGCCCTCGTCGCCTATGACCAGAAGATGGACGTCAAGTCCGCCGCCATCGGCTTCCTGGTCGACCTGCCCCGGGAGGAGGCCGTGGCGCTGCTGAAGGAGCGCACCCGGCGCATCGAGGAGTGGCGGGCGGCGGTCACCGAGCACTACGTGCCCGAGTCCGGCCCCGAGCAGCTGGGCCACATCGGCGAGATCATGAACCTGTGGGTGCACACGGCCGACGCCGAGGCCGAGTGGACCCGGGGGCTGATCGGACGCGTCGAGGGCGGCGCGTACACCTTCGCCGGTGAGGGGGAGCCGTTCGTCGGGGTGCTGGCGGAGGGCGAGGAGAACCCGTACGCGACGGGCGAGCGGCATCCCGGGGACACCCTCTAATCAAGTTTGACCAACGACCTGCCCCACGTTACCCTCCGAGCCAGTGGTCAAGTTTGACTAGCAAGGGGGTCACCGTGGCCGACACGGCCATCACCGTCGTAGGGGCACACAAGAAGTACGGCGGCAGGAACGGCGGAGCCGCGCTGGCGGGGCTCGATCTGACCGTGGCGCGCGGCACCGTGCACGGCGTGCTCGGGCCCAACGGGGCGGGCAAGACGACCCTGGTCCGCATCCTGTCCACGCTGCTGCGGCCGGACTCCGGCCGGGTCGAGGTCGCCGGGCACGACGCCGTGGCGCAGGCCCGCGCGGTGCGCTCGCGCATCGGCCTGCTGGGCCAGCACGCGGCACTCGACGAAGGACTCGGCGGCCACCAGAACCTGGAGATGTTCGGCCGCCTCCACCACCTGGGCGCCCGCCGGGCCCGCGCCCGCGCGGACGAGTTGCTGGAGCGCTTCGGCCTCACCGACACCGGCCGCAAGGCGGTCAAGCAGTACAGCGGCGGTATGCGGCGCCGCCTCGACCTCGCCGCGTCCCTGATCACCGAACCGGAGGTGCTCTTCCTCGACGAACCCACCACCGGACTCGACCCGCGCGGGCGCGCCGAGGTGTGGGCGGCCGTCCGCTCCCTGGTCGGCGGCGGTACGACGGTACTGCTCACCACCCAGTACCTGGAGGAGGCCGACCAGCTCGCCGACCGCATCTCGGTCGTCGACCGGGGCCGTGTCGTCGCCGAGGGCACCGCGGGCGAGCTGAAGGCGCTGACGGGCGGCGACCGCATCGACGTCGTGCTGCGCGACGCCGGGCAGCTCGGCGCCGCCGTCGCGCTGCTGCCGGTGCCCAAGGACACCGTGTCCGTCGACGCCGACCGGCGGCTGCTCAGCGCCCCGGTCACGGACCGGATGGCGGCGCTCTCCGCCGTCGTACGGGCGCTGGAGGAGGGCGGTGTCGACGCGGAGGACATCGCGCTGCGGCGCCCGACGCTGGACGAGGTCTTCCTCCACCTCACGGAGGACGGCAAGCGAGCAGAGGAGGCCGCGTGAGCATCCACGCCCTGACCGATTCCTGGACCATGACCCGGCGGGAGCTGGCCCACTGGGCCCGGCAGCCCGTGCAGCTGACCGTGAACCTGGTCTTCGCGGTGATGCTGCTGCTGATGTTCGGCTACCTGATCGGCGGCGGCCGGGGCGTGGACGGGGCGTACGTCGACTACCTGGTGCCCGGCATGTTGGCGCTGACCATGGCGTTCGGCCTGGAGAGCACCCTGCTGGCCGTCACCCAGGACCTCAACAAGGGCGTGATCGACAGGTTCCGCTCGATGCCCATGGCCAACGGCGCGGTGCTGGTGGGCCGGGCGGCCGCCGACATGCTCCAGTCGGCGCTCACGCTGGCCGTGCTCATCGGCGTCGGCCACGCGCTGGGCTGGCGGACCCACGGCGGCGTCGGCGCGTTCCTCGGCGCGGTCGGCCTGCTGCTGCTGTTCCGGTTCGCGATGCTGTGGATCGGCATCGAGCTGGCGCTGGTGGCGGGGAAGCCGGAGCTGGTGCAGGCCGTGCAGATCCTGGTCTGGCCGGTCGGCTTCCTCTCCAACGTGATCGCCGAACCCGGCTCGATGCCGGACTGGCTGGGCACGGTCGTCGAGTGGAACCCGATGTCCCAGACCGCGACGGCCGTACGCGACCTGTTCGGCAACCCGGGCGGGGAGCCGGGCCACGTCTGGGCCGCCGTCGCCTGGCCGCTGGCCCTGCTCGCGCTGTTCTTCCCGCTGGCGGTACGCCGGTTCGGGCGCCTGAGCGCGTAGGGCACGTCCCGCGCGGGACGGCGGCTTGCACCTCACGTCGCGTGAGGGCCCATCGTGGGGCGCGTACCGAGAAGGGAGCGGAAGTGAGCTACTCCGTGGGACAGGTCGCCGGCTTCGCCGGAGTGACGGTGCGCACCCTGCACCACTACGACGACGTCGGCCTGCTCGTGCCGAGCGAACGCACCCGCGCGGGGCACCGGCGTTACGGCGAGGCCGACCTCGACCGGTTGCAGCAGATCCTGTTCTACCGGGAGCTGGGCTTCCCCCTCGACGAGGTCGCCGTCCTGCTGGACGACCCGGACGCGGACCCGCGCGCGCACCTGCGCCGCCAGCACGAGCTGCTGACCGCCCGGATCGAGCGGCTGCGGAAGATGGCGGCGGCCGTGGAGCACGCCATGGAGGCACGCAAGATGGGGATCAACCTCACACCGGAGGAGCGCTTCGAGGTCTTCGGGGACAAGGACCCCGAGCAGTACGCGGAGGAGGCGGAGCAGCGCTGGGGCGGCACCGAGGCGTACGCGGAGTCACAGCGCCGCGCCGCGGGCTACACCAAGGAGGACTGGAAGCGGATGCAGGCGGAGGTGGCCGACTGGGGCGGGCGCTACGGCGCCCTGATGGCCGCCGGTGAGCAGCCGACCGGCGAGCGCGCCATGGACATGGCCGAGGAGCACCGGCGGCACATCTGCACCTGGTTCTACGAGTGCCCGTACGACGTCCACCAGGGCCTCGGCGAGATGTACGTCGCCGACGAGCGCTTCAAGGCGTTCTACGACTCCCTGCGTCCCGGCCTCGCCGAGCACCTGCGGGACGCGATCGTGGCGAACGCCGCCCGGCACTCCTCCTGAGGCACCGTGGGCCGGACCCGCCGGGTGCGACCCGGCCCACAGTGCGATCGGTACCGACCGGTGGAACCCGGGGCGGACGCGATGCGTTGATAGCTTTGTCCGGCCGTACTGGACGCCGTACTTCCCAACCCCTCAGGAGCCCGGAACCGTGACGACGCTTGCCCTCGGACCGAGCTGGCTGGATCCGAACTACCTTCTGGACACCTTCGGCATCTGGGGCCTGCTCCTCATCGTCTTCGCCGAGTCCGGTCTCCTGATCGGTTTCTTCCTGCCGGGCGACTCCCTGCTGTTCACCGCCGGTCTGCTGATCACCTCGAACCAGCTGGACTTCCCGCTGTGGGCGGCGATCATCCTGATCTGCGTCGCCGCGATCCTGGGCGACCAGGCGGGCTACATGTTCGGCAAGAAGGTCGGCCCGGCACTCTTCACCCGCCCGGACTCCCGCCTCTTCAAACAGGAGAACGTGGTCAAGGCGCACGAGTTCTTCGAGAAGTACGGCCCGAAGTCCCTGGTCCTGGCCCGCTTCGTGCCCATCGTGCGCACGTTCACGCCGATCATCGCGGGCGTCAGCGGTATGCGGTACCGCTCGTTCCTGACGTTCAACGTGATCGGCGGCATCCTGTGGGGCGCCGGTGTGACGATGCTCGGCGCCTGGCTGGGCAACATCGACTTCGTCAAGCAGAACATCGAGGCGATCCTGATCCTGATCGTCCTCGTCTCGGTCGTCCCGATCATCATCGAGCTGCTGCGGGCCCGCTCGCAGAACAAGAGGAACCCGCAGGCCCCCGCGCCGGCCCCGGAGTCCGCCGCCGCGCCGCGCGCCCCCCACCAGCCCGCATACCAGCAGCAGCCGACCATGGACGACGCCACCACCCAGCTCCGCCGCGTCCCGCCGACCCACCAGAACCAGCCGCACGGCGACCAGGGCTACGGCCACCAGGGCCAGCAGGGCTACGGCGACCAGGGCTACGGCGACCAGCAGCAGGGCGGGTACCCGCAGGACGCCTACCAGGGCGGCTACGACCAGCCCGCCCAGCCGTACGCGCCGCAGTACCCCCAGCACCAGCAGCAGTACCCGCACGACCAGCAGCGGTACTCCCAGGACCAGCAGCAGTACCCCTACGACCAGGGGGGCTACCCGCAGCGCTGACCGGCGCCCGGCGTCCACGAGGGGCCGGGGCCGGTCAACCGTCGCTCAGAACGGGAACGCGCTCCGGCCGTGCTGTACCGAGATCCACTTCAGGCTGGTGAACGCCTCCAGGGTCGTCTCCCCGTTGAGGCGGCCGACGCCGGAGTTCTTCTCCCCGCCGAAGGGCACGAGCGGCTCGTCGTGCACGGTGCCGTCGTTCACATGGAACATGCCGGTGTCGATCCGCTGGGCGAACCGCACCCCGCGCTCCACGTCACCGGTGTGCACGGCGCCGCTGAGGCCGTAGGGGGTGTCGTTGACGAGGCGTACGGCCTCCTCCTCACCGTCGAACGGGAGGAGGAAGACGACGGGTCCGAAGACCTCCTGCCGGAGCAGGGGCGAGTCGGCGGGCAGGCCGGTCAGGACGGACGGCTCCACGAGGTTGCCCGTGGTGGTGCCGCGCACCAGGGCGGTGGCGCCCTCGGCGAGCGCCTGCTCGACGGTGGCGGAGACCGACTCGGCCTGCGAGGAGTTGATCAGCGGGCCGATGACGGTCAGCGGGTCGTTCGGGTCCCCGGCCTTGAGGGACCTGACCTTGGCCACGAACTTGTCGGTGAACTCGCCCGCGACCGACCGGTCCACCAGCACCCGGTTGGCGGCCATGCAGACCTGCCCCTGATGCACGTACCGGCTGAAGACGGCGGCGTCGACGGCGTAGTCGATGTCGGCGTCGTCGAGGACGACGAGCGCGCTGTTGCCGCCGAGTTCGAGGATGACCCGCTTGAACTGCCCGGCGCAGATGGTGGCGAGATGGCGGCCGATCTTGTCCGAGCCGGTGAAGGAGATCACCTTGGGCACGGGGTGCTCGATGAACGCGTCACCGACCTCGGCGATGTCCGTGACGATCACGTTGAGCAGCCCGGCCGGGAGGCCCGCGTCCTCGAAGAGCTTCGCGATCAGGGTGCCGCCGGTGACGGGCGTGTCCTGGTGCGGCTTGATGACGACGCCGTTGCCGAGGGCGAGCGCCGGGGCGACCGACTTCAGGGAGAGCAGGAAGGGGAAGTTGAAGGGGCTGATGACGCCGACGACACCGACGGGGGCGCGGTAGAGGCGGTTCTCCTTGCCGGGGTCCGGGGACGGCAGGACCTTGGTCTCCGGGCGTGTCGTCAGGTTGACGGCCTCGCTCAGGAACTCCTTGGCGAGGTGGAGTTCGAAGGCGGCCTTCAGCCGGGTGCCGCCCAGCTCGGCGACGATCACGTCCGCGATCTCCGCCTCGCGCTCCTCGACCAGGCGCAGCGCCTTCTCCAGCACGGCCCGCCGGGCGAACGCGCCCGCCGAGGCCCACGCGCCCTGGGCGCGGGCGGCGGCACGGTACGCCTGATCTATCTCGTCGACCGTGGCTATCGTGATCGAGGCCAGCTTCTCGCCGTCGTACGGGTTGCAGTCGATGATGTCCCAGGAACCCGTTCCCGGGCGCCATTCACCGTCGATGTACTGCTGAGCCAGGTCGGTGAAGTACGACGACATGTGATCCCTCAATCCCCTGCCGCGCGAAGCCGCGCAAAGATGGCGGAAAGATGATCGACTTGACAGCCTGATCGTTCGTCATCGTACTTGCGTTATAGCCGAGTTGGAGCGGTTGTTTCAGGAGAGTTGGAGCAGGCCGCGCAGCAGGTCCCGACTGGCGTCCGGCCCGGGGCTGTCCCTTTGGAGTTCTTTCAGGGCCTTTTCGTACTGCGCCACGTCCTCCGGCTTGTCGAGGTACAGCGCGCTGGTGAGCTGCTCCAGATAGACGACGTCCGACAGGTCGGACTCGGGGAAACTGAGGATGGTGAACGCGCCGCTCTCCCCGGAGTGCCCGCCGAAGGTGAACGGCATGACCTGGAGGCGTACGTTGGGCCGCTCGGAGATCTCGATCAGGTGCTGGAGCTGCCCGCGCATCACCTCGCGGTCGCCGTAGGGGCGACGCAGGGCGGCCTCGTCGAGGACGATGTGGAAGTCGGGGGCGTTCTCGGAGACGAGGTGCTTCTGCCGCTCCAGGCGCAGCGTCACCCGCCGCTCCACGTCGGCCTCGCTCGCGCCCTCCATGCCGCGCCGGACGACCGCTCGCGCGTACGCCTCGGTCTGGAGCAGTCCGTGCACGAACTGCACCTCGTACGCGCGGATGACGGCCGCCGCCCCCTCCAGACCGACATAGGTGGGGAACCAGCTCGGCAGAACGTCCGAGTAACTGTGCCACCACCCCGCCACGTTGGCCTCGCGGGCGAGGGAGAGCAGCGAGTTGCGCTCCCCGTCGTCCGTGATGCCGTACAGCGTCAGCAGGTCTTCCACATCCCGTGTCTTGAAGCTCACCCGGCCCAACTCCATCCGGCTGATCTTCGACTCGGAGGCGCGGATCGAGTAACCAGCCGCCTCGCGCGTGATCCCGCGCGCCTCTCGCAGTCGCCTGAGTTGCGAGCCGAGCAGCATCCGCCGCACCACCGATCCGGGCTCTCCCGCACTCACGTTCGCCAGCCTCCCCAACCGTCTTCAGGGCCCGCAGTCTGCCACTAAAACACTCCGAGCAGTACTCGCCCGGTTACAGAGATGGAAAGAAGCCAAGATTCCGCTCAAGTTCCGGGCCAGTCAAGGGGCCGAAGGGGGGTAGGGGAAGGAGAGTCGGGCAAGAAAGCGACGCCAAGATGGCGGAAAAAATGGCCAAGAAGCGGTACGGGAGGGTCCAATTCGGTCGCGTGCACGTGCATCTGCCCTTGCATCTGCTGTACGCATCCGAAACCATGGTCCCGCACCACCGCCGCCTCGCACCGTCCGCGAATTCCCGGGAGTGCCTCGCATGGGGACGAATGGATCGACCATGCTCAAGCCGTTAAGGCAGGGCCTTCCGCCGCTGGACCCCGCGGCCGTTTCCTCAGCCTCCTCCTGCGCCCTGTCCGCCCGCTACGAAGCGGTGCGCGAGGCACGGCGGTTCACCCGGGTCACGCTCGAACAGTGGGGGATCGACGAACGCTTCGACGACATCTGCCTGGTCGTGTCGGAACTGGTCACCAACGCGCTGCGGCACGCGGTGCCCGCGACCGCTCCGGAATGCGGTGGGAACGGATCCGCGGGGCACTTCCGGAGCCAGGGCGCGGGTCAGTTCGCGGGGCAGCTCGCGGGGCAGGAACCTCCGGTACGGCTGCATCTGATGCGCTGGACCGAGCGGTTGGTGTGCGCGGTGCGGGATCCCAGCGACGGCACCCCGGTCGCCCGGGACACCGAGGACTTCTCGGCGGAGTCCGGGCGCGGGCTGTTCCTCGTCGAGTCCTTCTGCGACAGCTGGGGCTGGCACCCGCTGGCGGGCACCCTCACCGGCAAGGTGGTCTGGGCGCTGTTCCGACTCCAGCCGCCGGAGGGCGGCGGCCTGAACGGCCAGCGGGCGGGCGATCCACGACCGGGGGCGTGAGGCATCGCTTCACACCCCGTTACGCGCTGTTCGTGTTACGCACTGTTCGTGGATACGCGCTGTTCCTGGTTATGCTCTGTTCCTGCTGAAACGTTACGGCATAGTGTGGCGACGCGGCGGGGCGTGCGGCTGCGCGCTCACCCCGCTATCAGGTGGTCGAACTCGCCGTCCTTGACCCCCAGGAGCATCGCCTCGATCTCGGCGCGCGTGTAGACGAGCGCGGGACCGTCGGGGAAGCGGCTGTTGCGTACCGCCACCTCCCCGCCGGGCAACCGCGCGAACTCCACGCACGAGCCCTGAGAGTTGCTGTACCGGCTCTTCTGCCAGGCCACGCCGCTCAGTTCGGTGGCGGCCATGCCGTTGTACACGTCGTGATCCACAGGTCGCTCCCCGGTGGTGCACTGGCTGGTGTGGCCATTGATGCAGTGGTCAACTGACCCGGATCATAACCTCGTTCATGTGCAACCGCATGAGCATATGCAGGCGCATACGCACTTGCAGATGCACGTGCACGAGGGGTGTTCTCGTGATTACAGGTTGCCGGTGCCCCGGTGAGGCCGCCCGACCGCCTCACCGCACCCTTTCGAGCGTCTGCCCCAGACTTCGCAGGACATGCGAGCGCCAGCCCCCGTCCATGATCTTCCGTGCCATCATCTGCGCCGGGTCATCCGGGTCGAATCCCTCGTGCACTAGGAACAGACGCGTACCGCGGCCTTCCTGTTCCAACGTCCACGTGATCGTCCAGTCCACGGGATTGGCCGGATCGGCGTCGGCCCAGCGGAGCCGGAGCATCCGCTGGGCGTCGTAGGCGAGCACCTGGACGTCGACCGCACCGGAGAAGCGGGTGTGGGGGCGTGGGACGGAGGTCATCCGGTACCGGTGCCCGACCTCCAGACGGAAGTCCGCGGCGCCCGGCATCTGCCATCGCGCGAGCAACTCGGGGTCCGTGAGAGCACGCCAGACCTTGGCGGGCGGGTGGGGGAGGAACTGGTCTACACGGATGGTGGTGGGGTCGGGGGGCTCGGGCTCCCCGAAGGCTGCATTGGCGGGGGCGGGTTCGGGCGCGGATTCGGGGCCGAATGCGGGGGCGAGTGCGGGGCGGGGCTCGGGGTCAGGTTCCGGTCTGGGTTCGCGTTCGGGTTCGGGGCAGGGTCCGGATTTGGGTCCGGGTCCGGGTTCGGGTCCGGGTCCGGGTTCGGATTTGGGTCCGGGTCCGGGTCCGGGTTCGGGTCCGGGTTCGGGTCCGGGTTCGGGGCCGGGTTCGCGGTTCATGCCGGATCATCGTCGGGCATGTGGTCGAGGAGGCGGCCGAGGCTCCTGAGCCGCTCGCGCCAGAACCGCTCGTACGGGTGGAGCCAGTCCTGCACCTCGGCGAGCGGGGCCGCCTCCAGGCGGTAGATGCGCTGGCGGCCGACGCGCTGTTCGGAGACGAGACCGGCCTCCCGGAGCACCTTGAGGTGTTCCGAGAGGCTGGGGCGCCGCATGTCGAAGTGGTCGGCCAGGGCCTGGACCGGCTGGGGCCCGCCGTCGCGCAGCAGGCGCAGCACCTCGCGGCGGGTGGCGTTGGCGAGCGCGGCGAAGACACGGTCCTCGACGGCGGTGCCGGTTCCGGCACCGGTGGCGGGGGCCCCGGTGGTGGTCATGGTGGTGGTCAGAAGCCTTCCGTCTCCGTCTTCTCCGTCAACAGCAGCAGACCGTTGCCGTCCGGATCGCGGAAGGAGGCCATCCGCCCCCACGGCTGCTCGTCCGGACCCTGTACGGCGACCCCGGCCGCAGCAAGCCGCGCGCAGTCGGCGTCGACATCGGTCGTGACCAACATGATCCCCCGCGCGGTGCCGGGCGCGAAACCGCCCACGCCCGGTCCCGCGAGCGTGAAGGCGGTCTGTGCGCCCCGGGGCGCGACCTGGAGCCACCGGCCGGGCGGCATGTCGCGGTCGGCGGCGACCTCGAAGCCGAGCACGTCCGTGTAGAAGCGCAGGGCGCGGTCCTGGTCGGCGACCGGGAGGGTGACGAAGGAGGCGTGGGTGATGTGGGAGGTGGGGTGGGTGTCCGTGGTGGTCATGGAACGACAATAGGTAGGCGATTCCCTACCTGTCAAACGTAGGGAATCGCCTACCTAAGGGTCATGACGTGGGCGCGGCTCAGCGGACCCCGTAGGGCAGCAACGCCATCTCCCGGGCGTTCCTGATGGCGCGCGCGAGCAGCCGCTGCTGCTGGGCGGTCACCCGCGTGACCCGGCGGCTGCGGATCTTGCCGCGGTCGGAGACGAACTTCCGCAGCAGGTCGGTGTCCTTGTAGTCGATATAGGTGACCCCCGCCTGGAGCAGCGGGTTGGGACGGCTCTTGACGGGCTTGCGGTCGGCCTCGCGGGGCATGTCGGGTCAGACCTCCAGGAGGGTGTCGAAGGCGGACGGCAGGCGCTTCCACGCCTCGCGTCCGGCGGCGTACTCGGCATCGGTGAGCAGACAGGACTCCAGCAGCCCGGTGAGCCCCTCCCGGTCGAGCCCGGGGGAGGTGAAGACCAGGTGCTGGCAGCGGTCGCCGTGCTCGGGGTGCCAGTCCAGCGCGGCGGCGGCCCGGCGCACCGGCGGGACCGTCTCCCAGGCCGCGTCCGGCAGCGACGCCAGCCAGGGTCCCGCGCTCTCCACGCACAGCGCGCCCCCGGCGGCGTCCCAGTGCAGCAGCGTGTCCGGCTTCTCGGCGAGCCAGAACCGCCCACGGCTGCGGGCCGCGGCGCAGGTCAGGTCTTCAAGCGCCGCGTACAGCCGCTCCGGGTGGAAGGGGCGGCGCCGCTGCCAGACCAGCGTCGTCACGCCCTGGGCGTCGGCCTCGGCGGGCAGCAGGGCGCACGCCGGGTGCTGGGCCGCGGCGGCGGCGTCCACGTCGAACCCGGCGAGCGCGGCGCCCGCCAGGCCCTCGTGGCCGAGGAGCACCTGGCGGGCCGTGGGGTGCAGCTGGGCGAGCAGTTCGTGGTCCTCGTCGTCGGCCTCCGGGGAGTCGACGAGGGCCAGGACGGGGGCGTACTCCAGCTGCCGCGCGAAGGTGTCGGCGACCGTGCGCCGGTCGCTGGCCGCCGCGGCGAGGCCACCGTCAGCGAGGTCGTCGCCGTTGCCGAGGTACGGCAGCACCAGCGCCGGGTCGAGGGCGGTGATCACGCCGGTGACGGTGAGTCCGCCGCCCGTGACCACCTCGGCCATCGCCTTGGGCTCGACGGAGTCCCACAGTTCGACGACCGCGAGCCGGGTCTCCCCCGCCTCCGCCAGCCGCTCCAGCTCCGGCACCAGGTCCTCGCGCAGCGCGCAGCACGCGCAGTCGTTCACCAGCGGCGCCTCACCGGCGGACCGCGGCCCGGCGGCGTCCCGAACGGTCCGTACGACGGTCCCGGCCGCGGCGGTGGCCAGGTCGTGGTGGAGTACGACGCTCCCGGGCACCTCGGCGAGCAGCCGCTCCACGGCGGCCTTGCGGGCGTCGGCGTGCAGTCCGGCGACGATGACGACGGGCAGGTCGGCCGGCACCCCCTCAGCCCTGCTTCCCGTACCGGCGCTCGAAGCGCTCGACGCGTCCGGCGGTGTCCAGGACGCGGGCGGTGCCCGTGTAGAAGGGGTGGCTGACGTTGGAGATCTCGACGTCGACGACGGGGTAGGTGTTGCCGTCCTCCCACTCGATCGTCTTCTCCGTGGGCACCCCGGCCAGTGTGGAGCGGGTCAGGAAGGCGTGGTTGGCGGCACGGTCGCGGAAGACGACGGGGCCGTACTCCGGGTGGATTCCCTCGCGCATGACGGTGTTCAGCGCTCCTCTCGGAAGTCGACGTGGCGGCCGGCGACGGGGTCGAACTTGCGCAGGGTCAGCCGGTCGGGGTCGTTGCGGCGGTTCTTGCGGGTGACGTAGGTAAAGCCGGTCCCGGCCGTGGACCGGAGCTTGACGACCGGGCGGAGTTCGTTGCGTGCCATGCTGCTATCTTACTGAAAACGATTCCCATTTACGAAACCGTCAACCGAGAGAGGTACGTCACCTTGTCCGCCCACTGCATGTTGACCGGCGCGCGACCCGGCTTCGGCAACCGCGTCTCGCACTCCCACCGGCGCACTTCGCGCCGCTTCGACCCCAACATCCAGACCAAGCGCTACTGGCTGCCGAGCGAGGGCCGTCACGTACGGCTGCGGCTGAGCACCAAGGGGATCAGGACCCTCGACGCGATCGGCGTCGAGGCGGCCGTCGCCCGCATCCGCGCGCGGGGGGTACGGGTCTGATGGCGAAGCAGAGCAAGATCGCGAAGAACGAGCAGCGGCAGCGGACGGTGGCGCGGTACGCGGCCCGCCGTGCCGAGCTGAAGGAGATCATCCGCCACCCGTCGACGGGGGCGGCCGAACGTCTCGCCGCCCAGCGGGAACTGCGACGCCAGCCGCGCGACGCCAGCGCCACCCGCGTCCGCAACAGGGACCAGGTGGACGGGCGCCCGCGCGGGTACTTCCGTGCGTTCGGGCTGTCGCGGGTGAACCTGCGGGGGCAGGCGCACGCCGGGTACTTGCCCGGGGTGCGGAAGTCGTCCTGGTAGGGCGGTCCCTGTTTGGGTTACGCCCTGGTAGCTTCTGCCGTCGTACGGGGTGACCGGCTCGGGTTGGGGGGATGGCAGTGGCTATGGGGGCATCGGATTCCGGCCGCGCGAAGGGCTGCACAGAGGGGTGCGGACAGGGCTGCGGACAGGGCAGTGCAAGGGGCTGTGTGAGGGCGCACGCGCGCGTGGTGCCTCGGCGGCTGGCCGTCGCCGCGGCGGGGCTGGCGGGCGCGTTCCTGCTGGGCGCGTGCAGCGACGACGGCGGCTCCGAAGCCGACGACGGCACGCCGAGCCCCAGCGTCTCCGTCTCCGCCTCCTCGAGCAGTACAGCGGAGACGGGCGGTCCGACCGCCTCCGGCGACCTGGAGGGCAGCTGGCTCGCCACCACCGGCGGCGACGCGGTCGCGCTGGTCGTGACCGGCGACGAGGCCGGGCTCTTCGCGACCGGCGGGACCGTGTGCAGCGGCAAGGCGGGCGAGACGTCCGGCACCCAGACGATCCGCCTCACGTGCACCGACGGCAGCGACGACCGGAAGACGGGGCGGGTCGAGTCCGTCGACGGGACGACGCTCAAGGTCACCTGGGAGGGCGGCCTCGGCACCGAGACGTACACCAAGGCGGAGGGCGGACAACTGCCGACGGGGCTGCCGACTGAGGGGCTCGGTTCCTGAGCCTGCCGTGGATGGGCGAGGAGCCGGTGGGAGCACTGGCCCCGGTGGGAGCCCTGGCCCGGTGGGGCGTCGGTGGGAGCCTGGCTGGGCGAGGTGCTGGTGGGAGCCCTGACCGTACCCCGTGCATGATGATCCGGATGCCTGGCTCCGGTACTACTCCAAGGACTCCCCCATGCGCACCGCCCCGCTCACCGTCGCGGCCCTGACCGCCGCCGCCCTGCTGCTCACGGCCTGTTCCGGGGACGGTGACGACGGCGGGGACGACGGCGGGAACGGTGGCTCCGCCGCCGGTACGGCCTGCTCCGTCGACGGGATGACCATCGAGGTGGGCCCCGCCAACGCCGCGCCCGCCGCCGGGGACACCGGCAACGTGCCCGTCACCCTCACCAACAACGGCGACGCCGACTGCACCCTGGAGGGCTTCCCCGGCGTGGAACTCCACGCGGAGGGCGACTCGGCCGTCCTACCTGAGGAGGAGGGCGCCCAGCCGCAGCAGCTCACCCTCGCGAAGGACACGGCCGCGACCTTCACGATCACGTACGTACGGGGCGCGGCGGACGGCACCGGTGTCCTTGACGCGGCGAAGCTGGGGATCGGCTTGCCGGGCGGCTCGGAGGAGCAGAGCTTCCCGTGGTCGTACGGGGCTGTTCCCGTCAACGGGGAGGGCGTGCCGGAGGCGACGGTGAGCGCGTTCCAGCAGGCGGGGGACTGACGCGAGGCGCGGGACGGCGGGACCGTCAGGCGAGCGGGCGGCGGGCGGCTACCCGGGCGCGGTCGGCCGCGCGGGAGCCCTCCGTCCAGCCCGCCGCGTCACTCACCCCGCGCAGCCGGGACGTGGTCGTCTCCGGGAACAGCTGGTCCGTCGCGGCCGTGACCGCGGCCTCGCGCGAGGCGAGGACGGGGAGCAGGTCGGCCGCCCGGGACTCCGCCGTCAGCGCCGTGGCCTCCGCGGTGGCGGTGGCGAGCCGGGTGCCGATGCGGTGGGCGTAGGCGGCGAGGAACGACTGCCGGAAGGTCTTGGTCCGCTTGCGGCCACCGGCCCGCTGCGCGGCCTCCGCCCTCGTCATCGCGGTGGTGGCCTGCACGAGGAGTGAGGTGTAGAGGAGTTCGACGGCTTCGAGATCGGGTTCGAAGCCGACGACCGTGGAGAAGCCGAAGGGTTCGTTCCACACGGCACGGCAGTGGTTGGCGGTGGCGACCGCGTCCAGCAGCACCGCCTTGGCCTGCTCGTACGGCGCGTCGACGCCGATCCGGCAGGCGCCGGGTGCGTCGGCGTCGGGCGTCCGGGCGGCGAGCAGCGCCTCGTCGACGCTGTGCCGGGCCATCAGTTCCTGCGCCTTGGCGCTGAGCGCCTCCGCCTCGTCCGGGTAGCCGGTCGCCTCGGCCTTGGCCAGCAGCGCCCGGATGCGCGCGAGCACGCGTGGCTCGGAGCGGGGCGCGTGCCGCTGCCGCGCGGGTTCGTCGAGGGGTTCCAGGGCGGGCAGCCGCAGCAACAGGCGGTACAGCTCCAGGACGGCGGTGGCGTGCGAGAAGCGGTCGCTCCGGGGCGCCGGCGCGGGGGCGGCCGTCTCGCCGTGGTGCCGTCCGAGGTCGGCGAGCTGGTCGGCCCAACGGCGCCCGCGCGGGCGGTCGTCGCGCACCGCCTGCGCGAGGACCAGCTCCGTGACCAGCCGTACGTGCGCGTCGTCCAGCTCCCGCCGCACCATCCGTACGGCATCGGCGGGCTGCCACCCCCGCCGCCAGGCCACCGCCAGGAACTCCTCCCCACGCCGGACCAGTTCACCGTCCGCCGCCGGGTCGGCGGCGAGCAGCGACGCGGCCGTGTCGAGGACGGCGGCACCGGGATCGGCGTAGAGGGCGAGCTGGAAGGCGCGGTCCACGGTGCTGCCGGGCGGGTTGGCGTCGCTGGGGGTGCTGGGGGTGCTGGGGGTGCTCACCCGGCGATGGTGCCACGCCCGTCTCGGCCTCTCCTGGTGGCGTCGTCGCAGGAGTGGGACGTCGTCGCCGAGCGACGTGGACGGCGAGTGTCAACGCAGGGTTGACGATGAACTAGTGTCAACCTACGGTTGACACATGACCTCCGACCCCGCCATCACATCCTCCATCCGCCTGGACGACCTCATCGCGGCCATCAAGAAGGTCCACCCCGAACCGCTCGCCCAGCTCCAGGACGCGGTCATCGCCGGGGAACACCTGGGCGATGTCGCCGACCACCTGATCGGCCACTTCGTCGACCAGGCCCGCCGCTCGGGCGCCTCCTGGACGGACATCGGCAGGAGCATGGGCGTGACCCGCCAGGCCGCGCAGAAGCGCTTCGTGCCGAAGGAGTCGGCCGACCTGGACCCGAGCCAGGGCTTCAACCGCTACACCCCGCGCGCGCGGAACGCCGTCATGGCCGCCCACAACGCGTCGGTCGCCGCGGGCAACCCCGAGGGCCGCCCCGAGCACCTGGTCCTCGGTCTGCTGGCCGACCCGGACGGCCTGGCCGCCAAGGCGATCACCGCGCAGGGGGTGCTCCTGGACGCCGTACGCCAGAACGCCGCCGCGGCGCTGCCGCCCGCCGCCGACGAGGTCCCCGACCTGGTCCCGTACGGCCCCGACGCCAAGAAGGTGCTGGAACTGACCTTCCGCGAGGCCCTCCGCCTCGGCCACAACCACATCGGCACCGAGCACCTCCTCCTCGCCCTGCTGGAGTTCGAGAACGGCCAGGGGGTCCTGTCCGGCCTCGGCCTCACGAAGCAGGGCACGGAACGGTACGTGGCGGAGACGCTCACGAAGATCGCGGCGGCGGCGGACGAGGCGGCCACCGGCGAGCGGGGCTGACGCCCCCGGCCACCCCCTCATCACCCACGAACCAGCAGGTCAGGGCGATTGTCAGACCCTCCTGCAAGACTCTCCGCATGGCCGACCGATGGGCACTCGCTCTGGCCGAGGACGGTGGCGTACAGCTCGCCCCCCTCGGCCGGGACGGGCTGCCCGCCGGACCGGTGCGGTGGGAGGCGGACCTGGCGCGGGCCGTGCGCGAACGGCCCGACGTGGCCCGCTGGGTGTGGCGCTCGACGTCCGAGGTGTACCCGGCCCTGCTCGCCACGGGGGTGCGAGTGGAGCGGTGCTACGACATCGAGGACGCCGAGACCCTCCTCCTCGGCCACGAGGGGCGGTACGGCGAGCCCCGCTCGGCGGCGGCGTCCTTGGCGCGGCTGCGCGGCGGCCCCGTACCGCCCGACCCACCCCAGCGCTCCGCCGAGCCGGGCGCCCAGTCCCCCCTCTTCGAACCCCAGGTCACCCGTCTGCCCCTGACCGACCTGCTCGACGTCTACGCCGAGCAGCAGCGGCGGCACGACCGCGCCGAGCACCCGGAGCGGATGCGGCTGCTGACCGCCGCGGAGTCGGCGGGGATGCTGGTGGCCGCGGAGATGAACGCGGCGGGGCTGCCGTGGCGCGCGGACGTCCACCGCGAGGTGCTGCACGACCTGCTCGGCGAACGGTACGCGGGCGGCAGTGAGCCACGCCGCCTCGCGGAGCTGACGGACGAGATCTCCGCCGCGTTCGGCCGCCGGGTCCGCCCCGACCTGCCCGCGGACGTGGTCAAGGCGTTCTCGCAGGCCGGTATCAAGGTCATGTCAACCCGCCGATGGGAGCTGGAGTCCCTCGACCATCCGGCTGCGAGGCCCCTGATCGAGTACAAGAAGCTGTACCGGATCTGGGTCGCCCACGGCTGGTCCTGGCTCCAGGACTGGGTGCGGGACGGCCGCTTCCGGCCGGAGTTCCTCGCGGGCGGCACGGTCTCCGGGCGCTGGGTGACCAACGGCGGTGGCGGGCTCCAGATCCCCAAGGTCATCCGGCGCGCGGTCGTCGCCGACCCCGGCTGGCGGCTGCTGGTGGCGGACGCCGACCAGATGGAGCCGCGCGTCCTCGCCGCGATCTCCCGTGACCCGGGTCTGATGGAGGTGGCGGGCCGCGGGACCGACCTCTACCAGTCCGTCTCCGAGCGGGCCTTCTCCGGCGACCGCGACCAGGCCAAACTCGCCGTCCTCGGCGCCATCTACGGCCAGACCTCAGGCGACGGCCTGAAGAACCTCGCCGCACTCCGACGCCGCTTCCCCCAGGCGGTGGCCTACGTCGACGAGGCGGCCCGCGCGGGCGAGGAGGGGCGGCTGGTCCGCACCTGGCTGGGCCGCACCTGCCCACCGGCCGGGGGCGACGCCCCCGAAGAGGCGGGCATCCCCCAGGACCCGGCCCTGGCCTCCGACCACACGTCCACCGACTCCCGCGCCCGCGGCCGCTTCGCGCGCAACTTCGTCGTCCAGGGCAGCGCGGCCGACTGGACCCTGCTCCTGCTGGCCGCCCTGCGCCAGGAACTGACGCCCCTCGCCGCGGAACTGGTCTTCTTCCAGCACGACGAGGTGATCGTCCACTGCCCCACCGAGGAAACCGACAAGGTCACCACGGCCATCCACCACTCCGCCGCCCTGGCCGCCCACCTGACCTTCGGAGACACCCCGGTGCGCTTCCCGTTCACCACGGCGGTGGTGGAGTGCTACGCGGACGCCAAGTGACGCCGGTCCGCTCTTCACACCTGACGGTAAATCAACGCATATACGTGTGACCGCACTTCGCACTCCGCGGTTGTCCCCCACGTCCCAGACGTGATCAACAAAGAGGGGACACCTCGGTCATCCGCGGTGGCGGCAAGAGGATCAGGTACCAGAACGCGGGGGTCGACTGCGCCTTCGTCGGAGCGCTGAGCACTGGCTTCTGCGACTGGCGCATCGACTTCACCTACGCCGACACGAGGAACCGGACGTATCGCACGTCGCGCGGCAGGACGCACCCCGAGTGCGAGATCGATCCCATGCGGAACAACGCTCCCCAGACCCTGCCTCGTTATGGCAAGGCGTGCGCCCATCTCAACGTCAACGGCGTGCGGCGCGTGAGCCAGTGCCACCACATCACGAAGTGAGATGTTCACGAGCCAGCAGCAGAAGGGCCCGGAGTCGGCCCCGCCGCCCGCACCACGGCCGCGCCGAATCGAGGTCGTCGCCTTCCTCGCGGGCGTCGTGGCCACGCTGGCCTTCTTCGCCTTCTTCCCCGGCCTGCCGCATGTCATCGACTGGGGAGCCGTCCTGGTGTCCCTCGCCGTGGGGGCCTCGCCCGACGGGGTGTTCAGACGTGGGTCGCGCGCAGGGCCGGGGACGGGTCCGACCACTCTGACCTGCCCCAGTAGAAGCCCCACCGCCACGGGAACTCACGGAGAACCTCCGGGTGGACCTCCCGGTGAACTCCCCGGAGCCACCAGCCCCGTCTCATAAGCCAGTACGACCGCCTGGACTCGGTCGCGGAGGTTCAGTTTGGACAGGATTCGACCGATGTGGGTCTTGATCGTGGTGGGGCTGAGACACAGGTGGGTCGCGAGTTCCGCGTTGCTCAGGCCGGTGGCCAGGAGGCGGAGGACCTCCAGTTCGCGGGGGGTCAGGCCGGAGAGGTCGCGGTGGGCGGCGGAGGGGCGGTGCTCCTCACGGTGGGCGAAGCGTTCGATCAGGCGGCGGGTGATCGTCGGGGCGAGCAGCGCGTCGCCGGACTGCACCAGCCGTACCGCGGCGACGAGGTGCTCGGGGCTGACGTCCTTGAGCAGGAAGCCGCTGGCGCCCGCGGTGAGCGCCGCGTAGACGTAATGGTCGACGTCGTAGGTGGTCAGAATAATGACGCGGGTGCCGCCGGGACCTCCGTCGGCGAGGATGCGCCGGGTGGCCTCGATGCCGTCCATCCGCGGCATCCGGATGTCCATCAGGACGACGTCGGGCCGGGTGCGCCGGACCGCCGCCACCGCCTCGGCGCCGTCGGCCGCCTCCGCCGTCACCTCGATGCCGTCCGCGGCCAGGATCATGCCGAAGCCGGTGCGGACGAGTGCCTGGTCGTCGGCGATGACGGCGCGCAGCGTCGGCGGCCGGTTCACGACGTCCGCCAGGGGACGCGGGCCGTGATGCGGTAACCCCCGGCGAGGGTGGGACCGGCCGTGAGTTCACCGCCGTAGACCGCCAGCCGTTCCCGCAGGCCGATCAGGCCCCGGCCGGTGCCCTCCCGCGCGGGCGCGTCGTGGGCGGCTCCGGAGTCGGTGACCTCGATCTCCAGCAGGTCACCGCTGTGCCCGACGGACACGGACGCGGCGGCACCGGGCGCGTGCCTGATGGTGTTGGTCAGCGCCTCCTGCACGACCCGGTAGGCCGCCAGCTCCACCCCGGGCGGCAGCGGACCGGGCCGCGGCGACACGGTGACCGTGACCGGGGTCCCGGCGGCGCGCACCCGCTCCACCAGGGCGTCGAGCTGGTCGAGCCCGGGCTGGGGTTCGAGGCCGTCGGCGGGGGTGTCGGGAGCACGACCGCCCAGACCACCAGGGTGCCCGGGGTGCCCGGGGCGGCCGGTGTCCGGCGCCGCCAACAGGCCCATCACGTTGCGCAGTTCCGCCATCGCGGCGCGGCCCCCGGCCTCGACCGCCAGCAGCGCCTCCTTCGACCGTTCCGGCGCCGTGTCCATCACCTTGCGGGCCGCTCCCGCCTGGATGACCATCACGCTCACATTGTGGGTGACGACGTCGTGCAACTCGGCGGCGATCCGCGCCCGTTCCTCCTCCGCCGCCCGGCGCACGCTCTCCTCCTGGGCCTGCTGGAGCCGGGTGAACCGGTCCCGGCTGGCCGCCAGCCGCCGCTGCCAGAACCGCACCGTACTGGCCAGCACCCCGGCGACCAGCAGCACCACCGCCGGGCTCGACCACCCCGGCAGAATCGGTTCCGTACGCCGGAACGCCACCCCGGCGATCACGGCGGCGATGAGCAGCCCGGTCGTCGCCCGTATTCGGTATCGGCTGTACCGCGCCGCGCTGTACGCGCCGATGACGCAGGTCAGCACGTTGATCCAGGAGGCGTCGTCGACCATGACCAGCATCGCGCCCATCACCACCGCGAACGCCGCCAGCGGATACCGGCGCCGGACCGCCAGCGGCAGCGCCGACAGCACGACCAGCGGCCAGGGCACCGAGGTCGACTCGTAGCCCTCCCCCACCCGCACTCGCGCGTCCGGCCCGGGGAGCGGCGGTGGCGCCGGAATCCCGCGCTCCACCGACGAGTCGACGAAGTTCGGCCCGTCGCCGGGATAGCGCGCCGCCACGACCAGCGCGACGACGGTCAGCAGCACCGCCAGCACCACGTCGGCGCGCACCGCCCACCGCGACAGCGGGACGCGTTCCGCCTCCGGCCGCAGCGCGTCACGCAGGTACCGGCGCCAGTCCCCCCGCCCCTCGTCCAGCCACCTGGGCCACCGGCGACGGCCTTCCCGGCCCCCCGCCCTCGACCGCCCACGCGTCTCCATCGGGTCATTGTGCGGCCCACGGCCGCCGCCCCGCGTCCGCCTGTACGGCCGAACCCCCGCCCGTCAGGCGTACTTCGCAGGGATGACCCAGCGGCCCCCTCCTCCGCGGGAAGGGCCGGAAGTCGGTGCCGCGGCCGACGCGCCCCCGCAGGCCACACGCCTAGGTTCACCGGACCGGCACCCGCCCGCCTCCTCCCGGCCCACGACCCCCTGGACGAACGGACCACCCCATGACCCAAGTGATCGAGACCCGAGTGATCGAACTGGCTGGCGTGGCCAAGCGGTACGACAGCTCCGGCACGCCCGCCCTCGGCCCCCTCGACCTCACCGTCGCCCAGGGCGAGGCGCTCGCCGTGACCGGCCCTTCCGGCAGCGGCAAGTCCACGCTGCTGAACCTCGTCGCGGGCCTCGACAAGCCGACCGAGGGCGCCGTGACCGTGGCCGGGGAGCGGGTCGACCAGTTGAGCGAGCACGCGCTGGCCCGGTTCCGGCGCGAGCGGATCGGCATGGTCTTCCAGTTCTTCAACCTGCTGGACGACCTCACCGTCACCGACAACATCCAGCTCCCCGCCCAACTGACCGGCACCACCCGGCGCAAGACGGCGGCCCGCGCGGGCGAGCTGATGGAACTGCTCGGCATCACCAGACACGCCCGCGCCTACCCCGGCCGCCTCTCCGGCGGTGAACGCCAGCGGGTCGCGGTCGCCCGCGCGCTGGTCAACCGTCCCGCGCTGCTGCTCGCCGACGAGCCGACCGGTGCCCTCGACACCGCCTCGGGGCACGACGTACGGGAACTCCTGGTGGACCTGCACCGCGGTGGGCAGACCCTCGTCCTGGTCACGCACGACCTGGCGCTGGCGGAGGCGTGCGCGAGCCGCTCCATCCACCTGGTCGACGGCCGCCTCGCCAACGACTCGTACGCGGAGGCCGTCCGATGAAACCCACTCACCAACCACCCACACCCGAAGGCCATCCAATGAACCCGCTCGGGGGCGGCGCGCTCGCGCGGGTCGTCCGTTCCGGGGTGAGCCGACGCCGGGTCCAGGCGGTGGTGATCGCCGTGGCCACCATGATGGCCGTCGCCGCGACCGTGGTCGCCGGAGCGCTCCTCGTCGCCACGAACGCCCCCTTCGACCACGCCTTCGCCGAGCAGAACGGCGCCCACCTCACGGCGCGGTTCGACCCGGCCAAGGTGAGCGCGGAGCGGCTCGCGGCGACCGGGCGGCTCGACGGCGTCACGGCGAGCGCGGGACCGTACCCGTACACGACGATCAGCCCGGTGGACCGCGGCGGCGGGCACCTGCCGCAGCTCAGCCTGGTCGGGCGGTCCGGGCCCGGGGGCGACGTGGACGACCTGGACCTGACGTCCGGCCGGTGGGCGAGGAAGCCGGGCGAGATCGTGCTCTCCTCGTCGACCGAGGGCCCCGCCCTCCGCATCGGCTCCGAACTGAGGGCCTCGGACGCCGCCGACAGCCCGACCCTGACCGTCGTCGGCTTCGCGATGTCGGCCAGCGGGACCGCCGACGCCTGGGCGTCCCCGGCACAGGTCGAGGCGCTGGCCGCGCGGGACCGGCCCGTCACCAGCCAGATGCTCTACCGCTTCGACACCGCGGATACGAGGGGACAGATCGCCGCCGACCGCGCGGCGCTCGCCGCGGCCGTACCGTCCGGGGCGCTGCTGGGCACCCAGTCCTACCTGGACACCGAGCGCGCCGCCGACCAGGGCGCGGCGGCGACCATCCCGTTCATGGTGGCCTTCGGTGTGCTCGGCATCGTCATGTCGGTGATCATCGTCAGCAGTGTGGTCAGCGGCGCGGTCGGCACCAGCCTGCGCCGGATCGGCATCCTCAAGGCCATCGGCTTCACGCCGCGCGAGGTCGTACGGGCCTACGTCGCCCAGGCGTTGATCCCGGCGGGCGCCGGGATCGCGCTCGGGGTGGTGCTGGGCAACCTGCTGGCCGCCCCGCTGCTGTCGATGACCGCGCAGGCGTACGGAGGCGTCACGCTGTCCGTCACCTGGTGGGTGGACCTCGTCGTACCGGCCGTCGCGCTGCTGGTCGTCGGTGTCGCGGCGCTGGTCCCCGCGCTGCGGGCCGGTCGGCTGCGGACGGTGGAGGCGATCGCGGTCGGCCGGGCGCCCCGTACGGGCCGCGGCCAGTGGGCGCACCGGGCCGTCGGCCGACTGCCGTTGCCGCGCGCGGTGACCTATGGCCTGGCGAGCCCCTTCGCGCACCCGGTCCGTACGACGGCCATGCTGCTCGCGGTCACCTTCGGCACCGTCGCGGCGACGTTCGCGCTCGGCCTCACCCAGTCCCTCAACGCGGTCGGCCACGCGGCGGACCCGGAGGAGAGTGCCGCGGTGACGGTCATCAGCGGCGGCCCTACGGCCCCGAACACCCCGGGCACGGACGAGAAGACGACGAAGGCCGACCCCACGGCGATCCGCGCGGCCATCGGGGCACAGCCCGGCACCGCCTCCTCCTACGGTATGACCCAAGTCGACACCACCGTGGCCGGTATCCCCACCCCGGTCAGGACGACCCTGTACCAGGGCGACACCGGCTCCGGCGGCTACGAGATGATCGCCGGGCGCTGGTTCACCGGCCCGGGACAGGCCGTCCTACCCACCGCTCTCCTGGAGCGGACCGGCAGCGGCATCGGCGACCCGATCCGGGTGACCCTCGGGGAGGACACCCGGACCCTGCGCATCGTCGGCGAGGCCTTCGACACCTCCAACGACGGCCTCACGGTCCACGCGGACCTCGCCAGCTTCCCGGGCACCGCTCCCCAGGTCTTCCCGATCGAGGTCGAGCCGGACGTCTCCCCCGCCACGTACGCCGAGCGACTGAACGCGGCGGTACGGCCCCTGGGCGGCGACGTGGTGGTCAACTCCCCAGCGGGGCAGGAGAACACGATCATCCTCCTGGACGCGATCGCCGTCCTGCTCACCCTCATGCTGGTCTCCGTGGCGGGCCTGGGCGTCCTCAACTCCGTCGTCCTGGACACCCGCGAACGCGTCCACGACATGGGCGTCTGCAAGGCCCTCGGCATGTCACCCCGGCAGACGGTGAGCCTCGTCCTCGCCTCGGTAGTCGGCATCGGCGTCCTCGGCGGCCTGATCGGAGTACCGGCAGGCTACGCGCTGCACGGCGTCGTCCTGCCGGTGATGGGCCACTCGGCGGGCACCAACCTGCCGCCGTCGATCCTCGACGTGTACGACACCCCGCAACTGGCCCTCCTGGCCCTGGCCGGCGTCGCGATCGCCGTACTGGGCGCCCTACTCCCGTCCAGCTGGGCGGCTAGGGCACGGACGGCCGCGGCGTTGCGCACGGAGTAGCTCTTTCAGGAGCACGCCGCCTACTACTCCAGTCTGACGTCGCGGTCGTGTGGCGAACCCGGCTGGGAGCGGGTACGGCCACCGCGTGATCACCGGTTGGTGTGTGGACAACCGAAGATCGTGCGGTGGCCGTGGCCACAGCGTGGACCCTGCCCGCTGGCGGGTGTTGTTCGACCAGGTCATGGCTCGTGTCACCGGGCGATTCGGCCGAGTTGAGCCTCGGGCCACGGCCCGCGCCTACTTGCTCGGGCCGCTTCCGGCTGCCGAACGGAAGAACTGCTGGCAACTGGCTGAACAGGCCGGTCACTCCCGGCCCGGGCCCGATGCAGCGTCGGCCGCGCCATGCCCGTTGGGATGCCGACGTCGTCCGTGACGATGTCCGCGCCTACGTGGTCGATCACCTCGGCGACAGCGGCGCTCTCAACGTGGACGAGACCCGCTTCGTGAAGAAGGGCAACATGTCGGCGGGGGTGCAACGCCAGTACACCGGCACCGCTGGCCGGATCGAGAACTCCCAGGTCGGGAGGTCGGGCACTGGACGTCATGGCACCGGCACATCACGCTCGCCGTGCTGGACCTGGCCTTCCTGACCGGCCTCGCCGCCGACGCAGACCCCGTCCGTCCTGCCGATCCGCAAGATCCCGCCCGCAGCCACGACCCGATCACGCTGACCGTCCCGGAGGTCCGCCACCTGTTCGTCGCCGTCCTCGCCCCACCGGCCATGACTGCCGCCAGACTGCGGCATTGGTCCACCTGGCGCAGACGCCACCAGCGACAGCCCGACACAGCCACTGCCACTGCCACTGCCACTGCCACTGCCACTGCCACTGCCACTGCCACTGCCACCGACGATCCGCCGACGGACCCGCTCGACAGATCACGAGACCGCACAGGAGTACCAGCCCGGAGACAGAACAGCGGCTTCCCAGAGGAAACCGCTGGTCAGAGGCGGAGCCGCCTTCGGGATTCGAACCCGAGACCTACGCATTACGAGACCGAGAGCGTTCGTGTTGCTTGGTACCTCGTCATGCTGCGTGGTGACGTTTTTCCTGATCAGAGCACGTGCGCAAGGTTGGCCCGTGCCACCCCGTGATGCGCTGTCCAAAGGCGTCTGTCCACCGGCTGTCCACCGACGGGGGTGCTGGCCAGCAACCTCTCGCCGCCCCACCGCTTCTGACGAGACCCCTGGCAGGGGCGGAGTCTGACATGAGGACGACTGTCCATTTCCCACAAGGAGCGACCGGGCGGCACTTCACCACGAACGCCCCAGTCTCCATCCACGGCGAGACCTCTGGGTCGAAACGATATCTCTCATGGTCGATAAATGGTATCGTTTCACTCACGAGAGTATCTGCGAAGGGACCGCCCAAATGGCCAGAACCGTCATCGACCTCGATGAAGACATGGTCACCGAGGCCATGCGCATCTTCGGGACTAAAACGAAGGCCAAAGCCGTCCGCCTCGCCATGGAAGACGCCGTCAAGCGACACCTGCGACAGGAGTTCTTCGACGCCATGGATGCCGGCGAACTCGACTTCAGCGAAATCGTCGAGAGCACCGGCCCCCGCAACGCTGACGGCTCCCTCAAGCACGGCGGTAACCACAACGGGGGCCAGGCCGCCTGATGCAGGACCGCTACCTGATCGACAAGTCCGCCCTCGCCCGCTGGACGAAACCGAGCGTCAAAGAGGTGCTCAAGCCCCTACACGAGCGTTACCTCCTCGCGGTATGCCAGCCCACCGAGTTCGAGATGATCCACTCCGCACGGGACAGCTCAGAAGCAACACGGATCAGCACCTGGCTCCATGCCTTCGACTACCTCCGCACCGACGACGACACCTTCACCCGCGCTCTCGAGATCCAGCGCCATGCTCTCAACGCAGGCTTCCACCGCGCTCTGTCCCTCCCCGACCTGCTGATCGCCGCCACAGCGGAACTGAACCGGCGAACGGTCCTCCACTACGACGGAGACTTCGACATGATCGCCTCCCTCACCGGACAACCCACCGAATGGGTCGTCCCGCCCGGCAGCGCCGACCGATGAGAATGCCCCCCTGCCCTCACCTCCGATGAGATGTCTGACGCGGTGCACTGGCGTGGACCAGTCGGGCTGTGGCCGAACAACGCGCGGCCCGACGCGCATGGCCATGCCTGCTCGGGAAGAAGCGGCTACCGAACATGACTCCATCCACTCCGCTTAAGTTCCGGACCAGAGGGTCGCGATCATCTGCCGGCCTCGCTTTACTGCCCCCGCACCCGCGCAGCGCGCTCCTTGAGTTCTGCCTCCCGCAGCAACTCCTCCTGCTGAGCCCGACCCGCTGTGGCGACGGAGGCGAGGGCGGGAACGCGTGTTGAGAGGGTGGTGAAGTAGTCGATGAGGTGCTGATGTCTGGTGGAGTCTTCACCCCACCAGGAGTCGACCCAAGCGACGTTGGCCGCGATGCGAGCGGGGGGCACGCCGTGGTCGAGGAGCAGCGGGCCGAGGCGCTCCAGGGTCTCGTTGCGCTGTCCCACTAGGGCTTCGAGGAGGTTGTCGGGAGTAACGGCGCAGTCGCGGAGCAGACGCTCCGCCAAGTCGCGGTCTGCACCGACAAGCTGGATGAGTGGGCTATGGCCGATGCGCGGGAGGCTGGCGCAGCGGACGGAAAGCCGGTAACGGTGCGCCTGTGGAAGGCGGTCCAGGTGGAGATCGCAGCCGTGGGGTTCAGGGGCAACGAAGTAGCCTCGGTTGGCCATTTCGCCGAGCCGTTCGGTGTACCACGCTTCGAGCAGGTCAGGATCATGGTCGGCTAGATGGCCGAGCAACTGGCCTGCACGCCAGTGATCGTGCTGGGACAGGTCCTCGGGGCGGAGGTGCTGCACAGCGTCGCGCCAAGCAGAGCGCCAGGTTTCCGGCAGTGAGGGGCCGTGGGGTTGGCCAACGGCGAAAGTGACCGCCGCGCTGCTGGCGATTGCGGGAATCGGATGGAGCAGTAGACGGTGCAGCACCTCGTTCGGCTCGTCCTGGATGAATAGCGAGTCGAGCAGCCAGGCGTCCTCCGTGCGCATCGCCGCGGTCACGAACTCGGCAGCCTCGTCATCTTCACCTCGTCCGAGGACGGTCGAGATGACGCCAGTCCTGAAGCGGGGATCATCCAGTGCAGCGGTGAGGACATCTGCCGACAACGTGCCGGGCGAGGCGTTGAGCCATCGGGTCAATGCGGCGCGAAGCATGAGTGGGCTACCAGCTGCGGTTGCGGCTGCGTGCCAAGAAGCGGGATCGGCGAGGTGAGGCACCATTCGGTCGGATACCCAGACGCCGCCCCCGTGGTCGCCAGCAAGCTCGGATTGCTCAACCAGTGCGTCGAATCTCGCGACTCCGTCGAGCGGTCCGAGCGCAGCGATCTTCTGTGCCAGGGCTTCCACTGCGTGGGCCCGGCCTTGTGCGCCTTCATCGCGGGTATCCATGTCGCCCCAACGACTCCAGCCGGTGAAAGACTCCAAGTCAGGGTCGACGTCCAGCTCCGGGAGCCTGCGACCCCTGTCGCCGCCGCGGGCGTATACAGCGTTGAGCATGCGCCGGGCACGGAGCGCCAGCCCAGGAAAGGTCTGAAGCAGGGGATGCAACGCGGCCAGGATGCGAGCTCCTCCCTCCGCTCCCTGGCCCTTCTGCCCCTCGCTCGGTTCACCGTTGTGCGGCACGAACCCTTCTCCGAGCCGCACCCATGAGCCCGCCAGGTCCAGTAGTGGAACTACCGCAGCCGGGGCGCTGCTCAGGTCATCCTGCCCTTCGGCATCTGTGAGAACGGGCGCAACCTCGTCCCACAAGGAGATAAGTCGCGCGAGGTTTTCGGCGCTTTCGACACCCTGGGCGAGGGTGACCGTGTTCAGATCACCCGGGTCAGGCCAGTTCCCCAATGTTTCAACGGCGAAGACACTCGCCAGCGCCTCGGTGGCCACGGCCCAGTGCGACGGGGCGCGGTGAGTGCGCAGCCACTCCAGAACTGGTCGCAGCAAGAGCCCTCGAATCTCGAACGCGGTTCCGAAGTCCGGGTCTATGGCATTGGCCACATCGCTGAGCACGCGCAGCGGGTGCTGAGGGGTGGAGTGGCGTGGACGGTTATCTCCCACTGCGAGGTCGAGCAGGCCCGTCACCGCCTCGGGCAGCAGATACTGAGCGGCCGACTGCGCAAGTTGACGAGCAGCGGCGTCACCCTGCGGATCGACGGTGATCCCGTACGTCTGCTCGGTCTCGCTCGGGCTGGCGAGGACCGTGCGGGCCTGGGCGACAGCGAACTGAGCGGCTCCCCGGTCCAGCCGGGCGTATTCGGACACTACAGCGAAGGTTCCGGTGCCCCACTCGGTTGGCGTGGGCAGCGTTCGAACCCAGGTATCGGCGGTCATCCGAGCGTCAGCGGAGGCCGAGACTCGGGCGGCGGACATCACGGCGGAGGCGAGGTCAAGGTCCCGGTCCGGGAAGGCGTCGCAGAGGGTGGACCACGGCCTGCCTGCCGGCCGTGTGAAGAACCACCGGGCGATCAGCGGGGCACGCAGTGCAGGTTGCAGGTGCCAGACACCGTTGACAGTCTCAACGAGGCCATTGCGCGCGAGGCGCTCCATGAGGCCCGACATGCTGGCCGGCGGCTCGCCGACAAGAGGCGCGAGCGCGTGCAGCGTCTCGCTGGAAGCCCCTCCCAGTGCAGCTACACAGGCCAGAGCATCGACGGCCGTCTCGGACTCGGTGATACGGCGGAGGTGTCGTTCTACGTTCGCCAGGTGCGCTGCGCCGCTGGCCACCTGGCTGCCCTCGCCCTTGGCGAACATCTCACACAAGGTGAGGGCCCAGCCCGGCCGTCCGGCCGCCTGGTCGAGGACAACCATCCGGACCCGGTGGCCGGTGACGCCCAGTGAGGTGACCAGTGTGTTCATGTCGGATCGCTCCAACAGGTCAATGTCGACGCGGAGAGCTCTGGGCAGGGCCGCTGTTACCTCGTCTGCCCTGTCAGGCCAGGTAGTCGCGACGATGGCGAAGGCATGCTCCGCCCCGTGACGCGCCCGCCGCAGCACACGCACCTCATCAAGGCGGATGTGGGCGTCGTCCACGACAACGGCAGCGGGCCGAGTTTCCAGCAGCTCATCCAGAATGCGGTCCGCTTGCGCCTGCTCAAGGTAAGCGACCTGGCCTTCCAATTCGGTGGTGAGCCGCGTCTTACCCACACCAGGCACGCCCACCAGCACGACATCCCGGCCCTGGGCGACAGTGTCGGCAAGCGTGGCGAGAGTGGCTTCCCGTCCGAGGAGGTCGGTTCGGTCAGCCAGGTCCTCCGACAGGTCCAGCGGCCGATCAAGCAGAGCACCCAGCTCTCCTCTGATGCCGAGGAGGCTGAACCGCCACACCGGCTCGGTGGCGAGGCGGGTGACAAACCAGTCCTGGGCGTAGATGTGTGGTGCTGGGAGGCCGCGTTCGGTACACAGCCGATCCATGGTCGCGCGCTTTGTTGCGTCAACCGGTTGTGAACAGGCCATCACGATCAGATCGGCCTGCACATCCTCTTCGCGCATCCTGCGAAGGCCCCTGCGCAGGTTCGCCACCGGATCGCCGGTGGTGACCAGCAGACGCCCACGAGCGTCCACGTCCTCGGAGCCCCACGGAAAGTAGATATCGGCGTCGCGGCCGAAGTCATGCCCGCCTTCAACCGCGGATAGACCCGGGTACTGCGATTGCAGGAGTGCACAGGCACAGCGTTCAAACTCCGTTGGGTGGATAGCCCGTTCGCCCAACGCCCGGCGTACGCGTGCCACGAGATCCATGACCATTAATGCTACGCGCACCTTGTGCCGTACTGATACCGTTTGCCGCTCGTCGCCCGGCTCGCTGACAGGCCGCGCACCCTGGAATCCAGGGATGACGAGAGCACCGAACCCATAGTGCTGGTCTCGCTCTGAAATGGGCCGACGCTCCCGCATCCGCCGACGCAGCCGCTCCTTCTGCGCCCGCAGATCAGCTACGGAGTGTTCTCACGGTCATTCTTCGCCAGGACCCTAGCCGGACGTGAGATCTGTCAGGACCGGACAGTCTCGGCGACGCCGGTCGTCCCATCGGCGGCCGGTGGATTTCACCCTCGCCCCAGGGCCCGCGAGAGGCCTTGATGAAGTGTCACGCACGACTGTCCACCGGGTGTCCACCGAGATCCTTTTCGCCAGCCTGATCCATCCTCTACGAGCAGGCAAAAGGCCAGTTCAGAGCGTTGGATCGTCGATCTCGTCACAGAAACCAAACCTCCGACCTACGCATTACGATGCACAGACGGACGGTGCCCGATTTGCCGAGATTCCAAGGTCATCCGAAACAAGAAACCCCAGGTCAGAGGCCTGACCTGGGGTTCACCATGGAGCCGCCTTCGGGATTCGAACCCGAGACCTACGCATTACGAGACCGTGAGCGTTCGTGTTGCCTGGTACCTCGTCGTGCTGCGCGGTGACGTTTTTCCTGATCAGAGCACGTGCGACAGGTTGACCTGGGCTACTCAGTGATGCGCCGTCCAAAGGCGTCCGGCCACCGAATGGCCACCGAGACTGGCCGCAGTAGGTTCTGTGCGACCGGAAAGCTCTCTTGTTGCCCTCCTACAGTAGCCCTGCCTGCGGCGGCTGATGTGCTCGTTGCCGGCCAAGCAGGTGCGGCGAGGACCCGTCCGGTACCCCATGAATCGAGACGCACTCGGGCACTATCGAAGGGCCGTGGATACACGCTGCCAGTATCAAGCGAGTGGCCCCGGGAGGAAGCCGATCTTCACCCCAACGTGGGGGCTTACAGCGCCACGGGCTCTTGTCGGTCCGGACTTCTATGGTAATAAGTGAAGATTCTGTGACGGGGGAAGGCTGGGCGGCGGATGACCACGACGAGCTCAAGTGGCCTATCGGATGTGGTCCGGCGCGGCAAACTGCGGCGTCGGGTCTCCGGCATGGGCATCCGCAAGTTCGGGGCCACTCGATTCGACGTGGAATTGCTGGAGGCCGTCGATGCCGCCAGCGCGCGGGAAGTGCCGCTGGCCTTGGTCATTCCCCTGCCGGCCGCCGATATCCCGATCGCACTCGGTGCCGCCAGCCTTGTGGCGCAGGTCGTTCGAACCGGCAGTCTCGACGTCACCGCGACGGTGGTCTCCAAGCGGCTCTCCCAGCGTGCCGCCTATGACCAGCTGTACATCGAGAGTCACAGGCTGGCCGATTTCATCCCCCGGGCACGGCTCACGGCCAACGGCAAGGTCGAGGTCATCGGGAATCCCGTTCGTGACCGGGCCGGTCAGCTGATTCTCACGTCGGAGATGAACCGAGTAAGCGGTCGTGGGGCGCTGGTAGTCGACGGGACGGCGGCTGATCTAGGTGATCTCGGGCCGTGTCTGCGCCGGGACCAGGACCTGGTATACATCACAGACACGCCGTTCGACTCGAATCTGGACGCCATCCGCGAGGCAGGCGGCGTCGTATGGGCGTTTGACCCACCGTCGTTCGAGGACCTGGCGGCGCCTTTCAAACCGGGTGAGGCAACAGGCGAGTTCGCTGCGCCCTCTGAGTTGCTGCGTGCCACCGCTATGGCCGAGCGTGTCGTGCGAGCACCAGAGGCCGCGACATCGCTGGATCAGGCTTTGAGCGGCACGTGGAAGGCACTCGGGCGACTCGCCGCCGTGACCGGCGACTCAGGGAATCTCGCGATGACGCACGCCACTCGCTGGGCGTGGGGAGTCCTGTCCACATTCAGTTTGTCGGTCACCTCTCCCGCCTCCTACGACGCGCGCGTCTCCCGAGGTCCGTTCTCCGTCCTCCTGGGGGATGCCACCAGCCACGCGCGCGCGGTATCCCGCCATAGCGCGGGACCGACCAGGGATGCTTGGGCGGCGGTCGCCGACGGCTTCGACGACATCTACGAGGCCGCCCGTGAACGGCCGAAGTTCGCTCTCGTCCAAGATTGGGTCCGCGAGGAGGCCGGGCGGCGGGGAACGGGGATGATCGTCACACGCAACCAATCCGCCGTGGCGGCACTGACGGCCGACTTGGACGAGTCGCCGCTGGTCCCGCACGGTTGGGCGGAGCGAATCAGGGTGGTTTCCATCCGTGACCTCGCCTGCGGACGGGTTTCCGGTCTGCCAGTGTCGTCGATGCTGGTCACAGGTCCGCTGCCGCGAGCCTACGCCAGCTTGCTGGCCGCTCCTGCGGCGACGAGGCTGCTGGTCACAGCCGCTGGGGAATGGGAGGCAGGGCGAGCGGCGCGGCAGGCGAGGACCACATTCCTGGCGCTGGCGGAGTTGCGCGCGAGGACTGCGGCGGGCAGCGCAGTCCGACTCGGGACCCACCCGATAGTGGTCCGTCCAGCCGATGCGCATATCGTCGTCCGGCTGGACACCACTGTCGTCAAGGCCACCGACGTGGCGCGGGACGTGGACGACTCGCCGTGGGAGCCGTTTGGTCTCGACGTCCTGAAGGTCCTGGCCAGGATTGGGTCGGCTGGTGCCGACGCGGCGGAGAGCCCGCCACCGGCGCGTGGCTGCAACGGCGGCTCCACGGCCCGAGTGGACGCGATCACCGTTGAGTTCGCCGACGGCCTCGCGATGCTGATGGACCCCAATGACATAGTCTATCGCAAGCGGCAGAAAAACACACGCCAGGTCGCGGCCAAGTCCCTTCAGGCCGGTGACGTCATCGCGCTCGTCGACGCCGCCGCGCGCAGAAACCTGTTCGACTCGGTCATCGACGTCCTGTCGGAACTGCCCACTTACGCGCCGCTCGCCGCGCTGATCGCGTTCTGGCACGAGCGGGTCGCGCGCGTCTCCTCCAGCGGTTGGACCTATCGCGAGATACTCGCGGCGATGCGACGCAACGCCGATCCGACCACGATCACGAGCGAGCAGACCATCGGGACCTGGGTCCGCGGGAACTCCGAGGGCCCGGAGGACCCGGCTGACGTCAGACGCTTCGCGGAGGCTGTCCGCGACACCGAGTTGCTTCGCCGCGCGGACCCGGTGGGCAAAGCGCTGTGCACGAGCCGCACCATTCACCGGACAGTGGGGCGCTGGCTGTCCGGACAAATCACCGGCGCGCGCATGAATGATGACGACGCGCTGATCGACCCGGCCCTCGGGATCCACGTCGCCGACCTCCTGGAGGCCGTGACCTTGCACCAGGTCACGGCCGTGCACGCCAAGCTGGCGAGTGTGCCGGCCAGCGCGATCGGCGTCCTCGTAGAGGAATCCGTTATCCCGCGGCTGACAGCCATTCAACTCGCGAGGGAGACAGCGCGCTGATCTGAGCAAATGGGGCCCACCATATGCGGCCTGGACCCACCCTCCGCGTCCGGGCAGGCGACGAAGTCCCTGCCCCAGACGCCTTCCATGTCCTTCGTATCGCTTGGGACGGAGCGAGAGATGACGGCCACCACACCGGCGGCACCCGCAGACGGCGACACCGCTGGGAACTTCGAGGCGAAGATCCGCGACGCGTTGCTCGCCTCACTTGAACGGCACATTCTCACCGAGGCAGCGGGTGGGCACCTGCCCACCCGAGTGCGCCTCACCGACGCGCAGAGGCGCGCGATCTGGCTCGGACAGCTGTCCAGCGAACCGCAGTTGACCGTCGATCGCGCCAAGGGCCTCAGCGGCGATCGCCTGGTCCCGGCGGCGCAGGGCTTCTCATTTCGGCTCGCCGGATCGGCTCCCGCCGAGATCGACGTCGAGGTCAGCTTCGCGGTGTACATCGCGTTGCACGCCTCCCAGACCGAGCAGCACGCGTTCACACACGCGGTCACAGACAACATCAACACCTCAGCGGCCGCCAAGTCCGCCGCCCGGGTCGGCGGGAAGACACCCGGCCGCCAACTGGCCGCAGTGTGGATGAAGGTGCCCGTCGGACCGGTCAACGTGCGCGTGGAGGTCCACGACGGGGCACGCGGGTCGACGCGCTTCGGCGCGCAGGCCATCGCGGACGCGATTCGAGCCGCTGTGCGTCCGGCCGCAGGTAACGAGCCTTTCCGCCCCCGGCGTACGGCGTCACCAGCCGGATCCCTGCCGCGCGACCCCGACATGGCCGACGACGCGGCATGGGCGTCATACTGCGCCAACAACCTGATCGCTGCGGCTGACGCCGCCCTCCCCCAGTTCGCCGCCGCACTCGACGTCGATGTCTTGACCACCGAGGCAGGACGCGACGTCCTGATCACCCTCGTGAACACTACTCCGCCCGAGGATGCCCAGTTCGCCGACCAGGCTCGTACGATCCCATTCGGCCGGCAGCACTTGGACACCCGGCTATACGAAGCCAAAGTCGCGGCGCGCACCAACGCCGTCCTGGCCCCATACACCCTGGAACAGGTGGCGAACTCCCACCGCTATGACCGCACTGTTCCCGCCTTCGGGCAGGCCTCCCCGGTGGTCGCCGCAACTGACCCTGCTACCGGCGGCACGACGTTCGAAACCGGCTATGGGGCGACTGCCCTGACCCAGCGCCCCCACCCCCGGACAACCTCGGGCAAGGGCGAGACCATTGACGCCAGGTTCGACACCGTGATCGCCGACCCGGTCGGGGCGGTCACCGCGATCGTCGAGGCCCACGCCGCATGGGTGGCCGAGCACTGGTCGGATACCGCCCTGACAGCGCGCGCGACAGATCGAGGCTGGAGCGACGAAGCCATCGCAGAGGCCAAGAGGGACGCTGACACCGCTCGGGGCGAGGTCGAGTGGATCCGCGCCGGCGTCCGCGCCATCGAGCGAGACCCGGTTCTGCGTGAATCCTTCGTCCTCGCCAACCGGGCCATGAAGAAGGTGGGAGCGAACAAGGGTTACGACTCGTGGCGCCTGTTCCAGATCGCCTGGATGGTCGGCTGTCTGCCGGCCGTCGCGGACCCAGAAGCCGACCCCAGCGTGCAGATCGAGACCGTGCAGACCGGTGGCGGTAAGTCCGAGGCCTACCTCGGCGTCATGCTCATTCATCTGTTCCACGCCCGCCTCACAGGAGGAACGGCCGGCGTGAACGTCTGGGCGCGCTTCCCTTTGCGACTTCTGTCCACGCAGCAGACGACTCGCTTCGCCGAAGCCGTGTTCGCGGCCGAGGTCCTGCGTCAGGACGATCCGCGAATCAGCGCCGGAGATCCGTTCGGTGTCGGCTTCTTCGTAGGCAGCACCAACACCCCTAACCGCATCTACGCGGCCAACAGTCGGTTCTCGAACGGCGTCGACCCGCACTCGCCGAATCTCGCCGAACGCTGCCGTGTCCTCGAGTACTGCCCTGCCTGCGACCCGTCTGGCAGTGGCCGCAAGGTCCTCGTTCAGTTCGACGAGGCCAGTTGGACCATGCGGCATACATGCCAGAACCCTGGGTGTCGGCTCTTCGGAGTCCTGCCAATCTGGGTCGTCGACGACGACATCTACCGAAACGCCCCCTCCGTACTAGTCGGCACTGTCGACCGGCTCGCTCAGATCGCCCACAGCAAGGGGTTCCAGGTCATCTTCGGCCAGGCGCAGTCCCGATGCCCTCGCCACGGATATACGCCCGATCCGACTTACTGTGCCGTCTTCGGCTGCACAGCTCCGCGAGCGCCGATCCCGCCCGGGTTCGGGTCCCTGCGCTGCGAGATCGCCGACGAGTTGCACCTCCTGGAGGAGAGTCTGGGCGCCCTCGACGGCATGTACGAAACACTCCTACAGCAGATCGGTGCCAGGCTCGGCAATCGGCCCCTCCACATCGTGGCCGCGACCGCCACCCTCGAGGGCTACGAGAACCAGGTGCTCCATCTCTACCAACGCTCGGCCCGCCGTTTCCCCGCCCCTGGTCCTGACGCGGGCGAGACGTTCTTCTCCTACACCGACCCTGAGGATCCCTTGCGCCGCTACGTCGGCGTGCGGCCCCGCGGCATCACCATGGTCACCGCCGCCGCAGAGGTGACCCGCATGTACGCCGCGTGGCTCGAACGATCCGTCGCGGACCCCGCCTCAGCGGCCGCCGACGCCGGACTCAACCACGCCGAGCCGCACGTCCTCACGGTGGTGGAGAAGGCGCTACGCGACGACTACGCGGTCCTGCTTGGGTACTGCCTACGCAACGAAGACCTCTCCTCGTACACTCGCGACGATCGCGTCAGGTCCCTGGTCGAGACCAGTGACAACCTCGCGATCATCTCTGGCAGTGCCGAGCCCGCCGCAGTCCGCGAAGCGGTCCGGCGGCTCGCTGCACCACCAGAGGATCCCAGCCGCCGGATCCGCCTCATCGCCGCCACAAGGGCTATCGGCCACGGCTTCGACTCGCCGCGTCTCGGCTTCATGGTCCTCATGGGCACGCCCACCCAGGCGGCGGAAGTCATCCAGGCCACGGCCCGGGTCGGACGCACGCACCCGGGCATGATCGTGCACATCTTCAATCCGTCACGAGACCGCGATGCGTCTGTCTTCCGCTACTACAGGGCCTGGATTACCTACCTCGACCGACTCGTGCACAAGGTACCAGTCAATCGCGAGTCTCTACCCGTACTCCGCAGAGTGCTCTCTGGGGCTCTCATGGCCTGGGCCCTCCAGGTCTACGAGGTCGCATGGACCAAGTCGGGCAAAGGCCGGTACGCCCTCAGTAAGTCTGACCAGTTCCGCAAGGCCCTCGACGAGGGATTCCTCGATCGGACTCGCTTGATCGAGGATCTGTCGGCCGGCCTCGGTCTCAACCCGGATAACCCCTACCACGACATGCACCGCGCGGAAGTCGTGCGGTACGTCGACGAGATGATGTCCGTCCTGGCCGTATCTGGGGAGTCCAACACGAGGACGGCGGAACTTCTGGACCCGTCGGTTCCGCGCTCGCTGCGCGACATCGAGGCACCGATCACCATCCACGGAAACGTGTGAGGAGCGCTCCATGACCTACGACACGTTGCACCGCACTGCCACCCAGGCACTGTGGAACCACATGCCAGGCCAGCCGTACAACTGGGACAACCAGGTGTCCGTCATCGGCGAGCCGCCCCGACACGCCTCACCACTCGATGTTCCGGAAGCATGGCTCGCCCCGCAGTTGAGGCGACTGATCCGGCCCTTCGCCCAGCAGCATTCCGGAATCCCAAACTCTGGTCCAGAACTCGACATCATCGAGCGTGGGCAATACAGCATCGTCGAGGCCCATGACCTACAGGCATCACGATTCCCAAACACATTCATCTGCCACGAGTGTGGACACCTGAGCACCGTCAATCCCACCAACCAGACACCGGCTTGTCCCCTCGGGCACAGGCTCAAGACTCAGTTCCAGTTCGCTGAGGCTCACAACTGTGGTCTCCTTCGCGAGATCCGGGCCCCCAGATGCGCCAACAACTGCTCCGGGCCAATGCTCCTGCGGAACTGGCGCGTGCTGGACACCCGCCAGTGGGTCTGGCAATGCGGCAAGTGCAGCACACGCGCAGAGCGACGTGTTGTCTACTGCCCCGATTGCAAGACCAGTCCCACCTCTGTGCTTCGGGTGCCGCAGACCTCGCTCCACTACCCGCAGTCCTTGACCGTGATCAATCCGCCCACTCGCTCCGAGTACACCGGCCTAAAGGGCGACACGATCGGCGCCGCCGCCGTCGGACAACTCATCGGAGCTGTGGCCCCGGGCCTCGACGCGCTCCGCGCCGCAACCAGCGGAGGCGACGGTGACGACAAGCTGGCGCAGGCCAAGGCGACCTGCGAGGCACTCGGGATCCACCCCGGCGATCCTTTGTACGAGTCGATGATGGACAAGGCGCGTCAGGTCGCCGTGGCCGTCGGCGGATGGCAAAAGGAAGTCGAGGCTCTGGTACTTCCCCCAGAAACCCTTGAGGTCATCGGCGACGAGGTGTTTTCCCTCAGCCGTGCTACAGCGGCGCCGTCGCTCAACGTCGATGACCTGCTGCGGAACCCCCCGTCGGCCGACCTGGTCCCCACCTACGGCGAATACCGCGCGTTGTTCGACCGCTACAAACTGGCTGACGTTACCCTGCTGCGCGAACTTCCGATCGCGAACGTCGTCGCGGGCTACACGCGGATCTCGGCCCACGCCGTACAGCAGACACGCGCCGGCGACAAGGGCACGTGGTTCAAGTTCTTTCCAGCGTCCAACGGCAAGTACCCCATGTACGGCAAGCGGACCGAGACCGAGGGTTTGCTCGTCCGCGTCAAGCCGCTGGAAGTTATCCGCTGGCTCGTCGACTCCGGCGTCGTTCCCGACCCCGAGGTCACGGACGAGTCGAACGCGTACAAGTGGCTGCTACGGGTCCGAGAACCAGTCGTCGACATGTTCAATGCCCCGGAGCAGCGGATCACCCGCAGTGTCCTCGGGCTGGTCCACTCGATGTCCCACCGGTTCATGAAGTCCATCGCAGCACGCTGCGGACTTAATATCGACTCGCTCGCCGAATACCTCTTCCCATCCGCACTGGCATTCCTTGTCTACGCCAACACCCGCAGCGACTTCACGTTGGGCGGCATCGAGCACGTATATCGCTACGACCTCGCAGAGGCGTTGTCCGAGCTCGCCGCCGATCCGCGGTGCGTCTTCGACCCGCCATGCCGCCGCTCCTTCGGGGGCGCATGCGCGGCCTGCTTGCACACCAGCGAAATCTCCTGCGAGCGGTTCAACACCGTCCTGGACCGGAACCTCCTGTTCGGGACTCTGCCCTCTGCGGATGACACGGATCCTGCTCGGACATCCGACGAGATCACATGGCAGGCGTTCTGGGCTCCATGAACTTGACAGTCGCACCAGGACGCCCCGGCCTCTCGATCCTACGATTGACCGGGACCACTCCCACTCAACAAGCTAGAGAGTCGGTAGCGCCCCCGAATGAAGGACTCCGCCAATGATCCGCTCGCCGTCCGAAGTCGTCGTCGACGAGCACGGCACCGTCGCCCTGCCCATGAGCATCCTCGCCGAGGCCGGAATCAATCCTGGTGAGACCCTGCTGGCGTTCAGCGAGGGCGACGGCAGGATCGTCCTTCGACGTCTGGAGGACAGCATCACGGACCTACTCAACGGCCGGCCGCTGTAGCACCCCGCCGGACTCCGGCGGCTCGCCACCGCCGGAGCTGTTGCTCGATCTCGTCTGCGGCCCGGGTCGGATCTTCGTGCTCCCAGACTCGGATCACTCTCCACCCAGCTGCGAGCAACTTCTCGTTGGTCTCGGCGTCTCTGGCCCGGTTGCCGTCGATCTTCTCTCGCCAGAAGTCCGCGTTCTTGACCGCCGGGCGGTAGTGGTCGGGGCAGCCATGCCAGAAACAGCCGTCAACGAAGACCGCGACGCGGTCACCAGGAAAGACCAAGTCCGCCTTGCGGCGGATCTCGACGAGCGGCCTGGCGTTGACTCGATAGCGCAGTCCGCGCTGATAGAGCAGCTTGCGCAACGCCAGCTCGGGGCCAGTGTCCTTGCCGCGGTTAGCACGCATGGCAGCCCGGACCTCAGGCGAGGAGGCGGTTGACTCGGGCGGGAGTGTCTCCACCGCCAACAGTCCTCTGTCCTTCGCGCGTTGCCACGCCTCCGCCAGATTCTCGCCTCTGGACGCGTGCTCAACCTCGCAGACGTACCTCTCCTGAGTCTTGCCATCCTTCGACCAGCGCAGATACGCCCGGATGCGCCGCGTCCGCCGGTACAACCGCAAGCTGATCGAAGCCCGCGCGAGGCGGCCGTCCCCTAGCGCGACATTGCGCCGGGCACGCCCTCCGGCCGCGCGATCCTGCTCCACCGCTGGTGCCACGGCACCGGCGCGCCGCTTGTACGCCCGCTCCGGGGGAAGTTGTTCTTTCCAGTGCCCCCCGGCCCGTTGTTCCTGCATGACCTCAATGTCCAGCCGCTGAGAGGGCGTCGGCGACGGCGTTGGCGAAGAACTCACCGAGAACGACCGGGACGGCGTTGCCGAGCTGGCGCATCTGCTCCCCGCGAGGGCCGGAGCCCAGCCATTCATCGGGGAATGTCATCGCCCGAGCCGTCTCCCGAACCGTCATGTAGCGGTGATGATGGGTCCACCCGTCCGGTGATGTGCGGTCCGCATAACCAGTGTCGAGCAGCACGACGGACTCTCCACCGGGCACACCGTGCACGCCGGCCTTGACCGTCTTGGCTGGCCTGTCGAGCTCGTTCGGTGTGTGCCCCTGGTAGATACGCGCGCCCGGCCAGCCGATGTGGTCGACGACGCCGATCTTCTTGCCGAAGTCGAACTTCTCGTCGAGACGGGTGAGGTCCACTGGCGGAAGCGCCGGGAGTTTGACATCGGTGCCGTAGCCCTGGATGGCGTCACGCAGCGTGCGCCATGGCCTGATCTTGGGGTCTTCTTCCTTGGTCGGCTTCGGCAGCTTGGCCCGAGCCCACGCACGCGCCCTTTCTTTCGCTCGCGGAGCCACGTTCGAGTGGCGCCGCCAGTACGGTCCGTCCTCATCGAGCATCGAGCGCCACAGGGCGGTGTCCGAGAACTGAGGCGTGTTGACGTACTTCTCGAATGCCTCGATATCAACCGGAATGTCAGCACGGAAGGCCACGAGCACGATGCGGTTACGGATCTGGGGCACCCCGTAGTCCGCCGCGTTCACAGGCACCATCACGACCTTGTAATGGTCGGGATCGGTGTCGTTCTCGGGAAGCCCGCTGATGATGCCCTTCAGGTGCTCATTGTGCGATTCCCAGCTGACCTCGTCGTCCCGTTTCTCGAAGGGGAGCGTCAGTTCGTTCTGGATGTACTGGAAGTAGTCCGCGAAGGAGGGCCGCCGCAGACCGCGAACGTTCTCGCAGATGACCGCCTTGGGCCGGATCTCACGGACGGCCTTGAACATGGCCGGGAACATGTTGCGCTTGTCCTCGTCGCCCTTGGCGACGCCGCCGGCGCTGAATGGCTGGCACGGCGGGCCGCCGGCCAGGACATCCACCTTCCCCTGGAATGCCGTCATGTCAAGGTCCCGGACGTCCCCGGGGTAAAGCGGCGCGGGCCGCCCGGGCCTAGGAGGCTCGGGCTTCGTATCCTCGACGCGCTCGACCCCGTCCGCGCCCAGCGTCTTCCGGGCGCTCGCTACGAGCGTCTCGCACGCGCGCTTGTTGAACTCGTTGAACAGGAGCGGGCGGAAGCCCGCCTGGTGGACCGCCATGGCAAGGCCACCCCCGCCCGCGAACAGCTCAACACTCGTCCGCGGCTTCTTTGTCTTTTTGGGCTGGTCAACCATGCGAGAACCATACCGCGGAGTTGGTGATCATGGGGCTGTTTCACTCGAATGAGTCGCCAGAGAGTGAGCAAGACCATAGGGTTCGTGGTGATCCATCACCCCGAAGGAGCAGGGCGAATGTCTCTCGGCGCTGACGGCTGCCAGCCCGATTCACAACCGCGCCGGAGCGGCGACGGCCCCTCCGACTCAGACACGCCCTTGTAGATCAGGAAGCCATGCCCTCCGAGTACACGCCCGCTTCGTTCGACCCGCTGTCGACCGACCAAATCGCGAACACCGTCTGCGAGACCTTCGAGCGCCAGCCCCTGGTTTCCATGACTACGGAGATCCCAAGGTTCGAGGGATCCGGGCTGTACGCGCTCTATTACCGTGGGGTCGACGTAGCCCTGTACCTGCCTCTAGCGGGCCTTCAGATCCCCGTGTACGTAGGGCAAGCCACCAGCAACAGCGCCACCGGGGCAAGGGTCCGGGAGCGGTTTCCTCTCCATAGCCGCCTCAAGCAGCACCGGATCTCGATCATTGAAGGCGGGCTCCCCATCGATGAGTTCCGGTTCCGGGCGCTGCTGCTGCCGGACGTGCACGCGAATCTGGGTGAGAATGGCCTGCGCGTCGGCTACCAGCCGGTGTGGAACAGCATCCTCACCGGGTTCGGCAGCAAGGAGCAGGGGGCGACGACCCGGCAGAGCCGGAAGAGCAAGTGGGACACAGTGCACGATGGGCGCCGGCGCACACATGGGGGCGTCGTCCATGACGTCGAAGCCCTCGTCTCGGCAGTCAAGGCACACATCGAGCGGCGGGTCGACGGATACGACGCCCTTCCGTGGTTGCACCCTCGGACCGAGACATTCCTGGACCTCGACGCTCACTGAGAGCGGCGCCAGGGCTTGATCAAGTTCCGTGAGTGTCCGGGTTGTTGGTGATGCCCAGGATGGCGAGTGATCGTTCGGGCTCGTGGCGAATGGCGCGGGTGGTTTTGGCGATGTTGTCGGCTCCGAGGATCTTCAGGGTGCCGATGGCGAGGTTGCGGATGGTGGCCATGGCGCGGGGTGCGGT
>NZ_JBEYHH010000027.1:0-104406 GCF_040635175.1 Streptomyces sp. NPDC006997
TGGACGTCTGCGGCACGATCAACGTCACCGGCTCCGGCTCGGGCGACCAGGCCCCGGTCTACTCCAGGGGCACGAGGGACGTGGCGCCCGTGCGGCGCCCCCGCGCTTCGAGCGGTCCTACGGCATCTCGTCGTCGTCGGTGACGTGGACGGCGGCCTCCTCCGCGCCCGCCGCGCCGCCGTCGATGCCCACGTCCTGGGCGACCTCCTCCTTGGTGGTGTCGGAGCGCAGGCCCTCGTCGGGGGCGACCAGGCGTCCGGCGCGTGCGCCGCCCGCCTCCGGGTCGACCGGCTCGCCGTCCCCGCCGGCCAGGTCCCCGATGCCGTCCCCGGCGGGCACGGCCGCGTCGGGGACCTCCTGGGCGAGGCGTTCGTCGAGGGTCTCGCCGTCGTGCTGCTCGGCCGCGGTCGTGCCGTGCTTGGTGACGCCGAGCGGTTTCTCCGGCGGGGAGTAGCCCTCGTCCAGGATGGCGTCGTAGTCCCGTTCGTCGACGGCGTCCTCGAGGTCCAGGGGCGCGGCGTCCTCCTGTTCCTCGTTGGTCCCGGTGGGCTGGTACACGTCGTCCCCCATCGGTTCGGGGTTCGTGCCCATCGCTGCCTCCCTGTCGCCTCGCGTCCCGGTGATCCTCCTCCGCGTATCCCGTTACGTGACCGCCAACCTCCCCCGTCCGGGGGAAGCGGGTCCGGCGGGGGCCGGACGCCCCCGCCGCCCGTGCGGTCAGCGGACGGCGGGGCCGCGGTGCGGGGGCTGCTCGGGCGCGGGGCGGTGGACCGGGGGCGGGACGTCGCGGACGGCGGGGTCGTCGGGGCGTACGGTCACCGGGGTGCCGTGGTGGTGGAGGGTGAGCGGGCCGCCGTGGAGCAGGGTGTAGGTGGCCTTGTCGGGGGCGATCTCCACCCGCAGTCGGCGGCCGAGCATCTGCAGGGTGAAGGCGAGACGGCTGAACTTCTCCGGCAGCCGGGGCGCGAAGCTGAGGGTGGCCCCTTCGCGGCGCATCCCGCCGAACCCGGCGACCAGCGCCAGCCACGTCCCGGCGAGGGAGGCGATGTGCAGTCCGTCGCGGGTGTTGTGCTCCAGGTCCCCCAGGTCCATCAGCGCGGCCTCGGCCGTGTAGTCGTGGGCGAGGCGCAGATGCCCGGCCTGGGCGGCGACGACGGCCTGGACGCACGCCGACAGCGAGGAGTCGCGGACGGTCAGGGACTCGTAGTAGGCGAAGTTGCGGGCGACGTGCTCCGCGTCGAAGTGGGTGTGGCAGGTGTACATGGCGAGGACCAGGTCGGCCTGTTTGACGACCTGCTTGCGGTAGAGGTCGAAGTAGGGGAAGTGCAGCATCAGCGGGTACTGGTCGGCCGCGGTGCCCTCGAAGTCCCAGCGCTGGTAGCGGGTGAAGCCCGCGTGCTGCTCGTGGACGCCGAGTTCGCGGTTGTACGGGATGTGCACGGCCTTGGCCGCGTCCCGCCAGGCGGCGCTCTCCTCGTCGTCGGCGCCGAGCCGGGCCGCCTCCTCCGGGTACCGTTCGACGGCGTCGGCGGCGGCCAGCAGGTTCCCCCGCGCCATCAGGTTGGTGTACGTGTTGTCGTCGGCGATGGCGCTGTACTCGTCGGGTCCGGTGACGCCGTTGACGTGGAAGACGCCCTGGTGGTCGTGGTGGCCCAGCGAGCGCCACAGCCGGGCGGTCTCGACCAGCAGCTCCACGCCGGTGTCCCGTTCGAAGGCGGTGTCGCCGGTGGCGGTGACGTAGCGGACCACCGCGTCCGCGATGTCGGCGTTGACGTGGAAGGCGGCGGTGCCCGCGGGCCAGTACGCCGAGCCCTCCGAGCCCTCGATGGTCCGCCAGGGGAACGCGGCGCCGCGCAGACCGAGTTGGGCGGCGCGTTCGCGGGCGGCGGGCAGAGTGGACTGCCGCCAGCGCAGCGCCTCGGCGACGGCGTCCGGCGAGATGTGGGTGAGCAGCGGCAGGACGAAGGTCTCGGTGTCCCAGAAGGCGTGGCCGTCGTAGCCGGAGCCGGTGAGTCCCTTGGCGGGGATGGCACGGCCCTCGGCGCGGGCGCCCGCCTGGAGGACGTGGAACAGGGCGAAGCGGACGGCCTGCTGGATCTCCTCGTCGCCGTCGACCTCGACGTCCGCGCGGGCCCAGAAGTCGTCGAGGTAGGCCCGCTGCTCGGCGAGGAGTCCCGGCCAGCCGCTGTGCGCCGCCGCGGCGAGCGCCGCCTCCGCCTGGTCGCTCATCGCGGGGCGTGAGCGGTTGGCGGACCAGCCGTGCGCGACCAGTTTCTCCACCCGCAGCCGCTGGCCGGGCTCCAGCACCGAGGTGACGGTGAGGCGGGCCACGTCGACGTTGCTCTCGCTGCTGGTCGTGGTGCGGTCGGGGCCGGTGACGACGTGGTCGGCGGCGACCGCGACCCGCAGCCCGCTGTGCCGGGTGCGGTGCACGAGGCGCAGCCGGGAGCCCGCCGTGTGGTCCTCCTCGGGCTCCAGGGGCGACTTCAGGACGCGGGCCTGGCGCGGGTCGCCGTCCTCCGGCGCGGGCAGGGACTCGTTGGCGACCAGCTCCGACTGGATGACCACCCGGGCCGCGCGGCCCACGGGTTCCACCTCGTAGGCGACGGCGGCGATGGCCCGCTGGGTGAGCGAGACCAGCCGGGTGGAGCGGACCCGGACGGTGGTCCCGGCCGGTGAGGTCCACTCGCAGGTCCGTTCCAGGACGCCGCGGCGCAGGTCGAGGACGCGTTCGTGGCTGACGAGGCGCCCGTAGCGCAGGTCGAAGGGCTCGTCGTCGACGAGGAGCCGCAGCACCTTGCCGTTGGTGACGTTGATGACGGTCTGCCCGGACTCCGGATAGCCGTACCCGGCCTCGGCGTACGGCAGCGGGTGCACCTCGTGGACGCCGTTGAGGTAGCTGCCGGGCAGCCCGTGCGGTTCGCCCTCGTCGAGGTTGCCGCGCCAGCCGACGTGGCCGTTGGAGAGGGCGAAGACGGACTCGCTCTGGGCGAGCACGTCGAGGTTGAGGGAGGTCTCCCGCACCGTCCACGGCTCGACGGCGTACGACCGCTGCGCTATCACTCCGTGCCTCCCAGCTCCGCGAGGTCGCTGACGACGACGTCGGCGCCGTGCGCGTACAGGGCGTCGGACTGGCCCACGCGGTCGACGCCGACGACGTACCCGAAGCCGCCCGCGCGGCCCGCGTCCATCCCGGCGAGCGCGTCCTCGAAGACGGCCGACTGCGCGGCGGTGACGCCGAGGTCGCGGGCGGCGGCGAGGAAGGTGTCGGGGTGCGGCTTGCCCGGCAGGTTCCGCTCCCGGGCGGTGACCCCGTCCACGCGGACGTCGAAGAGGCGCTCAGCGTCGAGGGAGCGCAGCACGTCGAGGGTGTTGGCGCTGGAGGAGACGATCGCGGTGCGCAGCCCCCGGGCGCGGACCGCGTCGATGTAGCGCAGCGTGCTGTCGTAGGGCTCGACGCCGTCGGTGCGGATCTTCTCCAGGAGGAGTTCGTTCTTGCGGTTGCCGACGCCGTGCACGGTGGCCGCGTCGGGTGGGTCGTCGGGGGCGCCGTCGGGCAGGTGGATGCCGCGGGAGGCGAGGAAGGTGCGGACGCCGTCGGCGCGGGGGCGGCCGTCGACGTACTCGTCGTAGTCGTGGTGGGCGTCGAACGGCCGGTAGTCCTCGCCGTCGCGGTTCCGCAGGAACGCGTCGAACGTCGCCTTCCAGGCGGCGGCGTGCACGACCGCCGTCCTGGTGACGACACCGTCGAGGTCGAAGAGACAGGCCAGGATGCCTTCGGGCAGACCGAGATCCTTCATAGGGACACCGTTCCCCACGGGCGGGATTTGAGTGGGTAACGAGGACCACATGATGCGCACTTGTAGGAAAGCGCGCGGCTGGGAGACTCGGCGGTGTGCATGACGACGATCAGACGGCGCCCCTGACCTTCGAGGCCCTGCTGGCCCGGGCCCGCGCCCTCCCCGGCGCCGGGCGGCGGGCCGTCCTCGGGATCGCGGGCAGCCCCGGCGCGGGCAAGTCGACGCTCGCGGAGCGGCTGGTGCGGGAGTTGAACGGCGGTGGCGGGCCGTGGGCGGCGCGGGTGCCGATGGACGGCTTCCACCTCGCCGACGTCGAGCTCCGGCGGCTGGGCCGCCTGGACCGCAAGGGCGCGCCGGACACCTTCGACGCGGGCGGGTACGCGGCGCTGCTGCGACGGCTGCGCGAGGAGTCCGGGGAGACGGTGTACGCGCCCGGGTTCGAGCGGGAGCTCGAACAGCCGCTCGCCGGGGCGGTCCCGGTCGTGCCGTCGGTCCGGCTGGTGGTGACGGAGGGCAACTACCTGCTGCTGGACACGGGCGCGTGGCGTCGGGTGCGGGCGGCACTGGACGAGGTGTGGTTCTGCGAACTCCCGGAGCCCGAACGCGTCCGTCGCCTCGTCGCCCGCCACGAGCGGTACGGCAAGCCGCGCGAGGCGGCGGAGGCCTGGGCCCTCGGCAGCGACCAGCGCAACGCCGACCTCATCGCCCCCACGCGGGGGCGGGCGGACCTGGTGGTGCCGCCGCTGGCCCGGAGCAGCGGCGACGGGGCTTCCTAGGACCGGCACGCTCGGTCCTGGGAAGCCCCCGACAGGCCGGACCCCCGGCAGCCCGGCTGCTCCACACCGGGGTGCCGAGGGTCGGCCGACTGCGCGGACGGTCAGCGGGTGTCGCTGGTCTCCGTCTCCGTGAGGGTCGCGCGGCCCGCCTCCAGCCGGGCCGCGGGGATCCGGAACGGCGAGCAGGAGACGTAGTCCAGGCCCGCCTGGTGGAAGAAGTGGATGGACTCGGGGTCGCCGCCGTGCTCACCGCAGACGCCCGTCTCCAGACGGGGGTTGGCGGCGCGTCCGGCCTCGACGCCGATCTCGACCAGCCTGCCCACGCCTTCCCGGTCGATGGTCTCGAACGGCGAGACGTCGAAGACGCCCTCGTCCAGGTAGAGCGGGACGAAGGAGCCCTCGGCGTCGTCGCGGGACAGGCCCCAGGTGGTCTGGGTCAGGTCGTTGGTGCCGAAGGAGAAGAAGTCGGCGACCTGGGCGATGCGGCCCGCGGTGAGCGCGGCGCGCGGCAGTTCGATCATCGTACCGATGGGCAGGTCCAGGTCCTCGCCGGTCTCCTCCGTGACCTCGGCGAGCACCCGCTCGGTCTCGGCGCGCACCAGGCGCAGCTCCTCGACCGTCCCGACCAGCGGGATCATGATCTCGGCGCGCGGGTCGCCGCCGTCGCGCCGCCGTTCGGCGACGGCCTCGGCGATCGCCCGCACCTGCATGGCGACCAGTCCGGGCACGGCCAGTGCCAGGCGGACGCCGCGCAGGCCCAGCATCGGGTTCTGCTCGTGCATCCGCTCGACGGCGGCGAGCAGTTCGCGGTCGTGCGGGTCGGGGTGGACGACGGTGGCCAGCCGGACGGCGAGTTCCGTGCGGTCGGGGAGGAACTCGTGCAGCGGCGGGTCCAGCAGCCGGATCGTCACGGGCAGCCCGTTCATCGCGGCGAGGATGCCGGTGAAGTCGGCCCGCTGGAGCGGCAGCAGGGCGCTGAGCGCCTCCGCGCGGGCGGCGTCGTCGCGGGCCAGGATCATCGCCTCGACCAGCGACCTGCGCTCACCGAGGAACATGTGCTCGGTGCGGCACAGGCCGATGCCCTGGGCGCCCAGGGCGCGGGCGCGGACGGCGTCCTCGGGGGTGTCGGCGTTGGCCCGCACCTCCAGGCGGCGTACGGCGTCGGCGTGGGCGAGGGCGTCCAGGACGGCCGCGGTCACCTCGCTGGTGGCGGTGGCGTTCTCCAGCGCCTCCCCCACCTCGGAGGCGGTGAGCGGCAGCGCGCCGAGGTGGACGGTGCCCGTGGTGCCGTCGACGGAGACGACGTCGCCCTCGGCGACGACGGTGCCGGTGGCGGTGGTGAGGCGCCGGGCGACGGGGTCGACGGTGAGGGACTCGGCGCCGCAGACGCAGACCTTGCCCATGCCGCGGGCGACGACGGCGGCGTGGCTGGTCTTGCCGCCGCGGCTGGTGAGCACCGCCTGCGCGGCGATCATGCCGGGCAGGTCGTCGGGGGTGGTCTCGCGGCGTACCAGGACGACGTCCTCGCCCTCGGCGGCGCGCCGCTGCGCGGTCGCGGAGTCGAAGACGACGGCGCCGACGGCGGCGCCCGGCGAGGCGGGCACGCCCCGGGCCAGCGGTACGTCGTCGGAGTGGACGTCGAAGCGGGGGAACATCAGCCGGGTCAGGGCGGCGCCGTCGACCCGGACCAGCGCCTCGTCGGCGTTGATCGCGCCCTCCTCGCGCAGGTCGCGGGCGATGCGGAAGGCGGCCTGCGCGGTGCGCTTGCCGACCCGGGTCTGGAGGATCCACAGCCTGCCGCGCTCGACGGTGAACTCGACGTCGCACAGGTCGCGGTAGTGGTTCTCCAGGGTGCGCAGGTGGTCGCCGAGTTCGAGGTACGACTTCGCGTCGAGCCGCTTCAGCTCGGCGAGCGGGACGGCGTCGCGGACGCCGGAGACGACGTCCTCGCCCTGGGCGTCGGGCAGGTAGTCGCCGTACATGCCGCGTTCGCCGGTGGCGGGGTCGCGGGTGAAGGCGACGCCGGTGCCGGAGTCGGCGCCGAGGTTGCCGAAGACCATCGCCTGGACGTTGACGGCGGTGCCGAGGTCCTCGGAGATGTGCTCGCGGTGGCGGTAGACGCGGGCGCGTTCGCCGTTCCAGGAGTCGAAGACGGCGCGGACGGCGCGGCGCAGCTGCTCGGCCGGGTCCTGCGGGAACTCCTCGCCGGTCTCGCGGCGGATGATGCCCTTGAACTCCTCGGTGAGGACGTGCAGCTCCTCGATGTCGAGGTCCTGGTCGGCGGTGACGGCCAGCTTGGCGCGGTGCGCGGCGATGGCGTCCTGGAAGAGGTCGCCGTCCACGCCCATCACGGTGTGCCCGAACATCTGCACGAGCCTGCGGTAGGAGTCCCAGGCGAACCGCTCCCGTCCGGACGACTTGGCGAGCCCGACGACGGAGTCGTCGTTGAGGCCGATGTCGAGGATGGTCTCCATCATGCCCGGCATGGAGAACCGGGCGCCGGAGCGCACGGAGACCAGCAGCGGGTCGTCGGGCGCGCCGAGCCGGCGGCCCATGGCGTCCTCCAGGGCGGCGAGCGCGGCGGCGGTCTGTGCCTCCAGCTCCGGGGGCTCCGCGCCGCTCGCCAGGAAGGTGCGGCAGGCTTCCGTGGTGACGGTGAACCCGGGAGGCACGGGGAGGCCGAGCCGGGTCATCTCGGCGAGCCCGGCGCCCTTCCCGCCGAGCAGCGCGGCCATGTCCCGGTCGCCCTCGCCGAATGCGTACACGTACTTGATGGGTGCGTTCATCGTGGCTGGCCTCTCACTTGTGCGGGACGACGGCGACCGGGCAGCCGACGTGGTGGACGACGGCATGGGTGACCGGGCCGGTGCGCGGGCCGATGGAACGTTCGGTGAGCTGGTGGCCGACGACCAGCAGGCTGGCCTCGGAGGCGGCGCGCACCAGGGCGGTCGCGGGCTTCTCCCGCACCACCGTCTCCAGTACGGGTACCTCGGGGAACTTGTCCCGCCACATGAGCAGTACGGCGGACAGGAAGTTCTGCCACTCCTCCGCCTGGTAGGGGTTGTCGACGAGGGCGATGTCGCCCGGGCCGAGCCCGAACACGGACGGCGGCTGCCAGGCGTGCACCACGCGCAGCCGGGCACCGCGCAGCCGGGCGGCGTCGAAGGCGAACTCGATGACCTCGTCGCAGGGCTGGGTGACGTCCAGGCCGAGGACGACGTCCCGGTAGGGGGTGCTGGTGGTGGCGCTGCCGTCGGCGGCGGGCAGGTGCGAGTCGGTGGCCTGCTCGTCGGCGCGTACCAGGACGACGGGGGCGGTCGCGCGGGCGATGACGCCGAGCGCGACGGAGCCGACCAGGAACCCGGTGAAGCCGCTCAGGCCGCGGGAGCCGAGCACCAGCAGCTGGGTGCGGCCGGCCGCGGTCAGCAGGGCGGTGGTCGCCGGTCCGAGGACCTGTTCGTCGTCGTGGCGCAGTCCGGGGCAGGCTCCGTCGACGCGCTCCTCCGCGCGGCGCAGCGCGCGCCGGGCGAGGTGGCGCAGCGCCGCGTCCGCCGGGTCGGTGCCGTGCGGTCGGCTCGCCCCTTCGTGCGCGTGCAGCAGGCGCAGGCCGCACCGGCGGCGCTCGGCCTCCCGGGCGGCCCACTCGGCCGCGGCCAGGCTCTCCGGGGATCCATCGACTCCGGCGACTACGGGCGGAAGCATGTGGCACACCTCCTGTGCTCGGTCCGCTCTCTCCCCCACAGCGTCCCGCCGCCGCGACGGCCGCGGCATAGGTCTGCCGGGGTGCCCACGGGGACCGTTCGGCCCCGTTGGTCCCGGCCCTGGCACGCCGGAGCCGGGCCCTTCGGGGACCCGGCTCGGGGTACGGCGGTCAGGGGGCGTCTCACCCCGTGCTCCCCCGCGCCCGCCGGGCCGCCGGGGCCACCCGGCGCCACAGCAGCTCGGCGACGACGACGGTGGCGGCGGTGCCGAGGCACACCAGCCAGTCGGCGGCGGTCAGCGGGACGGTGCCGAAGACCGTGCGGGCCCACGGCAGGTGGACGGCGGCGACCTGCACGGCGAGGACACCGGCGAGGCACAGCCACAGGATGCGGTTGCGCAGTTGGTGGCGGCCGAGGACGGGGCCGTCGTCGGCGCGGGCGTTGAGGGTGTTGAACAGCTGGAACAGCACGAAGGTGGTGAACGCCATGGTCAGCGCGGTGTCGGTGCCGGTCCGCTCGCGGGCCGCGGCGAGCAGGGTCACGGTGCCGAGGGCCATGACCGCGCCGGCGCGGCCGATGGCCAGCATCCGCCGCAGGTCGAGGATGCGCTCGCCCGGGTCGCGGGGCGGGTGGCGCATGGCGTCGTCGCGGGCCGGGTCGACGGCGAGCGCCATGGCGGGCGGCCCGTCCATGATGATGTTGATCCAGAGCAGTTGGGCGGCGGTGAGCGGGGCGGGCAGCCCGGCGAGGGAGGCGACCAGCAGGGTGAGGATGGCGCCGATGTTGGTGGCCAGCTGGAAGCGGACGAACTTGACGATGTTGGCGTAGATGGCCCGGCCCTCGCGCACCGCGCGCACGAGGGTGGCGAAGTCGTCGTCGGTGAGGACCATGTCGGCGGCCTCCTTGGCCACGTCGGTCCCGGTGCCGCCCATGGCCACGCCGATGTGCGCGGCGCGCAGCGCGGCGGCGTCGTTCACGCCGTCGCCGGTCATCGCCACGACGTGCCCGCGCTCGGAGAGGGCGCGCACGATGGCGGCCTTGTGCTCGGGCGCGACCCGGGCGAAGACGCCGATGCCGTCGACGCGCGCGGCGAGGTCCGCCGCCGTCATCCGGTCGAGGTCGGCGCCGGTCACGACCTCGCCGGGGATGTCCAGTTCGCGGGCGACGGCCGCCGCGGTGTCCGCGTGGTCGCCGGTGATCATCTTCACGGCGACGCCCGCCGACCGGCACAGCGCCATCGCCTCCTTCGCCGCGGGCCGGGGCGGGTCGGCGATCCCGGCGACGGCGGTGAGGGTGAGCCGCGGCAGCCGGGGCGGGTCGGTCGGCTCGCCGTCCTGGACGGCGGTGGCGGCGCCGAGCACGCGCAGCCCGGCGCCGCCCAGCCGCGCGGTCACGGCACGGATCTCGGCGCGCCGCCCGTCGTCGAGCGGCCGGGTGCCGTCCTCGACGCGGACGCCGTCGCACAGCTCCAGCAGGACGTCCACCGCGCCCTTCACCGCCACGTGGGTGCGCCCGTCGGCGCCGGTGTGGAAGGTGGCCATGTACTTCGTGGCCGGGTCGAACGGCAGCTCGGCGGTGCGGGGGGCGCGGGCGCGCAGCGCGTCGGCGTCCAGTCCGGCCTTGGCGGCCAGCACCACCAGCGCGGCCTCGGTGGGGTCGCCGAGGAAGCCGTCGCCGGTGAGGCGGGCGTCGTTGCACAGCGCGAACGGCAGCACCGCCTCGCCGACGCCGGGCCCGGCGGGGGTGCCGTCGGTGGCGCGGACGGCGCCCCGGGTCCCGTACCCCTCGCCGGTGACGTCGTGGTGGCGTCCGGCGGTCCACAGGGCGCGGACGGTCATCTCGTTGAGGGTGAGGGTGCCGGTCTTGTCGCTGCACACGACGGTCGCCGCGCCGAGCGACTCCACGGAGGCGAGCCGTTTGACGACGGCGCCGCGGTGGGCCATCCGGTACACGCCGAGCGCGAGGGTCAGCGCCAGTACGGCGGGCAGTCCCTCGGGGATGGCGGCGACGGCGAGGGCGACGGCCCGCAGCGCGATGTCCGCCAGCGGCTCGCCGCGCACCAGGGCGCTGAGGGCGTACAGGACGACCGCGACCCCGCTGAGCAGGGCGAGCCGTCGGCCGAGGCTGTCCAGCTGGACCTGGAGCGGGCTGGGCGGTTCGGCGCCGGTGCGCAACGCCTCCGCGATGGCGCCGAGTTCGGTGCGCATCCCGGTGGCGGTGACGACCATCTCGGCGCGGCCCCGGGTCAGCGCGGTGTTCATGAACACCATGCCGGTGCGCTCGGCGAGCGGGACGGGACCGGCGCCGGCCGCCCCCACCGCGGCGGTGCTCTTGACGACCGGCTGGGACTCGCCGGTGAGGGCGGCCTCGGCCACCTCCACCGACTCCGCGACGGTGAGCCGGCCGTCGGCCGGTACCCGGTCGCCGGCCTCCAGCAGCACCACGTCCCCGGGGACCAGCGACCCCGCCTCGACCTGCTGTTCCGTCCCGTCACGGCGGACCCGCGCGGTCGGTACGAGCATCCGGCGCAGCGCCTCCAGACTGCGCTCGGCGCGCCGCTCCTGGGCGTAGCCGAGGACGGCGTTGATCTGCACGACGACGGTGATCACCACCGCGTCCTTGAGGTCGCCGAGGGCCGCCGCGACCACGGCGGCCAGCAGCAGCACGCCGATGAGCCAGTTGCGGAACTGGTCGAGGAAGCGCAGCCACCCGGGCCGCCGGGCGGGTTCGGCCAGCCGGTTCGGCCCGTGCGTGGCCGCGCGTTCGGCGGCCCGCGCGGCGCTGAGCCCGGCCGCCGGGTCGACGCCGAGGCCGTCCGCCACCCGCTCGGACGGCAGCCGGTAGGCGTCGCGGGCCGCCTCCGGGAGGCTCTCGTCGGGCGTCGGCGCCTGGGCGCCCGCCACCACCGGGCCACGCATCGCTGCTCTCCCCTCCGCGGACCGGGCGACCGGCCCGCCACCGCCTCCAGCGTCAGCCGGTCCCGGTACGGCACGCAGGGGGCCGGACGGTCCCCCGGGGCGCACCGAACGGCCCTGCCCCGGCATCGGCGCGCGGGCCACTCTGGAGGAGGAGAAGGGGCCGGAGGGGTGGTCCCGCACTCGGCCGCCCCACGTCCTACGGACCTGGAGGTGGGCCATGACCGCACCGGTGATCGTCGGACTCGATGGCTCGCCCGCGAGCGTCACCGCCGCATGGTGGGCCGCCCGAGCGGCCCTCGACCGGCACGCCCCGCTCCTGCTGCTGCACTCCTGGACCACCCAGCCCCTGGACGTGCCGATCCCGCAGGAGGCCCGCAGCAAGCAGTGCTACGGCGAACAGGTGCTGCACCGTATGTCGGCGGAGCTGCGGCACCGCCACCGCGGCCTGACCGTCGCCACCGAGCTGGTGTCGGCGCCCGCCGCCGAGGCGCTGCTGGCGCACGGCGAGGGCGGCGACCTGCTGGTGCTCGGCAGCCGTGGGCACGGCTCGGTCGCCAGCTTCCTGCTCGGCTCGATCAGCCTGCGCGTGCTGAGCCTGGCGCGCTGCCCGGCCGTGACCGTGCGGGCCGGTGACTCCGCCGTCGAGACCGGCTGGGGCCACCCGCCGGCCGCGGACCACGACGACATCGTGGCCGGTGTGCAGCACCCCGGTCCGGACGCCGACCCGCTGCTGGAGCTGGCCTTCGCGGAGGCCGGTTCGCAGGGCGGCCGGGTCCGCGCGGTCCGGGCGCTGCCGCCCTCCTGGCGGCCGGGCGCCGGGCCGTGGGCCGCGGAGGGCGAGCGGCTCGCCGCGGCGCTCGAACCCTGGCGGCGGAAGTACCCGGACGTCCCCGCCGTCGAGCAGACGGCGGTGGGCCCGGCGGCGTCGGTGCTGCTGTCCGCGTCGGCGCACGCCCGTCTCGTCGTCGTCGGACGCCGACGCCGACCGCACCAGCCGTGGCGGCTGGGCCCCGTCGCCCACGCGGCCCTGCGCCACGCCCCCTGTCCGGTGGCCGTCGTCCCGCACGACTGACCACCGCCCCGTCCCGCACCACCCGACCCCCGGGAGACCCAGATGAGCATCGGCAACAGCGCGGCCCACGACGCCGGCGGTGTGCGGGTGCGGACCCGCGGCGCGGTCCCCGAGGAGGACCTCGCCTACCTCCGCGCCAAGATCGACTCCGCCCTGGACCGGCCGGGACTGCCCGCCGTGACCGGGGAGGTGCGGATCGTGCGGGCGACGGCGACGCACACCGCGTCGCCGTGGTCGGCGGGCGGTGAGATCCGGGTCGGCGGCGAGCTGATCGTCGTCCACGACGAGGAGCCGTCCGCCCGGGAACTCGCGGACCGCCTGCACGATCTGCTGCGCGCCCGGGCCGACCGGCTCAGCCACCGCGGCGAGGTGGCACGCCGGACCGCGACCCCGCCGCCGTGGCGGGGCGGCCCCACGGCGTGAGCCGCGCGGGACCGCGCGACGACGAGGCCGGGTCCGGTGGGGCCCGGCCTTCGCGCTGGCCGGAAGGTCCCGGCGCACCGGGTCCGTTGGTCCCTCCGGCCGGGGGGACGGTCAGGTCGCGGAGGGGACCATCGGCCACTCCGGAGGAGGGTGCCGGGGAGGAAGAGTGGATGTCGGCAGGGCAGCGTTCCCCCGGTGCTCTCCCACCCACGAGCCGTCGGCGGTTCCGACGGCCATCACAGCGCAGCAGCGGAGGCATCCATGACCCGGCAAGACGTCGGCACCCCTGACGAAGCCACGCCCGGAGCGCCGACTGACATCGCGGTCGCCGTGGACCGGTTGGTCGCCGCGGGCCTCAAGGCCCTGGCCGACTACGAGGAGTTCGACCAGGAGCGAATCGACCAGATCGTCAAGAAGGCGTCGGTGGCCGCCCTCGACCGGCACACCGCGCTGGCCCAGCTCGCCGTCCAGGAGACCGGTCGCGGTGTCTTCGAGGACAAGGCCGCGAAGAACATGTTCGCCTGCGAGCACGTCACGCACAGCATGGGCCCGATGAAGACGGTCGGTGTCATCGCCCGCGACGACATCGACGACATGGTCGAGATCGCGGAGCCGGTGGGCGTGGTGTGCGCGATCACCCCGGTCACCAACCCGACCTCCACCACGATCTTCAAGGCGCTGATGGCGCTGAAGACCCGCAACCCCATCGTCTTCGCCTTCCACCCCTCCGCCCAGAGGAGCTGCGCCGAGGCCGCCCGCGTCGTCCGTGACGCGGCCGTCGCGGCGGGCGCCCCCGAGGCGTGTGTGCAGTGGATCGAGACGCCGTCGCTGGAGGCGACGAACACCCTGATGCACCACCCGGGCGTCGCGCTGATCCTGGCCACCGGCGGCAACGCCATGGTGCAGGCCGCCTACTCGGCCGGGAAGCCCGCCCTGGGCGTCGGCGCGGGCAACGTCCCCGCGTACGTGCACCGGGACGCCAAGGTCCGCCGGGCCGTGAACGACCTGGTGCTGTCGAAGTCGTTCGACAACGGCATGATCTGCGCCTCCGAGCAGGCCGTGATCCTCGACACCGAGATCTACGACGCCGCGGTGAGCGAGTTCCGGCGCCTGCACGCCCACGTGGCGACCGCCGAGGAGAAGGCGAAGCTGGAGAAGTTCCTGTTCCCGGCCGACAAGACCAAGGGCGGCGGCTGCGAGCCGAAGGTCAACGCGGCGGCGGTCGGGCAGAGCCCGGTGTGGATCGCCGAGAAGGCCGGGTTCAGCGTCCCGAAGGACACCTCGATCATCCTCGTCGAGGCCGGTCGCGTCGGCCCGGACGAGCCGCTGACCCGGGAGAAGCTGTGCCCGGTGCTGGCGGTGCTGCGGGCCGAGGACGACAAGCAGGGCTTCGATCTCGCCGCCGACATGATCGCCTTCCACGGCCAGGGTCACACCGCGGTGATCCACACCGAGGACCGGGCACTCGCCGAGGCCTACGGCGGCCGGATGAAGACCGTCCGCGTCATCGTCAACGCGCCCTCCTCGCAGGGTGCCATCGGCGGCATCTACAACGGCCTGCTGCCCTCGCTGACGCTGGGCTGCGGCTCCTGGGGAGGAACCTCGGTGTCGAACAACGTCTCGGCGGCGCAGCTGCTGAACGTCAAGCGGGTCTCCACCCGCCGGAACAACCTGCAGTGGTTCAAGGTCCCGCCGAAGATCTACTTCGAGCCGCAGGCGATCCGCTACCTGACGTCCATGCCGGACGTGCACCGGGTCACCGTCGTCACGGACGCGACCATGACCAACCTCGGCTACGTGGACCGCGTCAACCGGGTCCTGCAGCGGCGCCGCGAGCCGGTCACCATACAGGTCATCGACAACGTCGAGCCGGAGCCGAGCATCGACTCGGTGCGCCGCGGCGCCCGGCTGATGGGTGACTTCCGGCCGGACACGATCATCGCGCTCGGCGGCGGTTCGCCGATGGACGCGGCCAAGGTGATGTGGCTGCTGTACGAGCAGCAGGCGGCGGGCAGGGACATCGACTTCGCCGACATGCGGCAGAAGTTCTCCGACATCCGCAAGCGCGCCTTCCGCTTCCCGGAGCTGGGCAAGCTGGCCCGCCTGGTGTGCGTGCCGACCACGTCGGGCACCGGTGCCGAGGTGACGCCGTTCGCGGTCATCTCCGACCCGGCGTCGGGCAAGAAGTACCCGCTGGCGGACTACGCCCTCACGCCCAGCGTGGCCATCATCGACCCGCTGCTGACCACCAAGCTGCCGCCGGTGCTCGCCGCCGACAGCGGGTTCGACGCGCTGACCCACTCGATCGAGGCGTACGTCTCGGTGTACGCCAACGACTTCACCGACGGTCTGGCGCTACACGCGATCCGGCTGATCTTCGGCAACCTCGAAGCGGCGGTGAACGACCGGGCGAACAGCGCGGAGGCCCGCGAGAAGATGCACAACGCGGGCACGATCGCGGGTATGGCGTTCGGCAACGCCTTCCTGGGCATCGTGCACGCCATGGCGCACACCCTGGGCGCGACGTTCCACGTGGCGCACGGCAGGACCAACGCGATCCTGCTGCCGCGCGTCATCCGCTACAACGGCACCGTCCCGACGAAGCTGACCGGCTGGCCCAAGTACGAGAACTACCGGGCCCCCGAGCGCTTCCAGGAGATCGCCGTCGCGCTGGGCCTGCCCGCGGCCACCCCGCAGGAGGGCGTGGAGTCGCTGGCCTCGGCGGTGGAGCGGCTGCGCGACGCGGTCGGCATCGAACCGTCCTTCGGAGCCGTCGGCGTCAACAAGAAGGCCTTCATGGCGGCCCTGCCCCAGCAGGCGATGAACGCCTACGAGGACCAGTGCGCCCCCGCCAACCCGCGGATGCCGATGCTGGACGACATGCAGGAGCTGATGCGGTCCGCGTACTGACCGCCCCCGCCCTGACGGGAACCGCCCCGGTGGCCTGGCCACCGGGGCGGTTCCCGTGTCGAACGGCCCGGGGGACGGAGGGGCCGGGCGCGCCTGGGCGGGCCGGTTCCCGGGTCGGCGCGCGAGCGCGGTACCCCAGCGGGTCAGCGCCCGGACGGACCGCGCCGCAGATCGGCCCGCGGGCGCGAGCGATACGCCCACGCCCGGGCGCCCCGCGCCACAGCTCGGCGGGTGGGCGCGTGCGGCGTCGGTCAGGTGGTGATGCGGCGGCCCGTGATGACGCGGGGTTCGATGCGGATCCACAGGGGGCGGCCGCCGCCCGCCCAGGGGCGGGTGTAGGCGCGGTCGTCGAGGAGGCGGGCGACGGCGGGGTCCATGACGGCCTCCGCCTCCCCGCGGACCAGGACGCTCCAGCCCTGGCTGAGGGCGTCGTCGACGCGGTCGGTCTCGAAGCCGACGCGGCGGCCGACGGCCAGTGCGGGCGTCGAGCCCGGCCGGGTCCGCAGGACGACCGCGCCGTCCACGACGTCGTAGTTGACCGGCACGACGGCCGGCCCCTCCCGGGTGTTCACGGCGATCCGCCCCACGCCGTGCGTCGACAGCAGCTCCCAGCACTGCCGCTCGGTCAGCTCGGTGAACGCCGGGTGCGGCGAGGCGTGGCCGATGCCCGGCGGCAGGTCGGTGTCGCCGCCGGTCAGCTCGGTGACCGTGGTGCGCAGCACGCCCGCCAGCCTGACCAGCACGCCCGCGTCCGGTGCCGCGCCGGGCCGTTCCTCCAGGTAGCGGAGGTAGCTGGGGGCCATCCCGGCCCGCAGGGCGGTGGCCGTACGGGTCAGCCCCATCACCGTGCGCCGCTGGGCGATCCGGCGTCCGAGGTCGCCCGGTGTGCGTGTCCGTGCCGTCTGTGCTTCCTGTGTCGGGACCCTCGCGGTCATGCCCGTCACCTCCGTGCGTCAATGGCCGCGCACCGGTCGTCCTGACGGACGCCGGTGCGTACTGGACCGTGTGTTCAGTTGTCGGGCGTTCTCCCGTTCCCCGGTTCAGCAGGCGGTCAGTCCATGGGCCCGGAACTGTCCGCGTACCCGTTCCACCAGGTCCCGGTCGGGCGACGGGGTGCCCCGCAACGGCAGGGGCAGCCCCAGCGCCTCGTACTTCGCGGCGCCCAGCGTGTGGTACGGCAGCACGTCCACGCGCTCCACCGAGCCGAGCCCGGCGACGAACCGGGCCAGCCCGTCGATCGCCTCGGCGTCGTCGGTCCAGCCGGGGACCAGCACGTAGCGGATCCACATCCGCTTCCCGAGCCGGTCCAGGCGGGTGGCGAAGGACAGCGTCGGCGCGAGTTCGCCGCCGGTCAGCTTCCGGTAGGTCGCCGCGTTGAACGACTTGATGTCCAGCAGCACCAGGTCGGTGTCGGCCAGCAGCGCGTCGCTCGCGCGGGCGCCGAGGAAGCCCGAGGTGTCCAGGGCGGTGTGCAGTCCGGCCTCCTTGCAGCGGCGCAGCAGGGCGCCGGTGAAGGCGGGCTGGAGCAGCGCCTCGCCACCGGTGATGGTGACGCCGCCCCCGGCGGTGGTGAGGAAGGCGCGGTACTTGTCGATCTCGGCCATCACCTCGTCGACGGTGGCGTCCTTGCCGTCCCGCATGTGCCAGGTGTCGGGGTTGGCGCAGTACAGGCAGCGCAGCGGGCAGCCGCTGACGAAGAGCACGAACCGGGTCCCGGGACCGTCCACGCCGGTGGACAGGTCCCAGGAGTGGATCCGGCCGTGAACGGCCCGCCCGGGGACCGACCCGGGCGAGGCGTTCACATCGGTACCGGTGTCCACGGTGGTCACAGCGATCCGTGGAAGGTGCGGCTGATCACGTCGAGCTGCTGCTCCCGGGTCAGCCGGACGAAGTTCACCGCGTACCCGGAGACCCGGATCGTCAGCTCGGGGTACTTCTCCGGGTGCTCCATCGCGTCCTCCAGGGTGGCCCGGTCCAGAACGTTGACGTTCATGTGGAAGCCGCCCGCCGACATGTAGCCGTCGAGGATGCCGGTGAGGTGGTGGGCACGGTCGCCGGGGTGGTTGCCGAGCCCCTGCGGGGTGATGGTCGTGGTCAGCGAGATGCCGTCCTTGGCCTGCTCGAACGGCAGCTTCGCCACCGACAGCGCGGACGCGGCGACACCGTGCTTGTCGCGGCCGTTCATCGGGTTGGCGCCCGGCGCGAACGGCTGTCCGGCGCGGCGGCCGTCCGGGGTGTTGCCGGTGTGCTTGCCGTAGACCACGTTGGAGGTGATGGTCAGCACCGACTGGGTGTGCTCGGCGTCCCGGTAGGTCGGGTGCTTGCGCACCTTCGCCATGAACGCCTCCACCAGGTCGACGGCGAGCATGTCGGCGCGGTCGTCGTTGTTGCCGTAGGCGGGGTACTCCCCCTCGACCTCGTAGTCGACGGCGAGCCCGGTCTCGTCCCTGACGACCTTCACACGCGCGTGCTTGACGGCCGACAGGCTGTCCACGGCGACCGAGAGACCGGCGATGCCGCAGGCCATGTAGCGGTGCACGGGGTAGTCGTGCAGGGCCATCTCGATGCGCTCGTAGGCGTACTTGTCGTGCATGTAGTGGATGACGTTGAGCGCGTCGACGTAGGTCCCGGCCAGCCAGTCGAGGACCTTGTCGTACGCCCCGGACAACTCGTCGTAGTCGAGGTACTCCCCGGTCAGCGCGGGCAGTTCGGGCGCGACCTGGTCGCCGGACATCTCGTCCCGGCCGCCGTTGACCGCGTACAGCAGCGCCTTGGCGAGGTTGACGCGGGCGCCGAAGAACTGCATCTGCCTGCCGACCGCCATCGCCGAGACGCAGCAGGCGATCGCCGTGTCGTCACCGGCGTGCGGGCGCAGCAGCTCGTCGGACTCGTACTGGACGGCGCTGGTGTCGATGGACACCTGGGCGCAGAACTCCTTGAAGCCCTCCGGCAGCCGCGGCGACCACAGCACGGTCAGGTTCGGCTCGGGGGCGGGGCCGAGGTTGTAGAGGGTCTGCAGGAAGCGGAACGACGTCCGGGTGACCAGCGGGCGGTCGTCGTCGCCGATGCCGCCGATGGACTCGGTGACCCAGGTCGGGTCGCCGGAGAACAGGGCGTCGTACTCGGGGGTGCGCAGGAAGCGCACGATCCGCAGCTTGATCACGAAGTCGTCGACGAGTTCCTGGGCGCGCTCCTCGTCGATGACGCCCGCCGCGAGGTCCCGCTGGAGGTAGACGTCGAGGAAGGTGGAGGTGCGGCCCAGCGACATCGCGGCGCCGTTCTGCTCCTTCACCGCGGCCAGGTAGCCGAGGTACAGCCACTGCACGGCCTCGCGGGCGGTGGCGGCGGGCCGGGTGACGTCGCAGCCGTAGCTGGCCGCCATCCGCTTCAGCTCGTCCAGGGCGCGGATCTGCTCGGCGATCTCCTCGCGGTCGCGGATGACGTGCTCGGTGGACGGGCGGGCGTCCAGCAGGGCGCGCTCGGCGCGCTTGCCGGCGATCAGCCGGTCGGTGCCGTACAGCGCGACCCGCCGGTAGTCGCCGATGATCCGGCCGCGGCCGTAGGCGTCGGGCAGGCCGGTGATGATCCCGGCCTTGCGGGCGGCCCGCATGTCGGGGGTGTAGGCGTCGAAGACGCCGTCGTTGTGGGTCTTCCGGTAGGTGCCGAAGACCTTCTGGACGAACGGGTCGGGCTCGTAGCCGTAGGCGCGCAGCCCGTTCTCGACCATGCGCAGTCCGCCGTTGGGCATGATCGCGCGCTTGAGCGGGGCGTCCGTCTGGAGTCCGACGATCAGCTCACGCTCCTGGTCGATGTAGCCCGGGGCGTGCGCGGTGATCGTGGACGGTGTAGCGGCGTCCACGTCGTGGATTCCCTTGCGCCGCTCCTCGGGGAAGAGGGAACTCACCTTCTCCCAGACCGTGCGGGTGCGCTCGGTGGGCCCGGCCAGGAACGACGCGTCGCCCTCGTAGGGCGTGTAGTTGGCGTGGATGAAGTCGCGTACGTCGATCCGCTCCTGCCACCGGGTCCCGGTGAATCCGCGCCAAGCCGCTGCCGCCGGTTCCTTCGCTGCCGCCGTCATCGCGGTCTCCCTCTCTCAACCTCGTGTGGATGTGTCCCCACTGCCTCGATGCTCGCTCTTCGGGAGGACCGGCAAGCAGGGCCGACCGGGGCAGGACGGTCCGCCATCGGTCCCCTGAACCGGGCCGTTCGGCCCGCCGGGGGCCCGGGTGGGAGGGGTGGGGCCAGGTGGCGGCCGAGATGCGGGTTCCGGAGCGCCGGCCGTGCGGTGGCGGTGGGTGCCGGTGGTGTCGGGGACGGCCGCCGCGAGGGCGCGGGGGCCACTGGCGGACCTGCTCCCGGGCAGCCGCGAGGCGGACCGGGTCGGTTGCTCGACCACGCTCTACCGCCGCTGGTCCGCTGGGCCTTGACCCTGATCCGGCCCTGGTCAGCACGGTGGGTGAGCTATGTTGAGACTCCTTGCGGGACGAAGCGAGAGGGGCACCGGTGCCATCGCCGCAGCAGGCACGCGCACAGGCATCCGCGATCACCTCGGGGAAGGCGGTTCCGGAGGCGGAGGCCGCCCCGGCCTCCCAGCTCAGGGCGCTCTTCGACCGGCCGCGGCTGTCGCCGGGGCAGCGGCGCATCGCCCAGTACCTGATCGAGCACCTCACCGAGGCGGCGTTCCTGTCGATCACCGACCTCGCGGAGCGCGTCGGGGTCAGCCAGCCGTCGGTGACCCGGTTCGCGGCGGCGGTCGGGTTCAGCGGCTACCCCGCGCTGCGGGAGAAGCTCCAGTCGATCGCGCTCGGCACCCTCGCCCAGGGACCGGCGACGGCGGAGGAGAACACCGCCAACGAACTCCAGGCGGCCGTGGACGCCGAGGTCGGGAACCTGGAGAACCTGCGCCGGGACTTCGCCGACCCCAGCCGGGTGATCGAGGTCGGCCGCGAGCTGTCCGCGTCGACGCCGCTGACCGTGCTGGGGCTGCGGATCTCCGCCTCCCTCGCCGAGTACTTCGGCTACGCCGCCCGCCGCATCCACCCCGACGTCCGGCTGGTCACCCGGGGCGGCACCGTCGCCTACGACGCGCTGCTCCAGTCGCGGGAGGCGGGGGGCTCCTGGGTGCTGGCGTTCTCGCTGCCCCGGCACGCGCAGGAGACGCTGACCGCGGTGCGGGTGGCCCGGGAGGCGGGGCTGCGGGTCGCGCTCATCACCGACCTGGCCCTGGGTCCGGTGGCCGACGCGGCGGACGTCACCTTCGCCACCGGGACCGGGTCCCGGCTGGTGTTCGACTCCTACGCGGCGCCCGGGGTGCTGGCCGCCGCGCTGCTCCAGGCCATGACGGACGCCGACCCGGAGCGGACGCAGGCCCGGCTTGAGGCGTACGAGCACATCGCGGAGCAGAACCAGTTCTTCCTGCCCACGTGACCGCGCACGTGGATCCGCGCACGCGAGGCATATGAATGTTTTCATGCGCCTTGCCAACCGGACGGCATATATAAATACTGCTCGCGGATGCCGCCGCCCAGCACACCGGAAGCGATGAACATGCCCCTGACGTCCACGCGCACCAGCGCGGACTGGCCCTGCCAGGTCAAGACCCCCGGCAGCTACGACTGGGAGCGCTCCGCCGCCAGGTGGCTGCGTGAGCTGGTGCCCGCCCGCTACGCGAGCTACCCGGTGTTCCTGCGCCATCCCGTGCTGCTCGCCCGGCACGCCCAGATCCAGGTCGAGCAGGAGATCCGGACCGTCCGCACCGCCCTCCAGACCGCCCGCGCGGAGCTGCCCCGGCTCGGTGCGCAGGAGTCGGTCATCGAGCACACCATCAGGCTCTACGCCGCCGAGGTGCTCCAGCTCCAGCACATCGCCCGCAGCGTCCGCGCGGTCACCCAGGCGCTCGCGGACCACAACGCGGCGCGCTGACCGGCGGCGGACCCGGGTGCGGCGGAGGCCGCGACCAGCGGTGTGCCCGTGTGCGATGCTCGACGCGTGACCAGCGAGCCGGTCGTCCCCCCGGAGCGCGGCGCCGCGGCCGAGGCGGCCGCGACGTCGGCGGTGCTGGAGCGCGCCCGCGGCGCCGTCATGGCGCTCACCGGGTGCTCCGCCGACGCCGCCTTCGAGGAGCTGACGCAGCGCGCCAAGGCCGGGAACCGCACCCTGATCGAGGAGTGCTGGATCACCCTCGGCGGCCTGGCCCGGCACCCGTCCGGCGTGGACACCTCCGCCACCCCGCGGCCCCCCACCGACACGGCCTGCGCGGACGCCCCGGTGACGCACGACCGGTCCGGTGCGCTCGCCCGGCTCGGCGCGGCACTCGTCACCGTCCGCACCTGGCGGGAGCTGGCCGCGTGCCTGCGGGAGCACCTCGGGCCACCCGTCGGCGCCGACGCCGTCCTGGTCTACGTGCCGCGGCCCGACGGCGGTCTTGAGCTGGCCGGGCACGCCGGAACCGACGACGCGCTGGCCGCGCGGTGGCGCCGGGTGCCGCCGCTCCTCGGGACCGGCGGGCTCGCCCCGCCGGACGTGCTGAGCACCGGTGAGCCGCGCTGGCTGGCGGACGACGCGGGGGACCACGAGAGGTACCCGCTGACCGGCGATCCGCCGGAACCCCGGGGGTCCCTCGCCTGGCTGCCGGTGCCCGCTGGTCCCCGCCCGGAGGCCGCCCTCGCGGTGCTGCGCGAGCGCGGTGAGCCCTTCGACCCGGAGGAGCGGGAACTGCTGCGGGCCGCCGTGCCGCTGTGCGCCGGGCGGGTGCGTGATCTCGCGCCCGCCGGACAGCGGCACGCCCTCGACGCCGTGGCGGCCGTCTTGGACGTGCTGCCGGGCGCCGTGGCGCTGTTGCGCCCGCTGCCGCGGGGGGCGCGGGAGGCGGACGACGACTACCACGTCGTCGCCGCCAGCCCGGAGGCCGCCGACCTCCTCGGCTATCCCGGGCGTCCCCTGACCGGGCTGCGGTTGCGGGAGTGCTGGCCCGGCGCGGGAGACGCGCTCTGGCCGGGGCTGCGGCGCGTCCTGGAGAGCGGGGAGCCGTACGAGGCGGAGCCGTTCGTGGTGGGCGCCAGGGCGGCGGAGCCGGTCAGCTACGCGGTGCGGGCCGAGCGGCTCGGCGACGGGCTCATCGTCACCTGGCCCCGGCTCGACCCGTCCAACCGGCAGGAGCGGCGGCTCTCGGACGTGCAGCGGCTCGGCAACCTCGGCTGGGCGAACTGGAACCTGGTCACCCACGAGGCGCTCTGGTCGGACCAGGTGCACACCGTGCTGGGCCTCGACCCCGACGCCGCCCCGCTCCCCCTCACCGCCCTGCCGGAGCTGGCGGTGCCCGAGGACCGCCCGCTGTTCACCGGCGCCGTCCGTGCCCTGGTGGGCGAGGGGCGCCCGATGGACGTGCCGTTCCGCGTCCGCTCGGGCGGGGCGGTCCGGCATCTGCGGGCCGTCGCGGAGGCGACGACCGACGTGCACGGCAGCCCCGTCGAGGTGCACGGCTTCGTCCAGGACCTGACCGCGCAGCGCAGCGCGGAACTGGCCCTGGTGGAGAGCGAGCGGGCCATCCTGGTGCAGCACGGCGTCCTGCAGGCCGAACGGGCGCTCGCGGGCCGTCTCCAGCACGCGCTGCTGCCGCTGCCGCGCCGTCAGCCCGTGCGGTTGGCGGGGCTCCGCGTCGAAGTGGCCTACCTGCCCGCGCAGTCGGGGCTGTACGTCGGCGGCGACTGGTTCAGCGCGATCGAACTGCCGGACGGTACCGCCCTGTTCGTGGTCGGCGACGTCGCGGGGCACGGCGTCGACGCCGTCGCCACCATGGCGCAGCTCCGCTTCACCGCCAAGGGCATGGTGAGCACGGGCTCGTCGCCGACCGGGGCGCTCAGCCGTCTGAACACGCTGCTGCTGCACTCCCACGACTCCCACGGCACGGCCACCCTGGTGCTGGCCCGCTACCATCCGGAGGAGCGGCGCCTGGTGTGGGCGCAGGCGGGTCATCTGCCGCCGCTGCTGAAGCGGGGCGGCGAGGTGCGCTACCTGGACCGCCCGGCCGGGATGCTGCTCGGGGCGGGCGCCACGCCCGCGTTCGAGGAGGCGGAGTGCCGTCTGGAACCGGGCGACCGGCTGCTGCTCTACACCGACGGCCTGGTGGAGCGCCCGGGTGAGTGCATCGACGCGGGTCTGGAGCGGCTGGCCCTGGCCACGAGGGAGCGGCACTCGGAGGTGCCCGGCTCACTGAGCCCGCTGCTGTCGGCGATGCTGGAGGGCGAGCGGCGCGACGACGTGTGCGTGCTCGACATCAGGGTGCCGGGTGACGTCCCCTGAGACCGGTTCAGGTCTCCGCGGGGCGTGTGCCGTCGTCCGCGATGCCCTGGAAGCGGTGGGCCTCGTCCTGGACCAGCAGCGCGAGCAGGGCGGCCACGGTCAGCCCCGACTCGGCCGGATGGCGCAGCACCTTCGCGGGCTCGATCCGGTAGGTGTTGCCGCGCCCCTCGCGGGTGTGCGACAGGTATCCGTCCTGCTCCAGATCGCTGATGATCTTCTGCACGGCCCGCTCGGTGAGGCGGCAGTACGCCGCGATGTCTCGGATGCGGGCGTTGTGATCGTCGGCGATGGCGGCCAGTACTCGTGCATGATTGGTGAGAAACGTCCATCCCGTATGCGGCTCCGGCACTCCACCCATGGAGCCAGCATAGGTCCCCCGGTTCCCGCATACCAAAGCCTGAATTTTGTTTCCGGTATCCCTTGACGTGTTCTCGTGGATGGGGTGAGCCTGAGGGCGTACGACCTGGAGACACGAAAAGAGGTGGCTATGCCGGAGTCCGCGCGTTCCGCCTCACCCCTGTCAGCGGATGCCGTCGCGGCGCGCGGCGACGGCGCTCTCGTCGCACCGGTGGTTCCAGGCGGCCTGCTGGCCGAGACCCGGTCCGAGGGCGCCCGCACCCTCGTGACCCTCCGTGGGGAGCTGGGTCTGCCGGTGGACGACCAGGTGCAGCAGATCCTCCGGGAGGCCCTGACCGACTCCCCCGAGGGCATCGACCTGGACCTCGCCGGGGTGGAGTTCTGCGACTGCTCCACCCTCAACACCCTGCTCGCCGTGCGTGAGCAGGCCCTGGCCGACGGCAGGACGGTCACCGTCCGCGCCGCCGGACCCGCCGCGGGGCGGCTGCTGGCGCTGACCGGCACGCTCAGCATGTTCGCCCCACCCCCGGCGGGCGGCGACGGTGACCGCGACCTCGGGGTGGAGGTCGTCCAGCTGCGCCGGGCCATGCGGACCCGGCCGGTGATCGACCTGGCCCGCGGGGTGCTGATGGCGTCCTTCGGGCTGAACCCGGAGCAGGCGTGGGAGGTCCTGGTGGCGGCCTCGCAGAACACCAACACCAAGCTGCACCGGCTGGCCGACGACCTGGTGACCGCCGTCCAGGGCGATCCGCTGCCGGACGCGGTGCAGCGGCAGGTCTCCGCCGCGGTGGCCCGGGTCATGGCACCGGACACCGACCGCGTCTGATCCTCAGGCCGCGAGGAAACGCCGCAGGGACGCCTTGAACGCCGTGACGAAGGCGTCCCGCGTGGTGTCCGGGAGGGCGTCGAGGGACAGGTAGGGGTTCAGGTCCTCCAGTTCCACCAGCAGCAGCTCCCCGCCCGGCGCGCGACAGGCGTCCACCCGCTGGATGCCGTGCTCCATGCCGTTCCAGTCGATGAAGCGGCGGGCGAACTCCATGTCCTCGACGGTGGCCCGGTACGGCTCCAGTCGCCAGCGCCGGTCGGGGTCCGGGGCGTGCAGGGCGTACTGGAAGTCGTGGTCGACGAAGTAGAAGGAGACCTCGTAGCGGAAGTCGACGTACGGCTGCACCAGCACGCCGTCGTCGGCCAGGCCGGACAGCTCCCCGGCGGACAGCACCCGCAGGCCTATGGAGTCGGCGCCGAGCCTGGGCTTGACGACGTACCGCTCGGCCCGCGGCAGCCGGTCCAGGTGCGCGGTGCTGTCGATGGTGGGGATGACGGGCATCCCGGCGGCGGTCAGGTCGAGCAGGTACTGCTTCCCGGCCATGTCGGCGCGGCCGGTGAGCGGGTTGTAGACCCGTGCGCCGGTGCTTAGCGCCCGCGCGCGGAACTCCTCGTACGCCGCCTGGTAGCCGAGCACCGGCCCGCTGTTGCGGACGACCACGGCGTCGAAGGCGTCCAGCAGCGCGACGGCGTCCAGCGGGTGGCACAGGGCGAGGTCGAACTCCTCGCGCAGCCGGGCGGTGAGCCGGATGTCCTCGTCGCAGTAGCGGCGCCCGCGCGCCTGGTAGGCCAGGTCGGTCACGTACAGGACGCGGGGGCGGGTGGACGGCATACGGCTCTCCCAGGGGTGCGGAACGGTCCCGAAAGGCTAAGCGGTGCCTCTTCGGGACCTCCGATTCCCTCCCTGTTCGGCACTGAGTGCCAGCATTTTCAGAAGGGCGCGGCACGCGGGACGCAAGGGGCGGCGAGAGGCACTCTTCCGGAGTGCGACTCAGGCCCGAATGAGTGGTACCGAGTCCCTTTACGGCTGACACTGAGTGCCATACGCTGTGCGCGTGCACGGTGGCACGGCGACCGGGCACGTCCGTGCGCGGGTGAGCCGCGCACGGGGGATCTCCGGCCGAACGCAGGGAGTTGACCAGCGTGTACCACCACACAGGACACGACTCAGGGCACCACTTCGGACGTCCGACCTACCACCAGTCCGCCCCGCGCCCCACGGGCGCCGCCCCGCAGGGCGCCGGGACCGCGGCGGGCCTGCTCGACCACGCCGCCCCGGAGCAGGAGGCGCTGCTCTACCAGCGCTGCACCTGGTGCGGCACCGCCATGTACCACCGACTGCTGTGCCCGGTCTGCCAGGGCAGCGACCTGCGCCAGGAGCGCAGCGAGGGCGTCGGCACGGTCCGCCACTCCAGCGTGGTGCACCGCAACACCCCCGCCGCCCGCAACGTCTCCCTGATCGAGATGGCCGAGGGGTTCGTGGTCCGCGGCCGGGTCATGGGCCCGCCCGTCGGCATCCACAGCGGCGACCGGGTGCGGCTGTCCACCGCCAAGGACCCGGTGCGCGGCGAGCCGGTGTTCCAGCTGCTCGACGAGCCCTACCGGCCCTGGAGCTGACCCGGCCTCAGGATTCCGGCGTCACCCGGATGCCGACGGTGCCGGAGGTGCCCCGCCGCAGCCTGCTGCCGAGCAGCGTGAGGCGGCCGACGACGCCGTACTTGCGGGCGATCAGCTTGCGGTAGCGGGCGACGGTGGCGGCGTCGACGATCTCGGCGGTGGCCGGGTACTCCGGGCCGCGGGGGTTGCCGCGCAGGTCGCAGGCGGCGACCCGGACGTCCGCGCGCCGCCGGACGCGCCTGACCTTCCAGGAGTCGGCGGCCGTCCACACCCCCAGCGCCCCGTCGCCGTCGCGTACCACCCACACCGGGGTGGGCACGCCCGTACCGTCCTTGCGGTGGCTGATGAGCAGGAGGTACTTGCCGTCCCCGAGCTGTCCCAGCAGCGTCTCGTCCATACCCGGAGTCTACGGCGGACCAGGTCCCGGCGCCCCGGCGGAAAAACCGGGGACCGGCCGTAAAAGATCAACACGGGCGTCTAGATTGCTCCTTGACCCCCCGCACCACGCACCAGGCATCCCAGGAGCTGACCCGTGACCGAGAACCCGGCCGCGACGGACGGCGTCGCCGAGACGCTGCGCGAGCGCATCAACACCAACCAGCCGCACACCGCGCGGATCTGGAACTACTGGCTCGGCGGCAAGGACAACTACGAGGTCGACCGCGCCGCGGGCGACCAGATCCGCCAGCTGCACCCCGGCATCGGCGACTACGCCCGCGCGGACCGGCTGTTCCTCGGGCGGGCCGTGCGCCACCTGGTGACCGAGGCCGGGATCCGCCAGTTCCTGGACATCGGCACCGGGCTGCCGACCGCCGACAACACCCACGAGGTCGCGCAGCGCACGGCCCCGGAGTCGCGGATCGTCTACGTCGACAACGACCCGCTGGTCCTCGCGCACGCCCGCGCCCTGCTGACCAGCACCCCCGGGGGCCGTACCGACTACCTCGACGAGGACCTGCGCAACGTCGACAGGATCCTCGAACACGCCGCGAGGACCCTCGACTTCAGCCAGCCCGTGGCGCTGGTGCTGCTCGGCGTGGTCATCTTCGTCGGCGACGACGAGGACCCGTACGCCCTGGTCCGGCAGTTGATGGACCGGCTGCCCTCCGGCAGCTACCTGGTGCTGTCGCACACCATCACCAGCCCGGCGATGCCCGACGTGGACGAGGCGGTGAAGTTCTGGAACGAGCACGGCACCCCGAAGCTGACCCAGCGCACCCCCGAGGCGGTGGCCCGGTTCTTCGACGGCTACGAACTCCTCGAACCCGGTGTGGTGTCGTGCTCCCGCTGGCGTCCGGAGCCCGCGGACGGGCCGGAGCCGGAGGAGGTCGCCATGTTCGGCGGGGTGGCGCTGAAGAGGTGAGCCGACCGCCCGGCGCGGTGAACACCCGCGGGCCCCGGCACGTATGGACGGGGGGCGCCCGACCACCGGGCGCCCCGCGGTGCTGACGCCGCGCGTTCGGGGTTCGGGAGCCACGTATGAGGCACGCACGACGACGGATCGTCCGGCGGGTGACACGGCTGGCGGCCGTCGGTGGACTGCTCCTGGGCACCGTGATGGTGACCCGGGCCGTCGCGAGCGAGTCCCCGGCGGCCCCCGGGCCGCGCGGCACGGCCGGTGCCCTCGCCGCGCCCGCCGCCCCGCTCCTGGACCGGCTCGGCACCGCCCGTACGGCGGGCAGCTGGATCGGGGACGACGGGCGGCCGGTCGTCGCGGTCACCGACCGGCGGGCCGCCGCCGAGGTGCGGGCGGCGGGCGCGGCGCCGAAGGTCGTCCGGCACAGCACGGTCGACCTGGAGTCGGCCACGGCCGCGCTGCGGGCGGCGCCCCGGGTGCCGGGCACCGCGTGGGCGGTGGACTACCGCGCCAACGAGGTCGTGGTCCGCGGGGACAGCACCGTCTCCGCCGCCGACTGGTCGCGGATGACCGACCTCGCCGACGGCATGGACGGCGCCGTGCGCATGGAGCGCGCCGAGGGCGCCTTCACCACCCGGCTGAACGGGGCGCGGCAGATCCTGTCGACGGCCGGGCGCTGCTCGGCGGGGTTCAACGTGACCGACGGCGGACGGGACTTCATCCTCACCGCCGGGCACTGCGGGCCCACCGGCTCGGTCTGGTTCGCCGACAGCCGGGGCCGCCAGCAGGTGGGCCGCACGGTCCGCGGCAGCTTCCCCGGCGACGACTTCTCGCTGGTCGCGTACGCGGACGGCCGGGCGGGCGACGGTGCCGACGTGGTCGCGGTGGGCGCGGGGCGCGGGGTGCGGATCACCGGTCTGGGTGATCCCGCGGTCGGCCAGCGGGTGTTCCGCAGCGGCAGCACGACCGGGCTGCGGGACGGCCGGGTGACCGCGCTGGACGCCACCGTGAACTACCCGGAGGGCACGGTCAGCGGCCTCATCGAGACGGACGTGTGCGCCGAACCCGGCGACAGCGGCGGCCCGTTGTTCGCCGAGGGGATCGCGCTGGGGGTGACCTCGGGAGGCAGCGGTGACTGCGCGGCGGGGGGTACGACGTTCTTCCAGCCCGTGACGGAGGCGCTGGACGCCCTCGGTCTCGACCTGATCGTGTCGGCGCCGCGCGGCGCGGGCGGTCAGGACCAGCGGGCGGGCGCGTCGGCGGAGCCGTCCGCGGCGGCGACGCGGGGCGCGGTGGCGCCGGGTGCGGCGACGCCGGGGTCGACGGCTCCGGTGGACGGGGGTGTGCGGGCGACGGCGCTGCTGTCGCGGCTGTCGGACCCGCGGAACGTCGGGCCCGGTCTGCTGATCGTCGCGGGGAGCCTGGTCGCGCTGGTGGCGAGCCGGTGGATCCGCGCCGAGCAGGACCGCAGGTCCTACCAGCGGCACTACTCGGCGACGTGGGGGTGACGACTGGCGTCGGTGGTGAGGAGACGGACTGGCCCGGCGCCGGTCAGGGCGCCGGGTGACGGCGGATGCCCGCGGTGGTCAGGCGGCGGCGCGAGCCGACTGGGGCGCCGCGGCGGCCCACTCCATCACGAGGCGCTGGTACTCCGCGCGCTGCTCGGTGTTGAGTGTCCCGCCCGCCCGGCGCCACAGGGCCCGGATCTCCTCGTTGACCTCCGCGGCCGATCGCTCGGAGAGGGGTTCAACAGTGGTGGACATGCTGTGCAGCATACGAGTCACGGGGTGAAGGTGCTGTGAGTATTCGGGAGCGAATCCGGCAATTCGGACCGTGTCGCTGGTCACGTGCCGGGCTTGCGGCCGTAGACGTAGACGTCGTCGCCCGTCTTCAGCAGCGACCAGTACTTCTTGGCCGTGGTGGTGGTCATGTTGACGCAGCCGTGTGAGCCGGGCGGGTTCCACATGCTCAGCTTCGCCGAGTGGAACGCCTGGCCGCCGTCGAAGAACTGGCTGTAGGGCATCGGCACGTCGTAGAGGGTGGAGACGTGGTCGATGTGGCGCCAGTAGACCTTCTTCAGGCCGGTGCGCGTCTCGTAGCCGTCGCGGCCGGTGCGCACGGGCACGGGCCCGTACACGAGCTTCTTGCCGTCCTGGATCCAGCTCAGCTGGAGGCTGAGGTTCACACAGGCGATGCGGCCCTTGTTCACCGGGCACTTACCGGCCTTGTTGGGGTTGCTGCCGACCGCCTTCTGCTTGCGCATGAGGTCCATCACGCCCCAGGTGATGGGACCCGCGTAGCCGACGTTCGGCCTGATGCCGTGCTTGGTCTGGAACGCCCTGATCGCCTTGCAGTCGGCCGCCGACTGCTTCCCGTCGACCGGTCGGCCGAGGAACTTCTCCACCTGCTTCTGGTACGGGCCCGCCTGCGTCGTACAGCTCGCGGCCTGCGCCGTACCGGCGCCCGCGACGACGGTGACCGGCGCCACCAGTGCGGTGACGCCGAGCACGACGGCTCCCCGTCTGCGTTTGTCCCCCATGAGCTCCCTCGCCTTCCGGATGCGGTGTCTGCCCGTTAGACGGGACCGGAGGGCCGGAGGTTGTACGGCGGGCCCGACCAAACACGTTGTACGGGTCACACGGTCCGGCGGCTCACCGGTAGCCGGTGGTGTCCGCGGGCCCGCCCGCGTCCTGCACCTCGACGAGGTAGCGCCAGGCGTCGGGGCGGCTGCCGTCGAGGTCGGTGAAGCCGTACTCCCGCGCGAGGCCGCCGCTGGAGAGGGAGCGGCCGTTGTGGCGGGCCACGTCCGGGTCGGCGGCGAGGGCGGCGACGGCGCGGCCGACGTAGCGCGGGGTCTCCGAGATCGCGAAGTGCGGGACCTTCTCCAGGGCGTCGCGCCAGTTGTCCTCGCGCACCCCGAACGTCTCCAGCATCAGCTCCGAGCGCATCCAGCCCGGGGTGAGGGCGACGGCGGTGGCGCCGCGCGGGCCGAGTTCATGGCCGAGCGCGAAGGCCATCCGCAGCACGGACGCCTTGGCGAGGTCGTAGAAGAGGTTCACGCGGTAGGTGTCGCGGTTGTACTCGGCGGTGCCGTCGGTCATCTCGACGACCAGTCCGCCGGGGCGGCGCAGCAGCAGCGGCAGGGCGTGGTGGCTGGTGACGGCGTGGGTCTCCACCGCGAGGCGGAGCAGCCGCAGCCCGTTGTCGAGGTCGTGCTCCCAGACGGGGGTGTCCCACTGGAAGAGCTTCTCGCCGCCCCAGATGTCGTTGACGAGGATGTCCAGGCGGTCCTGTTCGGCGGCGATCCGGTCGACCAGGGCGCGTACGGCGGTGGGGTCGAGGTGGTCGGTGGGTACGGCGACGCCCCGGCCGCCCGCGGCGGTGACCAGGTCGGCGGTGTCCTCGATCGTCTCGGGGCGGTCGTACTCCGAGCGGTGCTGGCGGGTGGTGCGGCCGGTGACGTAGACGGTGGCGCCCGCGGCGCCGAGTTCCACGGCGATGCCGCGCCCGGCTCCCCGGCTCGCCCCCGCCACCAGCGCGACCTTGTCCGTCAGTGGTGCTGTCATGTGTCCGGCCTCCTGTGGCGTTCTTCGGTGTGCTCACTACGAGGGTGCCGGGGAAGCCGGACATCTTCTGTCGTCTTTCCTGGGGAGATCCTTCCGTGGGGCGGGGTCGTCGTCAGTGGCCCCGGTCGATCCACTCCGCCAGGTGCGGGGCCTCGGCCCCGATGGTGGTGGCGTCGCCGTGGCCGGTGAGGACCCTGGTGCCGGGCGGCAGGGTCAGCAGCCGGTCGCGGATCGAGTCGATGATCGTCGGGAAGTGGGAGGAGGACCGGCCGGTGGCGCCGGGACCGCCCTGGAAAAGGGTGTCGCCGGTGAAGACGACGCCGAGGCCCGGGTCGTGCAGGCAGACCGCGCCCGGCGCGTGCCCGGGGGTGTGCAGGACCGTCAGGTCGGCGCCCGCGGCCTCGATGACCTGGCCGTCCTGGAGGTGGGCGTCGGGGTCGCGGTCCGGGTGGGTCTGCTTCCACAGCGGCAGGTCGTCCGGGTGCAGCCAGATCGTGGCGCCGGTGCGGTCGGCCAGCGCGGGCGCGGCGTCGATGTGGTCGTTGTGGGCGTGGGTGCACACGATCGCGGTGAGGCGCCGGTCGCCCACGGCCGCGGCGATGGCGTCGGCGTCGTGCGCGGCGTCGATGACGACGCACTCGTGGTCGTCGCCGACGATCCAGACGTTGTTGTCGACGTCCCAGGTGCCGCCGTCGAGGCGGAACTGCCCGGAGGTGACGAGGCGTTCGACGCGGGCGGCCATCACAGCACCACCACCGAGCGCAGCACGTCGCCGGCGTGCATCCGCTCGAACGCCTTCTCCACCTCGTCCAGCTGGATGGTCTCGGTGACGAACGCGCCGAGGTCGAGCCGGCCCTGCTGGTGCAGGTCGATGAGCAGGGGGAAGTCACGGGAGGGCAGGCAGTCGCCGTACCAGCTGGACTTGAGCGCGCCGCCGCGGCCGAAGACGTCGAGGAGCGGCAGTTCGAGCCTCATCTCGGGGGTGGGGACGCCGACCAGGACGACGGTGCCCGCGAGGTCGCGGGCGTAGAACGCCTGCCGGTAGGTCTCCGGGCGGCCGACGGCCTCGATGACGACGTCCGCGCCGAAGCCGCCGGTCAGTTCGCGGATCGCCTCGACGGGATCGGTCTGGGCGGAGTTCACGGTGTGGGTGGCGCCCATGCCGCGGGCCAGCTCCAGCTTGCGGTCGTCGATGTCGACGGCGATGATCCTCGCCGCCCCGGCGAGGCGGGCGCCCGCGACGGCCGCGTCACCGACGCCGCCGCAGCCGATCACGGCGACCGTGTCGCCGCGGCCGACGTCGCCGGTGTTGATCGCGGCGCCGATCCCGGCCATCACGCCGCAGCCCAGCAGTCCGGCGACGGCCGGGGAGACGGCGGGGTCGACCTTGGTGCACTGGCCCGCCGCGACCAGCGTCTTCTCCGCGAACGCGCCGATGCCGAGCGCCGGGGACAGCTCCTGGCCGGTGGCGGCGAGGGTCATCTTCTGCGCGGCGTTGTGGGTGTCGAAGCAGTACCAGGGGCGGCCCCGCCGACAGGCCCGGCACCGCCCGCACACCGCGCGCCAGTTGAGGATCACGAAGTCCCCGGGGGCGACGTCGGTGACGCCGTCGCCGACGGACTCCACCACCCCGGCGGCCTCGTGGCCGAGCAGGAACGGGAACTCGTCGTTGATGCCGCCCTGCTTGTAGTGCAGGTCGGTGTGGCAGACCCCGCACGCCTGCACCTGGACGACGGCCTCCCCCGGCCCCGGGTCCGGTACGACGACCGTCTCGACGCGGAGCGGCTCGTCCTTCCCCGGTGCGATCACACCACGTACTTCCTGCGCCATGGCGCTGGCCCTTTCCTCGGCGGCTTCCGTCGTCTCCGACCGTACGCGCGACTGATCGGTAACGTCAGCCGTCGCGGCCGTCCGCGGCCGGTTGTCAGTGGCCCCGCGTAGCCTGAACTCCTCGCCCGGCCTGTGAAGGAGACCCGTGAGCATCGCCCCCACCGAAGCCGGTGCGCCGCCCTGGCGGCTGCTGCTCGGCTATGTCGCACCGCACCGCTGGTCCCTGCTCACCGGGGCGCTGCTGTCCCTCCTCACCGGCGCCACCGGTCTGCTGCTGCCGCTGGTGGCCCGGGAGCTGATCGACGACCTCGCCCACGACCGGACCATCACCGGCGCGCTGCTGCTCATGTCGGGCCTCGTGGTGGCCAACGCGTCGGTGGGCGCGCTGGGTTCGTACGTGCTGCGGCGGACCGCGGAGTCGGTGGTGCTCGGCGCGCGCAAGGCGCTGTCGTCGTATCTGCTGCGGCTGCGGATACCCGCGGTGGACCGCAGTGAGCCGGGCGACCTGATGGCCCGGATCACCTCGGACACCACCCTGCTGCGCGAGGTCACCACGGACTCCCTGGTCGGCCTCGGCACCGGCGGGCTCACCCTGGTGGCGACCGTGGTGATGATGGGGTTCGTGGACCCGGTGCTGCTCGCGGTGACGCTCGCCGTGGTGCTGGGCGCGGGCACGGTGCTCGGGGTGATCGTGCCGCGGATCAACCGGGCCAGCAGGAAGGCGCAGGACGCGGTCGGGGTGATGGGCGCCTCGCTGGAGCGGGTGCTGGGCGCGCTGCGCACGGTGAAGGCGTCCGGCGCCGAGCACCGCGAGGAGCGGACCCTGCACACCGCGGCCGAGGACTCCTGGCGGCAGAGCGTGCGCGCCGCCAAGTGGTCGGCGGCGGCGGGGAACACGGCGGGCCTGGCGATGCAGGGCGCGTTCATCACGGTGCTCGCGGTGGGCGGGGCGCGGGTGGCGACCGACGCGATCGACATCGGCACGCTGGTGGCGTTCCTGCTGTACGTCTTCTATCTGATGGCGCCGATCCAGCAGGTGGTGGGCGCGATCACGCAGTACCAGACCGGCGCGGCGGCGCTCACCCGGATCCAGGAGGCGCTGCGGCTGCCCGCCGAGGAGCGGGCCCCGGCGGCGCCCCTCCCGGAGGAGGCGGCGGAACCGGCCGCGGTCGCCTTCCATGACGTCCGCTTCCGCTACGCGGACGATCTGCCGTACGTCCACCACGGGGTCACCTTCGCGGTGCCGCCGCGCGGCATGACCGCGTTCGTCGGACCCTCGGGCGCGGGCAAGACGACGGTGTTCTCGCTGATAGAGCGGTTCTACGACCCGGAGTCCGGGGTGATCACGCTGGACGGCCGGGAGGTCGGCGCGTGGGAGCTGCCGCGGCTGCGGTCCGCGATCGGCTACGTGGAGCAGGACGCGCCGGTGCTGTCCGGTTCGCTCCGCGACAACCTGCTGCTCGGCAACCCGGACACCGACGACGCGGCCCTCGCCCGGGTACTGAAGACGACCCGGCTCGACGGGCTGGTCGCGCGGCTGCCCGCCGGTCTGGACACGCTGGTCGGGCACCGTGGCACCCGGCTCTCGGGTGGGGAGCGGCAGCGGGTGGCCATCGCCCGCGCGCTGCTGCGGCGTCCCCGGCTGCTGCTCCTGGACGAGGCGACCTCGCAGCTGGACGCGGTGAACGAGGCGGCGCTGCGGGACACGGTCGCCGACGTGGCGCGGGCGACGACGGTGCTGGTGGTCGCGCACCGCCTGTCGACGGTGACGATGGCGGACCGGATCGTGGTGATGGACGCGGGCCGGGTCAGAGCGGTCGGCACCCACCGCGAGCTGGTGGCCGCCGACCCGCTCTACGCGGAGCTGGCGGCCACCCAGTTCCTGGCGACGGCGGGCTGAGCCGTCCGGCGCCACGGGGGGCTGGCTACCTGATGCCGTGCACCAGCCCGACGACGGGAGCGACCGGGCCCGCGACCTGCTCCAGTTCCTTGAGACGCCTGAGCTGGGCCACCTGCTGGGAGGGCAGGGGCAGGGCGTCCCGGTAGCGGACGGGCATGTCCTTGACCTGGAGCGAGTCGACGATGGCCAGCGGGCTGATCTTGCCGGTGCCCTTGGACTGCGCCTCGGCGGCGCCCGCCGCCGGTGCGGCGAGCGAGGCGACACCGGCGGCGAGACCGACGGCAGCGACGATACGACGTGTTGAGATCATGCTTTCTGCAACGGCACCGGACCCGGCCCGGACACGGGGCCTCGGCGCCGGTCACCCGTGAGGCGCAGCGGGCGGCCTGCGCTTGCCGGGCGGCGGGAGGCGGAGGAGGCTCGTAGTGAGGCCCTTCCGCGGCCCGCGCCGACCGGGTCGCGGCTGTTGGAGGAGGTCACCATGGGCACTGCGGCAGGCACCGGCTTCGACACCGAGGCGCTGCGCCGGGGCATCGAGGAGCAGAACGCGTCGACCCTGCTGTCCCTCTACGCGGACGACGCGCGGGTCCGCGTCGTGGACCACAACACCCAGCCCAGCCACCCCAGGGAGATGCGCGGCCGGGACGAGATCAGTTCCTTCCTCGACGACGTCTACAGCCGGGACATGACCCACAGGCTGGACCACTGCGTCGTGCAGGGCGACCAGCTCGCGTTCAGCGAGTCCTGCGAGTACCCGGACGGGGTGCGCGTGCTCGCCGAGTCGATGGTCTCGCTGCGCGACGGGAAGATCACCGAGCAGACGCTGATCCAGGCCTGGGACGAGTAGCGCGGAGACCCGGGGGCCTGGGGCTCACGCGCCGGGGTCCCAGGCCGTCGGGCGCACGATGCACAGCAGCTGACGGACCAGTTCGTCGACGACCTCGTCCAGCGTGGCGTCGACCCACCCGGCGTTCCAGTCGTGGAGCAGTCCGTTGACGCTGCCGATGAACGCCGTGGCGGCGAGCCGGTAGTCACGGGGCGCGGCCTCCCCGCGGGCCACCGCCGCGTCGGCCTCGGCGCACAGCAGCTCCACCCACCGGGCGCGGCGGGCCAGCCGCTGCTCCTCCAGGCGCGGGCTGACGCCGACGATCTCCACGAAGGTGATGCGGATGCGCCGCGGGTCGGCGGTGACGTTGGCGGCGTAGGCGCGGAAGATCGCGGCGGCCCGCTCGGCGAGCGGCACCCCGCCCACGTCCGCGACCGCCGCGAACACGGCCTGCTCGGCCCAGTCGTTGACCTGGAGGTGCAGGGCGGCGAGAACGTCCTCCAGGGTGCGGAACTCCTCGTAGAACTGGCGGGTGGACAGGCCCGCGGCCTCGCTGAGCGCGGCGACGGTGGTGGCGCGGTAGCCGGGGGTGTCGCCGAACAGCCGCAGCGCCGCGTCGAGGAAGCGGGCGCGGCGTTCGGCCGCGCGCTCCTCGGCGGACCTGCCGCCGTACCGGCCGGTCGGCGCCCTGAGCCTGCCCGCCACGTGGTGCCTCCCCGTGCTCCCCGTCCCGCTCCCCGTCAGTTGATCCCCAATTTTGTCGTGTACGCGGTCTTGTGGTGAAGGCCAACCCTCCTTACTTTTCAGTAAGTTCACTCTGAACGTGCTCGTATTCAGATTTCCCCCTCCGAGGAGAGAGCACCCATGCCTGCCATCAGACCCAGGCACCTTTGCTCCGTGGCCGCCGCCCTCGCCCTGACCCTGGCCGCCCCCGCGAGCGCCGCCACCGCCGACCCCGGTCCCACCGCGCTGCGCGAGGTGCTGTTCGTCGGCAACAACTGGGACGGCACCGCCGACGTGCTGAAGTCCTCCGGCGACTTCGCGAGGATCGGCCGGATCAACGTCGTCCCCGACAAGGCCCAGCGGATGGCCGAGATCAACGCCGACCCGATCCGGTGGATCTACTTCATGGCGATCCGCAACAGCGTCGGCGAGGGCCACGACCAGTTCGTGGACGACATGTACGCCACCCCGGACGGCCGTTCGATGGTCGTCTCCCGGCCCAGCTTCGCCGACGTGGTCTCCCTCGACGTCGCCACCGGCGCCGTCAACTGGCGCTTCCCGGTCTCCGGTTACCGCGCCGACCACATGGCGGTCTCCCCCGACGGCACGCGGGTCGCCGTCTCCGCCTCCACCGCCAACACCGTGCACGTGCTGGACATCGACACCGGCGCGCAGGTCGGCAGGTTCGCCACCGGCGACAAGCCGCACGAGAACGTCTTCACCGGCGGCGGGGACTACATCTGGAACATGTCCATCGGCGAGGTGAACACCGACCTCGACGCGCCCTGGCTGGACTGGACGAAGGGCGACCGCAAGATCACCGTCGTGGACGCGCGGACGTTCCAGCAGGTCAAGGTGGTCGACATGCGGTCGCGGCTGGACGCGATCGGGCTGAAGGACCACTCCGACGCGGTACGGCCCGCGGCGTTCAGCCCCGACGAGTCCAAGCTGTACTTCCAGGTGTCGTTCTTCAACGGCTTCTTCGAGTACGACGTCGCCACCGACCGCATCACCCGGACCAAGACCCTGCCGAAGAACCCGGCGACCGACGACGACCGCACCACGTTCGTCAACGACTCACGCCACCACGGCATCTCGATGAAGCCGGACGGCAGCAAGCTGTGCGTCGCGGGCACGATGGACGACTACGCCACGGTCGTGGACCGCGCCACGCTCCAGGAGGGCCCGCTGGTGCCCGCCGCGAAGCCCTACTGGGCTACCGTCAGCGGCGACGGCAAGTCCTGTGTGATCTCCGAGAGCGGCGCCGACCAGGTCACCGCGATCGACTTCGCCACCGGCCGCAAGACCGTCTCGGTCCCCGTCGGCGACCACCCGCAGCGGGTCCGCCTCGCCCGGGTACCGGCCGACTGGACCGGCCCGTCGGCGGGCTGACCGACCGCGCGGCCCGCGTCGGCCACACCGCTCACGCGGGCCACGCGCCCTCCTGCCACGACCACTCCCCCGGCGGCGTTAGCATCGGGCCACGTCCACCATGCCCACAGGTGAACGGCAAGCGACCCAGGGGGCCCAGTAGCACATGCCGGTCAAAGTCAGTGTCGTCGTCCCGGTCTACAACCCGGGCCGCTACATCGAGGAGTGCGTCGCGTCGCTGCTGAGGCAGTCGCTGCCACCCGACACGTACGAGGTGATCTTCGTCGACGACGGCTCCACCGACGGGACCCCGGCCCGGCTCGACGCGCTCGCCGCCGAGCATCCCCGGGTCAGCGTCATCCACCAGGAGAACTCCGGCTGGTCGGGCAAGCCCCGCAACGTCGGCATCGCCGCCGCCCGCGGCGAGTACGTGATGTTCGTCGACAACGACGACCACCTCGGCGACGAGGCCCTGGAGCGGATGTACGACTACGGCGTGGCCCACGACGCGGACGTGGTGGTCGGCAAGATGGCGGGCCAGGGCCGCGGCGTGCCGGTGGAGCTGTTCCGCGTCAACCGGCCGCGCGCCACCGTGGCCGACGCCCCGCTGATCGACAGCCTCACCCCGCACAAGATGGTCCGCCGCGCCTTCCTCGACCGCACCGGCCTGCGCTTCCCCGAGGGCAGACGGCGCCTGGAGGACCACGTCTTCGTCACCGAGGCGTACCTGCGCGCCGGCAACGTGGCGGTCCTCAGCGACTACGTCTGCTACTACCACACCCGCCGCGACGACGGCTCCAACGCGGGCTTCCAACGGTTCGACCCGGCCGGGTACTTCGGCAACCTGCGCGAGGCCCTGGACGTCGTCGAGCGGTACACCGAGCCCGGCCCGCTGCGGGACCGGCTGCTGCGCCGCTGGCTGCGCAACGAGATGGTGGAGCGGCTGCGGGGCCGCCGTCTGCTGACGGCGCCCGACGACTTCCGCCGCGAGCTGTTCAAGGAGATCCACGCCGTCGTCGTCGAGCGCTTCGGGCCCGGCGTCGCGGCCGGGCTCCAGCCCGTCCAGCGGATCATCGCCGGGCTGGCCGCCGCCGGTCGCTACGACGACGTGGTGGCGTTCGCCGAGTGGGAGTCCGCGGTGGGGCTGACGGCCACCACGGAGGGCGTCGAGTGGCGGGACGGGGTCCTGGATGTCGAGCTGGCCGCCGAACTGACGCTGGACGGTACGCCGATGACCTTCCCGGCCGACGCCGCCGAGCCCCCGCCCGACGAGCCGCCGCGCGATGTCGCCGAGGCGGTGGAGTGGCTCGGCGCGGTGAACGCCGCCCGGTTCGAGCAGGCCACGCTCGACCTGGTGGTGCGCGAACGCGCCAGCTCCGCCCCGCACTTCCAGCCGACCCGGGTCATCCGGGAGACGGTCCCGGTCGACGACGGCTCCCGGGTCCGCCTGGTGCTGCGGGCGCGGGCCACCGTGGACCCGGGCGGGGCGGCGAGCGGACGGCCGCTGACCGCCGGGGCGTGGGACGCGGTCGCCCGGGTCAGGCTGGGCGGCTGGACCAAGGAGACCAGGACCGCCGTCGGGGCCGCCCTGGCGCTGCCGCACGCCGGGGTGGTCGCGGGGCACGTGGTCCTGCCGTACGCCACCAGCCCGCACGGCAACCTCTCGCTCGACGTGGACCAGGCACGGGGGCGGCTGCGGCTGGACCGGGCCGGGGTCAGCGAGGTCCGGGTCGCCGACGGGCGGCTGCGGGCGCGGCTGCCGCTGTACGTGCCCGAGGCCACCACGGTGCTGCTGCGGCTGACGGCGACCGGGAACCAGCCCGTCACCGCCCCCGGCACGCTCTCCCCCCTGGCCTCGGGACCGCGGGTGGTCCTGGACGCCGTACTGCCGACCGCGCAGCTCGCGGGCAGTGAGTCCTGGCGGGTCGGTCTCTGGCCGGACCCGCTCGCCGAGGAGGCGGAGTTCGTGGCGCTGCCGCTGACGCTGGACGCCGGGCCGGGCGGGGTACGGGGCTGGGTGGCGCGCGTGCGGCGGTCGCCGCGGGTACGGCGGCTGGTGCGCCGGGCACGGCGGGTGCTGGGCCGGTCGGCGGCGTGGACGAGGGGAAGGTGACGGGGATGCGCGCACTGGACATCGAGGGCGCCTGGGTGCTGGAGCCCAAGGTCTTCCCGGACGAGCGGGGCAGCTTCCACGAGTGGTACCGGGGCACGGAGTTCCGCGAGGCCACCGGCTACGACCTCACGCTCGCGCAGGCCAACTGCTCCGTCTCCCGGCGGGGCGTGGTGCGCGGCGTGCACTTCTCCGACGTGCCGCCGGGGCAGGCCAAGTACGTCACCTGCGTGCGCGGCGCCGTCCTGGACGTGGTGGTCGACCTGCGCGTCGGCTCACCGGACTTCGGGCGCTGGGAGGCCGTACGGCTGGACGACGGCACCCGGCACGCGGTGTTCCTCGCGGAGGGCCTCGGGCACGCCTTCATGGCCCTCACCGACGACGCGACGGTGGTGTACCTGTGCTCCACCGGGTACGCCCCGGAGCGTGAGCACGGGGTGCACCCGCTCGACCCGGACCTCGGCATCGACTGGCCCGCGGAGGTCACCCCGGTACTGTCGCCGAAGGACGCGGCGGCGCCGTCCCTGGCTCAGGCCCGGGAGACCGGGCTCCTGCCGTCGTACGACACCTGCCGCGCCCACTACCGGCAGCTGCGGTCCTGACTGGCTCAGGGGCTGGGGGCCAGGCGCTCCACCGCGGCGCGCAGCGGCTTCCAGCCCCGGGAGCGGCGCACGCCGCGGTTCCGGGCCCGGACGAGGGGGCGCCAGAACTCGGCGCCGAGCAGTTCCTCGGGGCGGACCGCGCGGACGCGTTCGAGGACGGACTCGGGCACCTTCTGCGGGTCGGGCACCTCGTACTCCGCGATGATCTCGTCATAGCGGTCCCGCAGCACGGTGTTGCCCGGGTCGGCGCCGAAGACCACCAACTGGCCGGTGGGCTGGGTGTCGACGAGGACGGTCGCCAGGTCGGGGCGGTAGCGGGCCAGGATCTCGATGACCTTGTAGACGTCGCCGGTCCAGGCCCCGGTGTGGCGGTCGCGGGCCGCCTCGTCCACGTTCCGCGGCAGCATGTCGTCGAGGACGATCACGCTCGACCAGTCGGAGTACCGCTCGACGTTCATGAAGTCGCGCAGCGCGTACTCGAACAGGTGCATCCCGTCGATGAACGACAGGTCCAGGGTGGTGCGCCGCCAGCGGCCCAGCGGGTGCCTGCCACGGGCGAGGTTGCGCACCGGGTGCCGACCGCCCCTGAGGTGGGCCAGCGGGTCGGCGCGGGCGAAGAAGTCGTCGCTGGTCGCCTTGGCCAGGTGGACGTCGCAGCGGATCTCCGACGTCACCTTGGGCGCCGGGTCGACCGCGATGCTCGGCACCCGCGACAGCGTCAGGCTGCGGCCGTCGTTGACGCCGATCTCCAGGTAGTTGCGGTTGGCCGTGGCCTTGTGCAGCTCCCGGAGGAACTCGTGACGTTTCACGTGGGGACTCCTTGGTGCTTCCTGCGGATCCGTGGCAGTGCCTCGTGCAGCGCGGCCCGCCAGTCGCGCGGCTCGGGCAGGCCCACCGCCGCCCAGCGGCCGTGGGCGAGAACGCTGTACGCGGGGCGGGGCGCGGGCCGCGGGTAGGCGGCGCTGGTGGTGGGGCGCACCCGGTCGGGGTCGGCGCCGAGGCCGCGGAAGACCTCGCGGGCCAGCTCGTACCAGGTGGCCTCGCCGGAGCCGGTGGCGTGGAAGACGCCGTCGGCGGCCGGGCCGGTCAACGGGCCGAGGTCGGCGAGGCGTTCGGCGACGTCGGCGCTCCAGGTGGGCTGGCCGCGCTGGTCGTCGACGACGTCGACGGTGTCGCGGCTCTCCTCCAGCGCCATCATCGTACGGACGAAGCTGCGGCCGTGGACGCCGTACAGCCAGGCCGTGCGCACCACCGCGGCGTGCTCGGGGAGTTCGCTGAGCACGGCCCGCTCACCGGCGAGCTTGGTGCGGCCGTAGGCGGTGCGCGGGGCGGGGGGATGGTCCTCCGGGTAGGGGGTGGCGCGGGTGTCGCCGTCGAAGACGTAGTCGGTGGAGACGTGCAGCAGCCGCGCCCCGCTCGCCGCGCAGGCGCGGGCCAGCAGCCGTGGGCCGTCGCCGTTGACCGCGAGGGCGCGGGCCTCGTCGGTCTCGGCGTCGTCGACGGCCGTGTACGCGGCGCAGTTGACGACGATGTCCGGCTGGTGCGCGGTGAAGACCCGCTCGACGGAGTCGGGGTCGGTGATGTCCAGGGCGGTCCGGGTCAGACCGGTCACGTCCGCGCCGCGCCGGGTCAGGGCGGCGACGGTGTCCCGGCCGAGCATCCCGCCCGCCCCGGTGACCAGCCACCTCATGCGCGCCCCCGCTTCAGCGGCTCCCACCAGGAGCGGTTGTCGCGGTACCAGGCGACGGTCTCGGCGAGGCCCGCGGTGAAGTCGTGGCGGGGCCGGTAGCCCAGTTCGGCGCGGGCCTTGGACCAGTCGACGGAGTAGCGCAGGTCGTGTCCCTTGCGGTCCGTGACGTACTCGACGCGGTCCCAGTCGGCGCCGCACGCCTCCAGCAGCAGGGCCGTGAGATCGCGGTTGGTCAGTTCGGTGCCGCCGCCGATGTGGTAGACCTCGCCGGGGCGGCCCTTGGCGCGCACCAGCTCGATGCCGTGCACGTGGTCCTCGACGTGCAGCCAGTCGCGGACGTTGAGCCCCTCGCCGTACAGCGGGACGGTCAGCCCGTCGAGGAGGTTGGTGATGAACAGCGGGATGACCTTCTCGGGGAACTGGCGCGGCCCGTAGTTGTTGGAGCAGCGGGTGACGCGGACGTCCAGGCCGTGGGTGCGGTGGTGGGCGAGGGCGAGCAGGTCGGAGGAGGCCTTGGAGGCGGAGTACGGGGAGTTGGGGCTCAGGGGGTGCGTCTCGGGCCAGGAGCCGGTGTCGATGGAGCCGTAGACCTCGTCGGTGGAGATGTGCACGAAGGGTCCGACGCCGTGCCGGTAGGCCGCGTCCAGCAGGGTCTGGGTGCCCAGGACGTTGGTGCGGACGAAGTCGGCGGCGGAGTCGATGGACCGGTCCACGTGGGACTCGGCGGCGAAGTGCACGACCTGGTCGGTGTCGGCCATGAGCTTGTCGACGAGGGCGGCGTCGCAGATGTCGCCGTGCACGAAGTCGAGCCGGGGGTGGTCGGCGGGCAGGTTGGCCCGGCAGCCCGCGTAGGTGAGCTTGTCGAGGACGGTGATCCGGGGCGCGCCCGGCCCGCCGCCGGCGAGCAGGGCGCGCACGTAGGCGGAGCCGATGAAGCCGGCGGCGCCGGTGACGAGGAGGTTCATGGGTGGATCTGCACCTTGCTGTGGTCTCCGAGGACGAGTCGGTGGGCGCTGGGCACGCTGGGCGCGGTGGTGACTTCGGCGTGTCTGCCGATGAGCGAGTTGTCGATGCGGCCGACGCCGTCGATGGTGGAGTCCCGCAGCACGATGGAGAACTCCAACTCGCTGTCCTTGATGCGGCAGTTCTCCGCGACGGAGGTGAACGGGCCCACGTAGGAGTCGCTGACGACGGTGCCCGCGCCGATGACGACGGGGCCGACGACACGGGAGTTGACCACCCGGGCGCCCGCCTCGACGACCACCCGGCCGATCGTCTCGGACGCCTCGTCCACCTCGCCGTCGATACGGCGCTCGACGGACTCCAGGACCGTGCGGTTGACCTCCAGCATGTCGCCGACGTTGCCGGTGTCCTTCCAGTACCCCTTGACGATCGTGCAGCGCACGTCGGCGCCGGTGTCGAGGAGGTGCTGGAGGGCGTGGGTGATCTCCAGTTCGCCGCGCCAGGACGGGGTGACGGCGCGCACCGCGTCGTGGACGGCGGGGGTGAAGAGGTAGACGCCGACGAGGGCGAGGTCGCTCTTGGGGTGCTCCGGCTTCTCCTCCAGGCCGATCACCTGGCCGGTGGGCCCGAGTTCGGCGACGCCGAAGGCGCGCGGGTCGGAGACGCGGGTGAGCAGGATCTGCGCGTCGGGGCGGGTGGCACGGAACTCGTCCACGAGGCCGGAGATGCCGCCGACGATGAAGTTGTCGCCGAGGTACATCACGAAGTCGTCGTCGCCGAGGAACTCCCGGGCGATCAGGACCGCGTGGGCGAGCCCCAGCGGGCGTTCCTGGGGGAGGTAGGTGACGTCCAGACCGAACGCGGAGCCGTCGCCGACCGCTTCCCTGATCTCCTCGGCGGTGTCCCCGACGACGATCCCGACGTCGGTGATGCCCGCCGCCGCGATCGACTCCAGTCCGTAGAACAGCACGGCCTTGTTGGCGACTGGCACGAGTTGCTTGGCCGACGTGTGCGTGATCGGCCTCAGTCGCGTTCCAGCTCCACCGGAGAGCACGAGAGCCTTCATCTGGTTCACCTTAGCGGCGAAGGCCCGGACGGACGTCGCTTTGCCGCCACCCTGCGGTTACGGTCTTTTGTCCGGCCGTTCGCCCGGTCGTCGGGTCGGGTCGGGTCCGGGCCCGCCTACCCGGGACCGGCCCCGCCAGTCCCCCGGCTCAGCGGTGCAACGCGATCTCGCTCCACACCTGTTTGCCGCCGCTGACCGGCATACTCCCCCACGCCGTCGACATGGCCTCGACCAGCAGCAGGCCCCGGCCGCCGGTGGCCTCCCAGCCGATGCTGGTCGGTTTGACGGGGGTGCGCGGGGAGGCGTCGGCGACGGAGATGCGCAGCCGGTCGCTGAGCAGGGTGAGGTCGAGGCGGACCTGGCCGCCGGTGTGCACCAGGGCGTTGGTGACCAGCTCCGAGACGACCAGCAGGGCGGCGTCCACGTGCTCGGCGGCGCCCCAGGAGCGCAGGGTGCGCCGGGTGAAGCGGCGGGCGTGCCGGACCGCCTCCGGGACCCGCCACACCGTCCAGCTCTCCCGGCGGGGGCGTACGGCCATGCCGTCGTAGCGCATCAGCAGCAGGGCGATGTCGTCGCTGCGCCGGGCGCCGTCGAGCAGCGCGTCGGCGACCAGTCCGAGGTGGGCGGGGTCGGCGGCGGCGAGCGCGGCGGCGAAGTGGGCCATGCCGGTGTCGAGGTCGGAGTGCGGGGACTCCACGAGGCCGTCGGTGGTCAGCGCGACCACGCTGCCGGGGGTGAGCCGCAGCGGGCTCATGGGGAAGTCGGCCTGCGCGACCACCCCGAGCGGCGGCCCGCCCTCGGCCTCCGCGATGTCGGTGTCGCCGTCCGGGTGGCGCAGCACCGGCGGCAGGTGCCCGGCGCGCACGCACCAGGCGGAGCCCTCCTCCATGTCGACGTCGACGTAGGCGCAGGTGGCGAAGAGGTCGGTCTCCATGTCGACCAGGAGCCGGTTGGCGTGGCTGACCACGACGTCCGGGGGGTGCCCCTCGGCGGCGTAGGCGCGCAGCGCGGTGCGCATCTGGCCCATCAGGGTGGCGGCGCCCGCGCTGTGCCCCTGGACGTCGCCGATGACGAGGGCCACGTGGTTGTCGGGCAGCGGGATGACGTCGTACCAGTCGCCGCCGACCTCCAGACCGGCGGTGGCGGGCAGGTAGCGGGCGACGGCCTCCGCGCCGGGGAGTCTGGGCAGGCGGCGCGGGAGCAGCTGGCGCTGGAGCATCCCGACGAGTTCGTGCTCGGCGTCGAAGGCGTGGGCGCGCAGCAGGGCCTGCCCGGCGAGTCCGGCGGCGGCGGTGAGCAGGGCGCGTTCGTCGGGGCCGAAGTCGTGCGGGCTGTCCCAGCCGATCAGGCAGGCGCCGACCATCCGGCCCCCGGCGGGCAGCGGCAGTACGGCGAGGCCGCCCGGGCCGACCCCGGCGAGCGCGGGTTCCAGGGCGGTGGTCCCGGCGGGCCAGATCTGCGTGCGGCCCTCGCTGAGCGCGGCGGCGAGGGTGGGCATGGTGCGGACCGGCGTGTCGGGCCACTCGCCGCGCCACTCCAGGCGCCACACCTCCGGCCAGGACTCGGGTTCGGGCGGGTCGAGGACGGTGACCACCAGCCGGTCGTGCTCCAGTTCGGCGAGGGCGATCCGGTCGGCCCGCAGCGGCTTGCGCAGCGCGGAGACGAGGGCCTGGCTGACGTCGCGGACGGTGCCCGCGGTGGCGAGCGCGGCGGCCAGCCGCTGGATGCGGGCGACGTCGGTGACGTCGGAGCGCAGCTGGGAGGCGTCGACGACGCTGCCGACGAGCCGGGCGGGGCGGCCCTCGCCGCCGGGCACCAGTCGGCCGCGCAGCCGCAGCCACTTGGGGGACCCGGCGGGCCGGAGGACCCGGAACTCCAGCTCCCGTTCGCCGATGGACATGTGGTCGGCCTCCACCACGGACATCAGCGACGGCAGGTCCTCGGGGACGGTGCGGCCGAGCAGGGTCTCCACGCGGCCGTCGAACTCGCCGGGGAGTAGTCCGAACAGCTCCAGCAGTCCGTCGCCGACCTGGACCCGCCCGCTGTCCATCGCCAGGCCGAAGGCGTACGGGGGCAGCTCGCCGCCCTCGGGGTGCCAGTCGGGGACCGGGCAGACGACGGCGTCGACGATCAGCTCCAGGCTGCCGCGCTCCTCGGGGCCGAAGCCCGCCGGGCGCTCGCTGACGGCGAGCAGGCAGCCGCCCTCGTCCTCGCGGTGCGCGGGCAGGGCGGCCAGGTGGAAGGCGGGGGACGGGGTGCGCCGGGAGTCGGCCCGGTCGGCCAGCTCGTCGGGGCCGAGCCACACCGCCTGTCCGGTGCGGTGGGCGTCGGCGGCCGGGGAGCGGCCGTCCACGGCGTAGGCGTCGCGCAGCCCGTACAGGGTGCGGGGCACCCCGGCGGACTCGACCAGGCACAGCGAGGCACCGTCCTCGCTCGGGGTGTAGACCGCGGCGAAGGACGCCCCGGCGAAGACGAGCGCCTGCTCCAGGACCCGGTGCCGCCGTTCGGGGGAGTCGGGTTCGGCCATGAGCGCCTTCAGGGCACCTTCGGTCCGCGGCGTTCCCGCCCTGCGTCCTGCGGCACCATGACTGACCACGTGGGTATTACAGCGCTTATGGGGCGCGGGCGCAGCCCCTGGGAGCGTTCCGTGGGGCGGCCGGGGCGGACGTCCGGTTCCGGCCAGGGGCCGGATCGGGTGTGGGGTGCCCGCCGGGAGGGCGGGGCGTTCGCCGTGCGCGACCGGCGTGGGAGAGAGAGATTTGATCCGGGGCCCGTCGCGTGGCACGGCGAGGAGGTGGTCGGCGTGTCCGAGGGGCAGGACACCGGCTGGCAGGCACCGGCCTCCCGGCTGCCGGTCGGCCTGCCGCTGCTGTCGCGGACACTGGCGGCCATGATGGACGACGTCCACGCGCACTCCGGCGCGGTCTACCTGCTCACCCCCGACGAGCCGGTACTCCAGATGGCGGTGATGGCGGGGCTGCCCCGGGCGTTCGCCGCCCCCTGGGAGCGGGTGGGCCTCGCGGCGCCGATCCCGGTCGCCGAGGCGGCCCGGGAGCGCACGCTGGTCTGGGTCGGCGACGAGGAGGAGATGGCGCGCCGCTTCCCCCGGGTGGCCGTGGTGCTGCCGTACCCGTTCGCGCTGGCCGCGGTGCCGGTGGCGACGGAGGACACGGTGTACGGGGCGGTCTTCATCACCTGGCCCAGCGGCCACCCCCCGGAGCTGTCGCGGCGGGAGCGGGACCAGCTGACGGCCGCCTGCCACCGGCTCGCCGTCCGGCTGGAGCGGGCCACCCGGGAGGGGCTGCCGGTGCGCCCGGAGCCCGACCTGCTGGCCGCCCCGCTGATCGACAGCGCCTCCGGCACGCTCGGGTCGGTCGAGGCGCCCCGGATGGTGGCCCGGCTGCCGTACGGGCTGTGTTCGCTGGACATGCAGGGGCGGATCACGTTCGCCAACCCGGCCGCGGCCGACCTGCTCGGCGTGGCCCTGGACCGGCTGGTCGGCACCCAGCTGTGGGCGTCGGTGCCCTGGCTCAACGACCCCGTGTACGAGGACCGGTACCGCGCGGCCCTCTTCAGCCAGCAGGTCACCTCGTTCGTGGCGCTGCGCCCGCCGGGCGACTGGCTGTCGTTCCGGATGTACCCGAGCCGGACCGGGCTGAGCGTGCGGATCAGCAGGGCACGGGCGGTGGCGGAGCTGGCGCGGGACGCGCCCCGGTCCGGCGACGGGCCGTCCCGGCTGGTGACCATGTCGCAGGTGCTGAGCCTGGCCGGGGCGCTGACCCAGGCGGCGGGCGTGCAGGACGTGGTGCAACTGGTCGCCGACGAGATCGCGCCCGCGGTGGGCAGCCAGGCGCAGGTGCTGCTGGGGACGGCGTCGGGGCGGCTGCGGGTGCTGGGGCACCGCGGCTATCCGGACCCGCACGTGGTGGAGCAGTTCGACGGGCTGCCGCTGGACTCGACGACCCCGGGCGCGCAGGCGCTGACCAGCGGGGTGCCCGCGTTCTTCGAGTCACGGGAGGAGCTGGAGCGGCTGTACCCGGCGCGGCCCGCCACCCCTGACGGGTTCGTCTCCTGGGCCTTCCTGCCGCTGATCGCCTCCGGGCGGCCGGTGGGCACCTGTGTGCTCGCCTACGCCGAGCCGCACTCCTTCCCGGCGGACGAGCGGGCGGTGCTGACGAGTCTGGGCGGGCTGATCGCGCTGGCCCTGGAGCGGGCGCTGCTCTACGACGCCAAGCACCAGCTCGCGCACGGGCTGCAGGACGCGCTGCTGCCGCACTCGCTGCCGCCGCTGCCCGGCATCGACGCCGCCGCCCGCTACCTGCCGGGCACCCGGGGCATGGACATCGGCGGCGACTTCTACGACCTGGTGCCCACCGGCGGACAGGCCGCGGCGGTGATCGGGGACGTGCAGGGCCACAACGTCACCGCGGCCGGGCTGATGGGGCAGCTCCGCACCGCCGTCCGCGCGTACACCGCCGTGGGGCAGTCCCCGCAGGAGGTGATGGCCAGCACCAACCGGATGCTGATCGACCTGGGCTCGGACCTGTTCGCCAGCTGTCTGTACCTGCGCCTCGACCCGGTGCGCGGGCGGGCCGTGATGGCGCGGGCGGGACATCTGCCGCCGCTGCTACGCCGCCCGGACGGCCGGGTCCGGGTCCTCGACCTGGCCGGGGGCCCGCTGCTCGGCATCGACGGCGACGCCGCCTACCCGACGACGGAGGTCGATCTCGCCCCCGGTTCCGTGCTCGTCCTCTACACCGACGGCCTCGTCGAGACGCCCGGCGTCGACATCGAGGACGGCCTCGCCGCCCTGGGCCGACGGCTCGCCGAGGCGGGTGACCTGCCCCTGGACGAGCTGGCGGACACGCTGGTCGGGCCGGAGGCGGCGGAGGAGGAACGGGACGACGACGTGGCGCTGCTGCTGTTGCGGGCGCGGGGGCGCAAGGACGCCTGACCGGCGCTCCCCCGCGCCCGCGACGCGGTCCGGCCCCTCCGCCGAAGGACCGGACCGCGGTGTCCGCCGCCGCTGGTGGGGGGCGGTCGGCGGACGTCTGCGGGGGTGTGGCGTCAGTTCTCCCGCGCGTGCCCCCTGCGGGCGCCGAGGCCCACCTCGTCGCCGTGGCCGGGCACCTGGCGGGCCGCGTCCTCGTCTGCTCCGGCTCCCTGGGCGTCGCCCAGGGTCGCGCCGACCGCTTCGAGGGCGGTGGTGACCGGTTGGAAGAAGGTCTCGCCGCCGGCCGTGCAGTCACCGCTGCCGCCGGAGGTCAGGCCGACCGCGCCGCCGTCCCGGGTGAACAGGGAGCCGCCGCTGTCGCCGGGCTCGGCGCAGACGTCGGTCTGGACGAGGCCGGTGACCGTACCCTCGGGGTAGTTGACGGTGGCGTCGAGGCCGGTGACCGTGCCGTCGAAGAGGCCGGTGGTGCTGCCCATCCGGAAGACCTGCTGGCCGACCGCCGCCTCGGCGGCCCGCACGATCGGGACGAGCTGTCCGCCGCCGACGTCGACCTCGCTGGGCGCCTCGGTGGCCGGGTCGTCGTACCGGACGAGCGCGAAGTCGCCCGCGCCGGGGAAGACGGCCTGGTCGACGGTGCCGATCGGCGCCCCGTTCTGCGCGTCGGACCACTGCGGCGCCGCGACCCCGCAGTGCCCTGCCGTGAGGAAGGCGGGGGCGCCGTCGGAGGCGGTGACGTTGAAGCCGAGGGAGCAGCGCGCGCCGCCGCCGAAGATGGCGTCGCCGCCGGAGGCGAAGATCCGGAAGGTACCGGCGGACTTCTTGAGGGTGGCCATGCCGGAGCCGAGGGTGTCGACCGTCGACTCCAGCCGGTTCCAGTCGTCGCCGGTGACGGTGGAGTCGGCGGTGACGAGGACCTTGTTGGTGCGGGGGTCGACCGCCCAGGCGGTGCCGGGGATGGTGGCCTCGCTCTTCAGGGTCGACGCGGCGGACTCCAGTTCGCCCATGCTGTTGTCGACCCGGCGCACCTCCGCGCCGGCCCTCTCGGCCCGGGCGACGGCGCGGTCGTCGTCGCCGGCCACGTTGACGACGAGCCGCTGGCTGCCGGAGTCGACGTACAAGCCCGCGAAGGCGTCGCCGAGCGCTCCGGCGAGCCGGGCGGCGAGTCCGGAGGCGTCAGCCGCCTTGAGGGTCTTCGGCGCGGCGCGGTCCGTCGTGCCGTCCTGGGAGGCGTTGGCGTGCGGCAGCAGGAGGGCCGCCGCGCCGAGCGCCGCCGCGCCGCCCACCGCTATCGCGGCCTTGCGCTTCGGCATTCGCTGGTGACTCAACCTTCTCGACCTCCTGGGGGACGGGGTCTGCGGGGCCGCCGGTCGGCGACTGTCGGGGGCGCCTGGACGGCCATGGGTACGGACGGGGCGCGCGGGGCGTTCAATTCCGTTTCCGCGCGCCGGGGCTGACGGCGCGTCGCGGCCCGGTCGGCACCCGAGGTAGTCGGCCCACGACGGTCCGTCGCGAACGCGGGGCGGAATCCCGGCTTCAGGGAATCTGCACACCGATTGCCCATCGGGGGCACCGAGCCCGTGGGATCTGCACAACCGCGCCCCGCCGGGCACGTCTTCGGGCCGGGAGTGCCGGAATCGGCCGCGGGTCGGCAAGGGGGCGGCTGCGACGATCCCGCGCGGGCTGTGAAGAAGTCGCTGGCAAGCGGTGCCCGGCTCTGCACGGTTGGCCGCTACCGCGGGTCAAGTGCGCAGGTGGGAGGGGGTGATGGATTGGAAGGGCGCGGCGGCGGCGTGTTTTGATCCATCGCACCGCGGGGCCCGCCACGGCACCCGCCGGGGCGCCCGGCGCCGCGGTGGCGGCCCGCCCGCCCGTCCCCGGAAGGGGTCCCGGAAGGGGCCGCTCCCCCTTGTGAGACATCCATAGGAAGGGAAGTTCCATCATGAACTCCACCCCCCAGGTTGAGACCGCCGAGATCGCCGACGCCGACCTCGACAACGTCTCCGGCGGCCTCCAGGTCAACGCCGTGGGCACCGTCACCGGTCTGGTGGAAGGCATCGCCCCGGTCTCCGGCCTGGTGAACACCGCCGTCGGCACCGTCGAGGGCGCCACCGGCCTGAGCACCGCGCCGGTCACCAACCTGGTCGCCGGTCTCTGATCGCACCCGGGTGCGTCCCCGTGGTCCCGGAGCCGTCGCCCGGTTCCGGGACCACGGGGCGCCCAGAGGACATCCCGTGCAGTTCCGCCAACAGGCCCTCGCCAAGCTCCAGTCGCCGGAGGAGCTGGACCTCCCGGTACGGCTCGCCCGCCCACGGGGCTGGCTCGCGCTGTCCGTGACGGTCCTCGCCCTGGCCGCCGCGTCCGTGTGGGCGGTGACCGGCACCGTCTCCGCCACGGTGCGCGCGCCCGCCATCCTCACCCACGGACAGGGCAGTTACGTCCTCCAGAGCCCGGTCGCCGGGCAGGTCACCGCGGTCCTCGCGAAGGAGGGCGCGCGGCTGCCCGCCGACTCCCCCGTGCTGAAGGTCCGCACGGCCGACGGGGAGACCGTGGTGCGCGCCCCCGCCGCGGGCCGTCTCACCGCGCTCGCCGCGACCATCGGCCGGATCGTCGCCACCGGCGCCGACCTGGCCGCCGTGGAGAAGACGGCAGGGACGGACGACCCGCTGTACGCGACCGTGTACGTCCCCGCCCAGCAGGCCGCCGCCATCCCCGCCGACGCCGCCGTGGACCTGACCGTCCAGACCGTGCCCGCCGACCGGTACGGCGTGCTGCGCGGCCGGGTGACATCGGTGGACCCCACGCCCCGGTCCGCCCAGCGGATCGCCGCGTTCCTCGGGGACGCCCGGTTGGGCGAGCAGTTCACCGAGGACGGCCGTCCGGTCGCCGTCACCGTCCGCCTGGACACCTCCGGCAGCACCGACAGCGGCTACCGGTGGTCCTCGGCGGACGGCCCGCCGCACCCCCTCACCTCCATGACGCTCGCCACCGGCGCGATCCGGCTGGCCGACCAGCGTCCCGTCGACTGGCTGCTGCCATGACCCCTGCCCACGCCACCCGTGGCCGACGCCGCGCCGCCCCGCCGAGCCGCCCGGTGCCCAGGGCCCGCGCACGGACCGTACGCACCCCGACCGTCCTGCAGATGGAGGCCGTGGAGTGCGGCGCCGCCGCGCTCGCGATGGTCCTCGGCCACTACGGCCGCCATGTCCCGCTGGAGGAACTGCGCATCGCCTGCGGCGTCTCCCGCGACGGCTCACGTGCCAGCAACCTGCTGAAGGCGGCCCGCTCCTACGGCCTGACCGCCAAGGGGATGCAGATGGACCTGGCGGCGCTCGCCGAGGTCCCGGCGCCCGCGATCCTGTTCTGGGAGTTCAACCACTACGTCGTCTACGACGGCATGGGACGCCGCTTCGGACGCCGCGGGGTGTTCGTCAACGACCCCGGCAGGGGCCGCCGCTTCCTCCCGCTGGAGGAGTTCGACGGCAGCTTCACCGGGGTCGTCCTCACCATGGAGCCCGGCGACGCCTTCACCGGCGGCGGGCGCCGCCCCGGCGTCTGGGGCGCGATGCCCGCCCGGCTGCGCGGCACCGCCGGGACGCTGCCCGCCGCCGTTCTCGCCAGTCTGCTGCTGGTGCTGGTCGGGGCCGCCGTGCCCGCGCTCAGCCGGACCTACATCGACACGTTCCTGATCGGCGGTCAGACCTCCCTGCTCGGCACGCTGTTCGCGGCCATGGGCGCCTGCGTGCTGCTGACGGTGCTGCTGACCTGGCTCCAGCAGGCCAACCTGCACCACGGCCGGATCATCTCCTCCACCCTCTCCAGCGCCCGGTTCCTGCGCCACCTGCTGCGGCTGCCGGTCACCTTCCACGCCCAGCGCAGCCCGGCCGACCTGGTGCAGCGGCTCCAGTCCAACGACGTGGTGGCCGAGACACTGGCCCGCGACCTCGCGGCGGCGGGCGTGGACGCGGTCGTGGTGGTGCTGTACGCCCTGCTGCTCTACACCTACGACCCGCAGCTGACGTTCGTCGGGATCGGCGTGGCCCTGCTGAACCTCGTCGCCATGCGGGTCGTCGTACGGCTGCGCGCGACGCGTACGGCGAAGCTGCGGGCCGACAGCGCGCGGCTCACCAACACCGCCTACACCGGGCTCCAGCTGATCGAGACGATGAAGGCGACCGGCGGGGAGGACGGGTACTTCCGCAGGTGGGCGGGGCAGCACGCCACCACTCTTGAGGAACAGCAGCGGCTCGGGGTGCCCACGGCGTGGCTGGGGGTGGTCGCGCCGACGCTGGCGACGGTGAACAGCGCGCTGATCCTGTGGATCGGCGGGCTGCGGGCGATCGAGGGGCATCTCTCGGTGGGTCTGCTGGTCGCCTTCCAGGCGCTGGTGACCCGCTTCACCGCGCCGCTGACCCGGCTGAACGGCGTCGCGGGCCGCATCCAGGACTTCGCGGCGGACATGGCCCGGCTGAAGGACGTGGAGAACTTCCGCGCCGACCCGCTGTACGAGCGCGCGGGCGACCGGCCCGACGCCACCCGCCGACTGGACGGGCACGTGGAGCTGGAGAACGTCTCCTTCGGCTACAGCCCGCTGGACAAGCCGCTGCTGACCGGGTTCGACCTGACCGTGGGCCCGGGGCAGCAGGTGGCGCTGGTCGGCGGCTCCGGCAGCGGCAAGTCCACGGTGTCGCGGCTGATCTCCGGCCTGTACGCGCCGTGGGAGGGCGTGATCCGGGTCGACGGGCGGCGCCTTGAGGACATCCCGCGCGGGGCGCTCGCGGCGTCGGTCTCCTTCGTCGACCAAGAGGTGTTCCTCTTCGAGGGCAGCGTCCGCGACAACGTGGCGCTGTGGGACCCGTCGATCCCGGACGAGGCGGTGGTGGAGGCGCTGCGCGACGCGGCGCTGTACGACGTGGTGGCGCGGCGGCCGGGCGGCATCCACAGCCCGGTGGAGCAGGACGGCCGGAACTTCTCCGGCGGGCAGCGGCAGCGGCTGGAGATCGCCCGCGCGCTGGTGCGCCGCCCCAGCATCCTCGTCCTCGACGAGGTGACCAGCGCGCTCGACGCGGAGACGGAGCAGGTGGTGATGGACAACCTGCGGCGGCGCGGCTGCGCCTGTGTGGTGATCGCGCACCGGCTGAGCACCGTACGCGACAGTGACGAGATCGTCGTCCTCCAGCACGGCACGGTCGTGGAGCGCGGGCGGCACGACGAACTGGTGGCGCGCGGTGGGGCGTACGCGGCGCTGGTCCGGGAGCGGTGAGATGACGTCCGTGGCCGAAGGCGACCTCGTGCTCGGCGCCCTGGGGCCGCTGGGTACGGCGGTGGACTGCGCCGGGTCCACCCGGCTCGACCTCGAAGGGCCGCAGGTGCTGTGGCTGGTCACGGCCGGGGCGCTCGACCTGTTCGCGGTGGACGCCGCGCGGCGGGGGCACTGGCACCACCTCGGCCGTCTGGAGGCGGGCACGCTGCTGCTGGGCCCGGTCTCCGGCGCCCGGCACACGCTGGTGGCCCGGCCGCTGCGGGAGTGCGTGCTGCGCCGGATCGGGCTGCGCGAGCTGTACCAGCCCGCGGCCACCGAGACCTGGTCCTACGACGAGTGGGGCAACCCGCGGTACGTGCCGCCGACCACCAGCCCGCTGGAGTACGCCCTCGCCCTCGGCGTCGGCCGCGGTCTGTCGGTGCTCTTCCAGGCGCCGCTGGCCAGCGCGGGCGCGGCGGAGGTCGTCACCGACGACGACGTGTTCTGGATGCGGGTGCCGCCCGGGAGCGTGCGGTACGGGGCGCCGTACGGCGCGGAGGCGGCGGCCGACCTGCTGGTGGACCCGGCGGTGTGGCAGTCCATGGTCGGCCAGCAGTACCGGCTGCTGACCACACTGGACCGCTGGATCGAGGAGCTGGAGCGCACCCACGAGACCCGTACGGCGGCCGGGATCCGCGCCGGTGAGGCGGTGCGGGACCAGGCGGACCGCACGCTGCTGGCCGCGATCGGCAGGCCGTCGGCGCGGCGTGCCACGGCCGCCGACGCGGACGCCACCTACGCGGCGTGCCGTCTGGTCGCCCGCGCCCACGGGATCGCCCTCGCCGATCCGGGCCACGGCGACGCCGGGAACGACCGGCTCGACCCGGTGGAGCGGATCGCTCTGGCGTCCCGGGTACGCACCCGTGCGGTCCGGCTCTCCGGGCGCTGGTGGCGGGAGAACGTCGGCCCGCTGGTCGGCCACCGGGCGCTGTCCGGGGCGCCGGTGGCGCTGCTGTGGCGGCGCGGCGGCTATGTCGCCGTCCATCCGGCGACCGGCCGGGAGACACCGGTGGAGAAGGCCAACGCGGCGGAGTTCGAGCCGCGCGCGGTGATGTTCTACCGGCCGCTGCCCGACCGCCCGCTGGGCCCGCTGGGCCTGCTGCGCTTCACGCTGCGCGGCACCGGCGGCGATCTGACGGCGCTGCTCCTGAGCAGTCTGGTGACGGTGGCGGTCGGCGCGCTGGTGCCGGTCGCCACCGGCCGGGTGCTCGGTGCGTACGTGCCGACGGCGCGGGCCGGGCTGATCGGGCTGGTCTGTCTGGCGGTGCTGGTGAGCAGTGTGGTCGCGGCGGCGTTCCTGCTGCTGCAGAACCTGACGGTCCTGCGCCTGGAGGGCCGGGTCGAGTCCGCGCTCCAGCCCGCGGTGTGGGACCGGCTGCTGCGGCTGCCGACCCGGTTCTTCACCGGTCGCTCCACCGGCGAGCTGGCCAGCGCGGCGATGGGGATCAGCGCGATCCGCCGGATGCTCGCGGGCGTCGGCCCCACCCTCGCCCAGTCCGTCACGGTCGGCGCGGTGAACCTGGGGCTGCTGCTGTGGTTCAGCGTGCCGATGGCGCTCGCGGCGCTCGGGATGCTCGCCGTCGTCGCGGCGGTGTTCCTGGGGCTCGGGGTGTGGCAGGTGCGCTGGCAGCGGCGGCTCGTGGTGCTCACCAACAAGCTGAACAACCAGGCCTTCCAGACCCTGCGCGGACTGCCCAAGCTGCGCGTCGCGGCGGCCGAGAACTACGCCTACGCGGCCTGGGCGGAGCAGTTCGCGCGCAGCCGGGTGCTCCAGCAGCGGGTGGGCCGGATCAGGAACCTCACCACGGTGCTCGGCGCGGTCTACCTGCCGCTGTGCTCGCTGCTGATGTTCGTGCTACTCGCGGGCCCGGCGCGGGGCAGCATGTCGGCGGCGGACTTCCTGGCCTTCCACACGTCGGTGACCATGCTGCTCACCGCCGTCACCCAGGTGACCGGCGCCTTCGTCTCCGTGGTGGCGGCGCTGCCGCTGTACGAACAGATCAAGCCAGTGCTTCGGGCGGCGCCCGAGGTGCGTGCCGGGAGCACCCGGCCGGGTCCGCTGACCGGCGCGCTGGAGGCGCGGCGGCTGTCGTTCCGCTACTCCGACGACGGCCCGCTGGTCCTGGACGACGTCTCCCTCACGGTGCGGCCCGGGGAGTTCGTGGCGGTCGTCGGCCCGAGCGGCTGCGGCAAGTCGACGCTGCTGCGCCTGCTGATCGGCTTCGACCGCCCGGCCTCCGGCAGCGTCCTGTACGGCGGTCAGGACCTGGCCGCGCTCGACCAGTCCGCGGTGCGACGGCAGTGCGGGGTGGTCCTCCAGCACGCCCAGCCGTTCACCGGCTCGATCATGGACGTGATCAGCGGCACCGAGCCGCACTCGCCGGAGGAGGTGATGGCGGCGGCCGAACTGGCGGGGCTGGCCGAGGACATCAGGCGGATGCCGATGGGGCTGCACACCCTCGTCTCCGGCAGCGGTTCGGTCTCCGGGGGCCAGCGGCAGCGGCTGATGCTCGCGCAGGCGCTGATCCGCCGTCCGCGGATCCTGTTCCTCGACGAGGCGACCAGCGCCCTGGACAACGACACCCAGCGCACGGTCATCGAGAGCACCAAGGCCCTCAACGCCACCCGGATCGTCATCGCGCACCGCCTGTCGACGGTCCTGGACGCCGACCGCGTCCTGGTGATGGAGGACGGCCGGATCGTCCAGGAGGGCCCGCCCGCCCAGTTGCTGGCCGACACCGGTGGACGGCTGCGCGAACTGGTCCGCCGTCAGCTCGCGTGAGGCGGCCGACCGCCCGGTTCCCGCCGTTACCGTGCCGGACACCTTTGACACCCGGTGTGAGCGGGTACGCGCGGGCCCATGCGAATCAGTGTGGTGGATGTGGGATCGAACACGGTACGGCTGGTAGTGGCGGACGCCGAGGGCGGGGTGCCGTTGCCGGTGCACACCGCGAAATGGCGGCTGAGACTCTCCGAACAGGTCAGACCCGGCGGCCGGGTGCCCGAGGAGGCCGTGGAGCGGCTGGTCGGCGCGGTCGCCGACGCGGCGCGGACCGCGGCCCGCTGGCACGCGGCCGGTCCGCTCGCCTTCGCGACCGCCGTGGTGCGGGCCGCCCCGAACCGCGACGAGGTGCTGCGCACGGTCCGCGAACGCACCGGCGTGGAGCTGTGCACGCTGCCGGGCGAGGTGGAGGCGGAGCTGACGTTCCTCGGGGCGCGGCGCTGGATGGGCTGGCGGTCCGGGCCGCTGGCCCTGATGGACATCGGCGGCGGCTCCCTCGAAGTGGCCTTCGGGCGGGGCCGGATGCCCGACTTCGCGGCGTCGCTGCCGCTGGGCGCGGCGCGGCTGACCCACGAGTTCTTCGCGGGGCAGGACCCGCCGTCGCCGGAGATGGTCCGCGGGCTGCGCCGCAGGGTGCGGCACCAACTGCGGGACGTGGCGGCGCGGATCCGCTGGGAGGGGCCGCGCACGGCGGTGGTGACCTCCCGTACGTTCCAGCAGCTGGGCAGGTTGTGCGGGGCGGCGCCGGGGCGTCACGGGCCGTTCGTGGAGCGGCAGCTCAACCGCTGTGACCTGCGCCGGGCGATCACCCGGCTGGCCGAGCTGCCCGCCGCCGAGCGGGCCCGGCTGCCCGGCATCTCCGCCCCGCGCGCCGCGCAGAGCCTGGCCGGCGCGGTGGTGGCGCACACGGCGATGAAGCTGACCGGGCTGCGCACGGTCACCGTCTGCCCCTGGGCGATCCGCGAGGGGATCCTGCTGCGGCACATAGAGGACGGCCCGTCCTGGTGGGCGGAGGTGTCCCGCTCCCCCGAGGAGACCGGCGGGGAGCCCGCGGAGCCGGTCCCGCTGCGGATCGCGACGACGAGCACCTGAGACCCCGAGACGGCGGGAGACGTGAGATGTCGGAGGCGGAGGACAAGGGCGCCACGGGCACGGAGCGCGCGGACCACGCGGAGACGGCCCGCGAGGAGGTGCTGCGCGAGATGGAGAAGATCGAGCGCCGCACCCGGGACACCTAGGAGCAGCGCAGGCGCCGGGGTGAGGCCGGGGACGCCACCACCCCCCATGTGGAGGCGCGGAAGGAGTCCCGGGGCGAGTGAGGCACCCGGTGGGGGCGCCGCCCGGCTGACGGGCGGCGCCCCCGCGGACGCACGGTCCGGTGCGGCGGGGGTACCCGGCCCGCATGACACACGTCGAACCACTCCTGCCGCCCGCCCGGGGCCCGCTCTCGGCAGCCGTCCTGGACCGGCTGACGGAGACGGGACCGCCCCCGCACCCCGCGCGGGTCGCGGACGCGACGGCGTACGGCGACGACCTCCAGCTCGCCCTGTACCTCTGCTACGAGCTGCACTACCGCGGCTTCGCGGGGGTGCGCCCGGAGTGCGAGTGGGACCCGGAGCTGCTGCGCTCCCGGGCCGCGCTGGAGCACCGCTTCCTGTCCGCGCTGCGCGCCGACACCCGCGTCCACGACGGGGTCACCGACGCCCTCGCGGACCTGCTGGTCGAGCCCGTCGACGGGACGGGCGTCACGCACTTCCTGCGGGACGAGGGCGAGCTGTGGCAGCTGCGCGAGTACGCCATGCAGCGCTCCCTGTACCACCTCAAGGAGGCGGACCCGCACGCGTGGGTGCTGCCCAGGCTGTGGGGGCGCGCGAAGGCGGCGATGGCGGCGGTGGAGTTCGACGAGTACGGCGGCGGCCGTCCCGACCGGGTGCACGCGCGGCTCTTCGCCGACCTGATGACGGACCTCGGCCTGGACACGTCGTACGGCCGCTATCTCCCGGCGGCGTCCGCGGAGGTGCTGGCCTCGGTGAACCTGATGTCCCTGTTCGGGCTGCACCGGTCGCTGCGCGGCGCCCTCGTGGGGCACTTCGCGGCGGTGGAGGTCACCTCGTCGCCGGGTTCGCGGCGGCTGGCGGAGGCGATGCGCCGCACCGGGGCGGGACCGGCCGCCGAGCACTTCTACGACGAGCACGTGGAGGCCGACGCCGTCCACGAGCAGGTGGTGCGGTACGACGTCATCGGGGGCCTGCTGGAGGAGGAGCCGCGTCTGGCGTCCGACGTGGCCTTCGGCATCGACGCGACCGGGCACGTCGAGGACCGTCTCGCGGCCCGGCTGCTGACCGACTGGCACGCGGGCCGGTCCTCCCTGCACACTCCCGAAAAGCACCTTGCGCCCCATATGTCGTGAACAGTGGGGTACCTGGGGTGCGTGACTTCCTCAGTGACACCGGCACCGCCGGACGACACGACACCCCCGCTGGCCTCGGCGGCCCCGCCGGGCGTCTACGCCCCGCAGGAGGACACCGCCCTGCTGGCGGACGCCCTGGCCGCGCAGCCGCTGCCGCCGGGCGCGGACGTCCTGGACGTCGGTACGGGGACGGGCGCGCTGGCGCTGCGGGCCGCGCGGCGCGGAGCGCGGGTGACGGCGGTGGACGTGTCCTGGCGGGCGGTACGGGCCGCGCGGCGCAACGCCCGGCGGGCCGGGCTGCCGGTGCGGGTCCGGCAGGGTGACCTGTTCGCGCCCGTGCACGGGGAGTCGTTCGACCTGATCGTGACCAACCCGCCGTACGTGCCGGGCCCCGAGGGCAGTCGTGGGCCGAGGGGCGCGGCGACGTCGTGGCACGGGGGCCGGGACGGGCGGGCGGTACTGGACCGGATCTGCCGGGAGGCGCCCGCCCTGCTCTCCCCCGGCGGCACCCTGCTGCTGGTGCACTCCGCCCTCAGCGACCCCGGCCGGACCGTCGGGCAGCTGCGCGCGGCCGGGCTCGGGGCCGCGGTCACGCACCGGCGCCGCATCGCCTTCGGGCCGGTGCTGCGCGCGCGGGCGGACTGGCTGCGGGAGCGGGGGCTGCTGGCCGCGACCGAGGACCGGGAGGAGTTGGTGATCGTCCGTGCCGAAGCGCCCTGCTGAGCCGTCCCGCGACACCCGCCGCGTCAGGCTGGAGCGGCGCGGCCCGCTGCTGGTGGAGGGCCCGGTCGAAGTGGAGCTGGAGGACGGCACCACCGTCTCCTCCGACCGCTTCCGGGTGGCCCTGTGCACCTGCCGCCGCAGCCGCCGCTACCCGTGGTGCGACACCAGCCACCGCGACCGCCGGTAGCCCTCACGCGCGGTGCCGGGGACCGGGGGCGGCCCCACTCCGCCCACCGGTCCCCGGTGCGGGACCGCGAGGTGCCCCGTGAAGGACCCGCACTCCCCAGTTACGGGTCCGCTGCACTCACGGGGACCGTACGGCCCCGGTCTAGAACGCGAAGAACGCTCCGTGGGAGTTCCTCACGCACTCGTTGCCGAAGGCGCGCTCGTAGGAGACGCGCCGGCCCTGCCAGACCCCGTCGACGGTGACGACCACGGGGCGGTACTCGCGCGTACACAGCACGTCGCCGACCGCCTGGAGGGCGTCCGGGTCACCGCCCGCCCCGAGCAGTTCCGCGCAGGCCGCGAGCGGCGCCGGGTGCGTGCCGACGGGCCGCGTCGCGCAGTCCAGCGTGACGGCGCGCTCGGGGGCCGCCAGGGCCGCCGTCTCACCGTGGCCCACGGTGAGCACCAGGGCCGAGGGGGCGTAGAGCGCGGACGGGGTGGCTTCGGTGGCCTGCGACGCCCCGGTCAGGGGTCCGCAGACGGCGGTGGCCGTGAGGCCGAGGGTCGCCACCCAGCGCGCGGGGTTCCGCATCGTGTGCATCCTTCCGCTCGGTTTCAGAAGTGCCGGGAAGGCGTCCTGGTGGGTGCCGGACCGGCGAGCGCGAGTCTGCCGAGTCCGCCGCCGAAACTCACATCGACCCCACCGGTTTCAGTAACCTTGCGTGTTGAATCAGTGGCGGGAAGTCACGGAGTCCGCTCGCGCCGAGTCCCGTGGCTGCCCGTTCTTGATCGATCGTGATGACTGAATGGCCGGTTTCGGTCGCTTGGCGAATCGGCCGGAAACAGCCCGTACGGGGGGCGGACCGGACGACCCGCGCTACTCGTCAGTATCGTCGGGGCGCGCGACGCGGCTCGACGAGGAGAGGCGGGAGTTGGCGATGGCCAAGCACTGGGCGGACTTCCAGTACGAGATCTACCTGAACGGCATGACGGGCGCGGTCCCCCGGCTGCCCACCGACCTGACCAGGCTGGAGGAGCTCACCGAGCGGCGGCTGGGCCCGGGTCCGGTCGGCTACGTGGCGGGCAGCGCGGGCGACGGCAGCACGGCCCGCGCCAACCGGGCGGCACTGGCCCGGCGCCGGATCGTGCCGCGGATGCTGCGGGACGTGGCGGAGCGGGACCTCGCGGTCGAGGTGCTGGGCCGTCCGCTGCCCGCCCCGCTGGCGCTGGCGCCGGTCGGGGTGCTGTCGATCATGCACCCGGAGGCCGAGCTGGCCGCCGCGCGGGCCGCCGCGGCGCAGGGGGTGCCGTTCACGCTGTCCTCGGCGTCCAGCACACCCCTGGAGGAGGTCGCGGCGGCGATGGGCGACGCCGAGCGCTGGTTCCAGCTCTACTGGGCCAAGGACCGCGAGGTGACCCGCAGCTTCCTCGACCGGGCGAAGGCGGCGGGGTTCTCCGTGCTGGTGGTCACCCTGGACACCCCGCTGCTCGCCTGGCGGCCCCGCGACCTGGACCAGGCGTACCTGCCGTTCCTGCACGGCGTGGGCACCGCCAACTACTTCTCCGACCCGGCGTTCCGGGCGGGCCTCGCCAAACCGCCGCACGAGGACCCGAACGCCGCGGTGATGCACTTCGTCGGCATGTTCGCCGACCCCGGCAAGACCTGGCCCGACCTGGCCTTCCTGCGGGAGCACTGGGACGGCCCGATCGTCCTGAAGGGCGTCCTGCACCCGGACGACGCCCGGCTCGCCGCCGACGCCGGGATGGACGGGGTGGTGGTCTCCAACCACGGCGGCCGTCAGGTGGCGGGCGCGGTGGCGGCGGCCGACGCGCTGCCCGCCGTGTCCCGGGCGGTGGGCGACCGTCTGACGGTCCTCTTCGACAGCGGGGTGCGCACCGGCGACGACGTCTTCAAGGCCCTCGCCCTCGGCGCCCGCGCGGTCCTGCTGGGACGCCCGTACGTCTACGGCCTGGCCCTGGACGGCCAGCCCGGCGTCGAGCACGTCATCCGCTGCCTGCTGGCCGAACTCGACCTCACCCTCGCCCTGTCGGGCCACGCCCGCCCGGGCACGGTGGGCGCCGGGGACGTGGTGGAGGAGGGCGCCTGAGCCCGGGGGTGCGCACACCCCCGGCGGAGGTGTGCGCACCGGTGCCGACGTTCCCGGCGTCAGGCCCTGCGGCCGCCCGGCAGCTCCACGCGGCGGGCCGACGGGCCCTCCGTGCCGGTGACCGACAGGGGGTCGGAGCTGGCCGACGGTGAGCCGGTCAGCCAGCGCTGGCCGTCGGAGCCGTCGCGGACCTTGACGACGATGTCGGCGCCGGGCGCGTCGGTGGTGGCCGCGAGGGCGAGCTGCTCGTCCCAGCGGGGCAGCAGCTCACCGCGCACGGTGAGGTCGTAGCGCACGTCGGCCCCGCGCTCCACGTCGGCGGCGGCGCACTCGCCGAGGATGACGACCCCGGCGTCCGCGTGCGAGTCCAGGCAGAGGCCGGGCTCGGCCACGCTGCGCAGCAGTCCGTCGTCCTCGTACGACCACTGCTGGCCGCGCGCGTCGGAGCACGGCGCCAACTCGGTGCCCGCGCCGGCCCGCACCACGCCCCGCACCCCCAGGCACAGGTCGGCCTCGGCGTTGCGCAAGCCGATACGGCGTACGGCGCCGGGGAGCGCGGCGCTGTCGGGCGGCGCCGACACCCCCGGCCCGCCCTGGCGTCCGGTGGCCACGCTGCCGGAGGCCGCCGGGTCGCCGTCGTAGGACCACAGGTTGGACACCAGGACGGTGGCGAGCAGTCCGGCGGAGGCGACGCCGACGCCGGTGAGCAGGGCGCGCGGGGTGGGCAGGACCACCGGGGTGGGGAGGCGGGCCAGCAGCCGGTGGCGCCGGGCCCGGCCGCCGTGCCGTCCGGAGCGGCGGCCCCCCGGGCCCTGGGGGCCGCGGGCGGGCCGGGAGTCGAGGTAGCGACGGGCGCCCCAGCCCAGTACCGCCTCCGCGAGCAGCGCCCCCAGCCCGCTCTCGACATGGCTCAGCTGCTCGGCCGCGGAGCGGCAGTAGCGGCAGTCGTCGAGGTGCTGCCGTACGTCCGGCAGCAGGGTGCCGCCCCGGCGGATCGGCACGTCCAGGAGCCGGTTGTAGTAACGGCACTCCTTGCTCGGCGCCAGTTCCCGGTGGGCCCGCACACAGCCCTCGTGGAATTGGTCCCGGGCCTGTTCCAGCGCGGCCGTCGCACTGTGGGTGTCGACGCCCAGCAGACCGGCCGGTACGGATATCGGTTCCGCCTCGACCTCGGTGTGCCACAGCAGACAGCGGGCCACCGGGGTGAGGCCGAGGAATGACCGCTCGGCCAGCTTGCGGTTTTCCGGGGTCAGGGAGCCCGCCGCGCGCATACCGCGGCCTCCGGCGGGTTTCAGCAGTTCCGGCAGCACACCGGATATCTGGTCGTCGGCCGACCAGCGGCGCACCGTGTCGCGCACGGTCACCAGCAGCAGGGGCCGCAGCGCGACCCCGGGCTCGCCCAGCGTCAGCCGGTCGAAGACCTGGTGGAAGGCGGTGCCGGTGACCATCGAGGCGGCCTGTGCCGAGGAGGCGAGACAGATGACGGCGTACTCGTGGACCGGCTGCCAGTGGCGCGCCATCAGCAGGCCGGTGGAGTGGGCGACCTCGTCGTCCGCGGCACCGGTGAGCCGGGCCGCGAGGGCCTCGTCGGACTCACCGGACACCGCGCCGGGCGGCGGATACGGAGGTCGAGGGGGGTGGGGGGTGGGCACTTGAGCGGATTCCTTCCCACGCGCGCGTGGACACACATGAGTTCTGTCGCCGAAAAGGAGCCTCTACGGGTGCGTATTGGTGCGTACCTTTTTGACGGTGAGCGGGGCGCGTGAATTCGCCTCTGGCACTCCGGACCCGGTTCAACAAGTCCGCGAGTCCTGGCAAATGCCCCCCGCATGGCGGGTTCACCCTCGCACAGGTCGCTCATGGCCAACAAGGCACCCGGGCAACATCGGTTTCACTGAAAGCGCGTCAATGAGCGGGCACCTCACCTGCGAATTCGCACCGGCATTCGAGGTTCTCCGCGCCCCGTGTGAAGCACGCGCACACACCGGCGCTCCACGCACCCTCCCGCCCGCGCCGCCCCGCGTAGTGCGATGGGCACCGGCCCTCTCGGAGGCCCCGCGCGGGACGGCGGCTCTCCCGCGCGCGCCGGGCCGCCTGGCCCCGCTCCTCCCGCCCTCGGCCAGGCGGCCCCGGGAAGCCGCCCCGGACGGTGCGCGCACCGGCTCAGATCTGCCAGGACCTGAGCCGGTCCGCCGCCGCGTAGACGTCCGCCTTGCCGTCGATCAGATCGCGGGCGAGGTCCACCAGGGCGCCGTACGGCGGGTCGATGCCGACGCCGCTGACGAACATGTACGCCACGGCCGTCGCACACGCGAAGCGGGCGTTGGCCGACGGCAGGGGCTTGAGCAGGGCGAGGGTGTGCAGCAGGGCGGCGGCCCGCCAGGCCGGGTCGGAGTCCACGCCGAGCCGCGGCGGGTCGACCCGGTGCCGGGCGACGGCGGCGACCAGCGCGGAGAAGTCGCTGACGGTGGGCTGGTCCGGCATGACCTCCTCATGGCGCTGGAGCAGCCAGGGCACGTCGATATGGACGACGGGAGGTGTCATGGCTCAGGCGGCCCGTCCCTCACCCTTGGCGGGCGGCTCGTCGTCGGGGAAGGCCGCCGCGAACTCGTCGGCGTGCGCGGCGAAGAACCGGCGGAACGCCTCCGCGCCTTCCTGGAGCGCCCGGTGCCGGGCGATGTCGGCAGCGGCGGCCTCACGCACGAGGGCCTTCATCGACGTACCGCGCTCCTTGGCGATCTGTCGGAGGTCCTCCAGCTCGCGCTCGCTGAACTCCACATTCAGAGCTGGCATGACATCACGGTACCGCTCGGGGTACTTACCCGTAAATACCACCAGCTCAGGATGGGTACGGCACGGTACCGAAAGGGACGGACCCCGAACGGAAACGATCGAGTCCACCCCCATTCCGTGAGGCGACCGAGGTCTTCCTGGCCGCCCACTCGCGCGCCTACCTGGTGACCAAACTCTGACAAACTCACCCATGTGCGCGACAGTGCGGACGAGCCCGACCAAGCAGATATTCCCAACGACGCCTGAACACACCCGCGTTGGACTCCGTACGAGTACGGACGGCCGCCAAGACCAGGTCGCCCCCACACGTGTAGGAGTCCATCCGTGAGACGCAACACGCGCAGACGCCCCACAGGCGCGCGACGCGCGACATTCGCAGCGGTCGCCCTCATGCTCGGCGGCGGAGGGCTGGTGGGGGTGAACGTCTACGCCTCCGCCACCGACAGCGGAGAACGCGTCCTCCTGGACGGGGGCCGCGCCGCCACCGTCGACTGCCCCGACGTCGGCGCACGGCTCACCGAGGTCCCGGACGACGCCCGCACCGAGGTGGACCGGGAGCTCGCCGCCCTGGACCAGCAGGTGGCGGACGCCTACCAACGGCTCCAGGAGACGGCGGCGCAGGGCGACACCATCGACCCGGCGGCGATCACGGACCCGCTCCAGGAGCAGCGCGGCACGTCCATCGGGCGGATCACGGCGGCCGTCGACCGCTCCGGCGAGGCCCCGGAAGGGCTGGCGGACCTGGCGTCCTGCGCCGTGAGCGTCACGGAAGCGCAGCCGGAACCGGAGCAGAGCCAGGAGCAGGGGCAGGATCAGGAACAGGGACCGGGACAGGGGCAGGAGGACCAAGGCCAGGGCCAGGGAGAGCAGGCCGGGAACGGTCCGGTCGCCGCCGACTACGCCGACATCACCTCCGCGCAGCCCACCGCGCAGCGCCCGCCCCGGCAGGCCGACGCCTCCCGCGGCACCTTCACCACCAGCTGCGGCGTCAACGAGAACGGCCTGTTCAACTCCGACAACATCATCGTCGCGCCGGGTGTCTCCAACGGCGCCCACCACTTCCACGACTACATCGGCAACCAGTCCAACACCGCCTTCGCCAGCGACGAGGACCTGGCCAACGCCGAGACGAGCTGCGCCAACCCCGGCGACAGGTCGACCTACTACTGGCCGGTGCTGCGCCTCCGCAACGGCACCGTCGAGCGGGACGCCGAGTCCCCCGGCGGCGGGATCGAGGGCAACGCCGGTGAGATCGTCACGCCCGCCGAGGTCACACTGACCTTCGAGGGCAGCCCGGTCGGCGAGGTCACGGCGATGCCGAAGCTGCTGCGCATCATCACCGGCGACGCCAAGGCCTTCGTCAACGGCACCGCCAACGCCAACGCCTCCTGGAGCTGCACCGGGTTCGAGGACCGCCAGCTCAAGGACAAGTACCCGCTGTGCCCGGAGGGCAGCGACGTGGTGCGCACCTTCCGGTTCCAGAGCTGCTGGGACGGCAGCGGCATCGACAGCGCCAACCACCGCACCCACGTGGCCTTCGCCGACGCCGGGGGCCGCTGCCCGGAGGGGTTCCGGGCGATCCCGCAGCTGGTGCAGCGGATCGTGTACGACGTGGCCGCGCCGAGCCTGGGCGACGGCGGCCGGACGACGCCGCTGTTCGCGGTGGACTCCTTCCCGGAGCAGTTGCACAAGCCGGTCACGGACCACGGCGACTTCGTCAACGTCTTCGACGAGGACCTGATGGACGTGATGGTCGGCTGCATCAACAGCGGCCGGACGTGCGACTCGACCGACCTGCCGGACGACGGGGGGACACCTCCCGACGAGAACCCGAGCGAGAACCCAAGCGAAGACCCGAGCGAGAACCCGAGCGAGGAGCCGAGCGAAGACCCGGGCGAGACCGCCCCGCCAGCCGAGGACCCGCAGGAGTCGCAGGAGCCCGAGCCGTCCCAGCAGCCCGGGGAGTCAGAGAAGGCTCAGGACCCCAAGACGGCCTCCCCCGCCCCCGCCTCCCCCAAGATCCGCACCTCTCCCCCGGCCACGGTCCGCCCCTCCGACGCCTCAGACGACGGCACCGCCGCCGCGGCGCAGGTCACCGTCGCGCCCAGCCCCGAGCGGAGTGGGTCGCTGACCGCGCCCCAGACGGTCGGCGGCGGGCTGGCCGAGACGGGCGCGAAGCTGTGGCCCGCGGCCATCGGCACCGTCCTGCTGATCGGCGGCGGCCTGCTCCTGACGCGGACGTCACGCGGAAGGCGCACGGCGTGAGCCGGTCCCTCCGGCGCCACTGGTGATTTACGCGGTGCCGGGCATCGGGCGGGTGGCGAGACTTCGGTGACCTTCCCGCCCCTTCCGCACGGAGGTGCAGATGCCCGGCCCGCTCACCGGCCCCCCGGCCAGGAACCACCGATCAGTGCGCTGGACCCTACGGCTCGGAGCGCTGACCGCCGCGCTGCTGCTGTCGGCCGTCGGCATGGCCGCCGTGCCCGCCCAGGCGGCGGACGGTCCGACCGTCACGACCCACTACGGCCAGGTGCGGGGGAAGGCGGACGCGACCGCCGCCTCCTACCTCGGCATCCCGTACGCCGCGCAGCCGGTCGGCGCCAACCGGTGGAAGCCGCCCGCCCCGCCGCGGCCCTGGACCGGCGTGCGGGACGCGACCACCCCCGGCAACCCCTGTGTGCAGACCCTCACGCCGACCCCCTGGGGCAACCTGGCGGGACCGGGCACGCCCAGCGAGGACTGCCTGTACCTGAACGTCTACACCCCCGCGAAGCGCTCCCTCGTCAAGCGCCCGGTGATGCTGTGGATCCACGGCGGTGGCTTCACCGTGGGCTCCGGGACGTTCTACGACGGCGCCGAGCTGGCCGCCCGGGGCGACGTGGTCGTCGTGAACTTCAACTACCGTCTCGGCGCGTTCGGTTACCTGGCCCACCCGGACCTGGCCGAGGAGTCGCCGCTCGGGCTGTCCGGCAACTACGGGCTGCTCGACCAGCAGGCGGCGCTGCGCTGGGTGCGGCAGAACGTCGCGGCGTTCGGCGGCGACCCCGGCAACGTGACGCTCTTCGGTGAGTCGGCGGGCGGCGGCAGCGTCTGCCACCACCTGGTCTCGCCGCGCACGGTCGGCCAGTTCGACCGGGCCATCGCCCAGTCGGGCTGCGGGTTCCCCCTGCCCACCCAGGAGTCGCAGCAGGACAACGGCACGGCCTGGGCCGACTCGCTGGGCTGCGCGGACGTGGCGTGCCTGCGCGCCAAGCCCGCCGACGAGCTGCTGCGGGCCTCACAGTCGCCGACGGCCCGCTGGACGCCCAACGTCGACGGGTTGCTGCTGCCCGAGCAGGTGACGGACGCGCTGGCGGCCGGGCGGTTCCACCGGGTCCCGGTGCTCCAGGGCACCACCGCCGACGAGGGCAGGCTCACGGTGGCCACGGCCTACGACCTGGCGGGACGGCAGCTCACCGCGGCGGGCTACCCGCTGGCGGTCCGCGCGGCCTACGGGGAACGGGCCGACGCCATCCTGGCCCGCTACCCGCTGCCGGAGTACGGCACCCCGGCGGAGGCGCTCGGCGCGGTCTTCACCGACTCGCAGTTCGCCTGTACGCAGTCCAGGACAGCCCACCTGATGTCACGTCACGTCCGTTCCTACCAGTACGAGTTCGCCGACCGGCACGCCATGGACTACCTGGACCTGCCGCTCAGCTTCCCCATCGGCGCCCCGCACGGCTCGGAGATCCGGTACCTCTTCGGCGGTGTCTCCGGCACGCCCCAGCAGAACGCCCTGGCGGACCGGATGCTCGGCTACTGGACCAACTTCGCCAAGACCAGCGTCCCGTACGCCGCGGACGCCCCGTACTGGGCCACGTACCCGAAGGTGCAGAACCTCGCGCCGGAGGCGATCACCTCGGGGACGACGTTCCCGCAGGACCACAAGTGCGACCTGTGGGGCCAGGCCACGTCCTGGCCGCTCACGGGCGCGTAGCGGGCCCGCGAGGCGCTGGGTCCGCCCGGGCTCAGCGCCTCGCCACCAACACGTGCGCGGCCGTCGGCGCGGGCCGCGCGGTCCTGACCGCCACCGCGGAGACCCCGGCCTGAGGAACCTTCCGGGTGCGGTGGCGGGGCGACCGTGGACCATGGAAGGCATGGTGAACGCCGAACAGTCCACCGAACTGCCCGAGCGGGCCCGACGGGCGCTGGCCTCGTCGGCCGTGTGCCTGCTGACCGCGGCCGAGGTCTCGGCGTACGTCGGGACGGACGCCGCCGGATGGGCGGACTTCGCCCGGCACTGGGAGGAACTGGCGCCCGATCCGTACGCGGCCGAGCGCGGTACCCGAAGGGCGCGCCGCTACGGCCGCTTCCGGCTGGCGGACGGCACCGGGGACCTCACCCCACTGCCGCACCGGCCGTTCGCGCAGCCGCAGGCCAGCAATCCGCTGTACGTCACCGTGGACCGCCACTTCGCGCCGCTGACCGGCGCCTTCGCCGTCGACCCCGTGCTGCGGGGGCTGCTGCGCCTGCTGGGCGGGGCGGCGGCGGGCCTGGCGGACACCGGGGCGTGGGAGGCGCAGGTGCACCCCTTCCGGGTACTCGCCGAGGCCGGGGGCGGCGGGGAGCCCACGCCCGAGGGCCTGCACCACGACGGTGTCACCCTGGTCTCGGCGCTCCTGGTCGACCGCCACAACGCCACCGGCGGCCGGACCTGCGTCGTCGGCACCGACGGCGAGCCGCTGCTGGAGACGACGCTGAGCGAGCCGGGCACCCTGCTGCTCGGCGACGACCGCCGCACGGTGCACGGGGTCTCCCCCGTCCGCCCCCTCGACGAGGGCGCACCGGCCTGGCGGGACGTGCTGGTGGCCACCCTGATCCCGGCCGGGAGGGACTGAGCTGCCCTCCCGGCCGGGCGGCCGCCTAGCCCTGGTCGGCGACGAAGGCCGCCATCCAGGCCAGCGCGGCGTTCCAGTTGATGGTCAGCTCGTTGGTCGACCAGGACTGGATGTCGTCGATGTAGCAGAACTGGCCGACGCAGCCCTGGAGCTTCGCCTGTGCGAGCGGGTCCTGGATGCTGGAGTTGGGACCGCCCGCGAGCGAGCCGGCCGGCGGGTGCGGCAGGCTCGGGTCCAGCTGGTGGGCGTACCAGCGGCTGTGCTGGTTCTCGGCGCTGACGTCGCCGTAGCCGGTGACGTAGGACAGGTTCAGCGCGTTGCGGCCGAGGACGTAGTCCATGCTCTGCACGGCCCCGTCGCGGTACTTCGACGCACCGGTGATGTCGTAGGCGCTGGCGATGACGACGGCGTTGTTGAGGACCTGGTGGTTGGAGCCCCAGTCGAAGACGTTGCCGTCGGGGGCGTACGGCATCCCGTACGGCTGTGCCTTGAGGGTGGCGAGGTAGCGGTCGGCGCCCTTGACGACGGACCTGCGGACCTTGGCCCGGCCGGGGAGCCGGTTCGGGACGGTGGCGAGGTCGAGGCGGCCCGCCGCGGCGGTGCGGGACCAGTCGAAGCCGGTCGCGCCGAAGATGTCGGCGGTGTGCACCGGCGAGTCGAGGATGTGCCGCTCGAACTGCTTCTCACCGGTGGTGAGGTACAGCTGGGACGCGGCCCAGTAGAACTCGTCGCCGGCGTCGGTGTCCGGGTAGGCGCCGCCGCCGATGCCGTCGTCCGGGTCGGGCAGCAGGTCGGGATGGGCGAGGGCGGCGGCCCAGGCGGTGCGGGCGGCGCTGAGCAGCTCGGCCGCGAACCGCCGGTCGTAGGGCTTGTAGAGGCGCGCCGCCTGTGCCGCGGAGGCGGCGAGGTTGAGGGTGGCCGTGGTGGTCGGCGGGTGCAGCTCGCGCTTCTGCGGGTCGGCGCCGGGCAGCAGCGGCAGCCCGGTCCACGCCTCGTCATGGACCTTGTGGTGGGCCATCCCCGCGAGCGGCTGCCCGTCCGGGACCTGCATCTTCAGCATGAACTCCAGTTGCCAGCGCACCTCGTCGAGCAGGTCGGGCACCTTGTTGCCGCTCTCCGGGATGGCGAGGGAGCCGTCGCCGAACCGCGCGGGCTGCCCGGTGCGGGCGTGCAGGGCGCGCTCGTAGGTGCTGAGCAGCTCCCAGACGGAGATGCCGCCGTTGACGACGTACTTGCCGTGGTCGCCCGCGTCGTACCAGCCGCCGGTGACGTCCAGGGAGTAGTCGCACACGCCGGGCTGGCAGGGCACGTCGGCGTCGCCCTGGTTGGGGGCCACGTTCAGGTGACCGGCGGCACGGCCGTAGCCGGGGCGCAGGTCGTCGCGTATCGCGGTGCCGCTGCGCTGGGTGTAGTAGAACTTCACGGCGTCGAGGCGCAGTCGCTCGTAGGCCCGCGCGTCGATGTCGAAGGGGCGGCTCGTCTCGCCGTCCGCGACCAGCGTGAGGCCCTTGCCGCGGGCCTTGTAGCGGCTGAAGTCGATGGAGTGGACGGTCTGCGCGGAGGACGTGTCGGTGCCGCGGGGCACGGTCCAGCCGCGGGCGGCCACGGTTCCGTCGGCCCTCTTCAGCCGCCAGGGCAGCCGGGTGGCGGAGTCGGTGACCAGGGTGGCGTTCTTCGGCCCGGCGGGCAGGTAGGCGACCTGGTTGACCCGCACCCGCGGCCCGGTGTCCGGCTCGTACCGCTCCGGCGGTACGCCGCCCAGCAGGGAGACGTCGTCCGTGCAGAACCGCCACGGGTCGGCGCTGCCGCCGACCTGGAAGGCGACCTGGGCGCGGTCGGTGTCGACGGGCGAGGTGAACGTGTAGGCGTAGGAGTTGCCGGAGACGCTGAGCTGCGGGCTCACCTCGAACCAGGTGTCGTAGGGCGCGTCGGACAGGCCCACGAGCGCCCGGACCACCCGCCCGTCGGGCACACCGTCGGCGTAGAAGGAGAAGCGGTACGACTCGCCCTGCGTGAGGGTGATGTCGTTCTGGCCGACGATGGCGTCCCAGCGGTTCTGGGTGCCCCCCGGCACGTCCGCGCACAGGCGGCCGTCGGACAGGGTCGGCGTGAGGTTGCCGCTGGTCCACCACGGGTCAAGGGTGGTGTCGAAGGTGCCGTTCCTGACCTGCTCGACCTCGTCGGCCCCGGCGGGGGCGGCGGGCAGGGCGGTCAGTCCCGCCGCCAGCAGGGCTGTCAGGGACAGCAGGGCGGTTCTGGGTCGTTTCACGTCTGGGCTCCTGGAAGGGAGGTGCGGGTGGCGCTCCCGGGTCACCGTGCCGTGGGAGCGCTCCCAGGTGCGGTCGGAGGCCATCGTTGTGGGAGTCATGACACACGTCAACGGTCCGGACAGGACCGGTTCGACGACGGCGTTCGACGGGCCGGGTCCGCGCGTTGGGGGAAGTTGTTCCGGCAGCCCCCGGCCGTCGGACGCATGACGCCGCCGCGCCCCTGGGCACTCGGGGCTTGCCGACCGGTACGGACCAGAAGCACTAGTCTGGAACTCAGGCAACACAGTTGTTCACTGTGCGTGGACGCGATGGAGTGGCGATGGTGACCCCGGAGCACCCGTTCGACGAGGCCGCGACGGCCCGGGTCGCCCTCGACGACGAGGGCGTCCTGACCGAGTGGAACGAGGGTGCCCGCCGTCTGCTGGGCTGGACCGCCGCCGAGGTGGTCGGCCGCCCCGCCACCGACCTGGTCGCCGACGGCAGCCTGGAACCGGTCAGGGAACTCGGCGGGGACCGCCGCGGCGGCACCCTCACCCTGCGTCACCGGGACGGCCGTACGCTCCCTGTCTGGCTGCTCGTGCACCCGCGCCCCGAGGGCTGGCTGGTGCTCGCGCCCCTGGACAGCGCGCCCCTGGCGCCCGACGATCCGCTGGCCCACATCGACCTCATGCAGTCGCCGTGCGCCATGGCCGTGCACGACGACCGGATGCGCCTGCGCCGCGCCAACGACTCCATGACCAGGGCGCTGGGGCTGCCCGAGGAACGGCTGCGCGGCCTGAAGCCGACCGAGGTGAGCGACCAGCCCCACACCGTCGAGATGGAACAGCACATGCGCCAGGTCCTCGCCACCGGCCGGGGGACCCACGTGCGCTTCTACGTGCCGTTCGGCAGCCACGGCGCCATCACCGCCTGGCTCGCCCTGATGGCCCCGGTCACCGACGCCGAGGGCCGGGTACGGGGCGTGAGCGTCGCCGCGCACGACTTCACCGAGCAGTACCTCGCCCGTGAGCGGCTCCAACTGGTCAACGAGGCCAGCGTCAACATCGGCACCACCCTCGACGTCACCCGCACGGCGCAGGAACTGGCGGACGTGTGCGTGCCCGCCCTCGCCGACTTCGTCAGCGTCGACCTGCTCGACCCCACCGCCGACGGCGACCCGCCGACCCAGCTCACCCCACCCGTGACCCTGCGCCGCATCGCCCACCGGTCGGTCCACCCCGACACCCCGGAAGCCCTGGTCAGACCGGGCGACACCGAGACCTACCCCGCGGAGTCGCCACAGGCCACCTCGCTGCTCACCGGCCGCACGATCACCGTCACGCTCCCTGACGAGGAGGTGCAGCGGTGGCTCGCCAAGGACCACCGGCGCCAGAAGCGGATCACGCAGTACAACGTGCGCTCCGGCATGTCCGTGCCCATCCGGGCCCGCGGCACCACCCTCGGCATCGCCGTCTTCTCCCGCTACCGGCGCACCGACCCCTTCACCCCGGACGACGCCCTGCTGGCGGAGGAGATCACCGCCCGCGCCGCCGTCTGCGTCGACAACGCCCGCCGCTACTCCCGCGAACGCGACACCGCCCTCGCCCTCCAGCGCAGCCTGCTGCCGCGCAACCTGGCGCACACCGCCGCCGTGACGGCCTCCTCCCGCTATCTGCCCGCCGCCCGGTCCGGGGTCGGCGGCGACTGGTTCGACGTCATCCCGCTGTCCGGGATGCGGGTCGCCCTGGTCGTCGGCGACGTCGTCGGCCACGGTGTGCAGGCGTCCGCCACCATGGGGCGGCTGCGCACGGCGGTGCGCACGCTCGCCGACATCGACCTCGCCCCCGAGGAACTCCTCACGCATCTGGACGACCTGGTCGTACGGCTCTCCGAGGAGACCGGCGGCGACGGCAGCACCGGCGAGGTCGGCGCGACCTGTCTGTACGCCGTCTACGACCCGGTGTCCCGGCGCTGCTCGCTCGCCCGCGCCGGGCATCCGCCGCCCGTGCTGGTGCCGCCGGGCGGCGCGCCCCGGGAGGTCGACCTGCCCGCCGGGCCGCCGCTGGGCGTGGGGGGGCTGCCCTTCGAGTCGGCCGAACTGTCGCTGGCCGAGGGCAGTCTGCTCGCCTTCTTCACCAACGGGCTGATCGAGTCCCCGCTGCGGGACGAGAACGCCGCCCGGGCCCTGCTGCGGGAGGCGCTGACCGACGACGCCGGCTCGCTGGAGCAGACCTGCGACCGCGTCCTGCACGCCCTGATGCCGAGGGACGGCAGTGCCGCCGACGACGTGGCCCTGCTGCTGGCGCGCACCTGCGGGCTGCCGCCGTCGCAGGTCGCGACCTGGGACATCCCGGCCGACCCGTCGCTGGTCGCCCCGATCCGCAAACAGGTCCTCGACCAGCTCGGCGACTGGGACCTCAGCGACGCCTCCTTCACCACCGAGCTGGTGGTGAGCGAACTGGTCACCAACGCCATCCGCTACGGCGCCCCGCCGATCCGGCTGCGGCTGATCCACGACGCGTCGACGCTGATCTGCGAGGTCTCCGACACCAGCCACACCGCCCCGCACCTGCGCCGGGCGAAGACCTGGGACGAGGGTGGCCGCGGGCTGCTCCTGGTCGCCCAGCTCACCCAGCGCTGGGGCAGCCGCCACACCACCGAGGGCAAGACGATCTGGGCGGAACTGACGCTCCTCGAACCGGACGAGGGATGAGCGGTTCCGGACGGGGCACCCGAAGGGTCACGGAGCGTCGCGTGAGGAGAGCAGGAACATGACGGCTGCCGCGTTACCGGCCCGGGGCCGGACCGTCCTCGTGGGTGCCGTGGCCGCGCTGGCCGCGCTGACCGGCTGCGGTGGGGCGGTCGGCGGTGTCGCGGGGGCGGGGGACTCCTCGGCGTCGCGCCAGGTGAGCCCGGCGGCCTCCGCGTCCGTGAGTGTCCCGAACGCCTCGGAGCTGCCCGACGTCACGGAGGAGGCCACGGCACCCAGCCGGAGCGCGCCGGACAAGGCCACGCCGGACAAGGAGGACGGCACCTCGCGCTGCCACACCTCCGAACTGCGCGCCTCCCTGGGCCGCGGCTCCCCCGGCGCCGGTCAGCGGAACTACCCGCTGGTCCTCACCAACGCCTCCGGCCGCACCTGCACCCTGCACGGCTACCCGGGCGCCGCGTTCGTCGACGCCGCGGGCGGCCAGCTGGGCCCCGACCCGCGGCGCGAGCCGGAGCGGGCGACCACCGTGCGGTTGGCGCCGGGCCAGCACGCGTGGGCGGGGCTGAGCTTCTCCGACCCGCGGATCAGCGGCGCGGAGGCGGCCACCCCGGCCGCGCTCCTGATCACCCCGCCGGACGAGTTCGACCAGCTGCGGGTGGTGTGGACGGCCGGTCCGGTGCCCGTCGCCGGGAACGCCTCCACGGTGCACCTGACGGTGGTCCGCCCCGGCACCGGGAGCTGACGCCCGCGCGCCTCAGCGGGGCCCGGCGGCCCGGTAGGCGCCGGGCGGGACGCCGTACCGCTCGCGGAACACCCGGCTGAAGTGGAAGGGGCTGACGAACCCGGAGGCCGCGGCGACGCGTTCCACGGACAGTCCGGTGCTCTCCAGCAGCCGGGCGGCGTGCCGCAGCCGGGCCTCCCGCAGCGCCCGCATGGGCGACTGCCCCACCTGCCGGGTGAACAGGTGCGCGAACCGGGACGGCGACAGCGCGGCCCCCTCGGCGAGTGAACCCACGGTGTGCGGGGCGCCCGGATCGGCGGCGATGACCGCGAGGGCCTGGTGCACCCGGGCGTCGGTGCCGGGCGGGGGCGGCGGGGTGCGGGCGGTGGCGGTGGCGAGCACGACGGCCTCCTCCAGCGCGCCGAGGGCGAGTTCCCGGGCGGCGGTGCCGTGCGCCACGGCGACCGGTTCCCCGGCGTCCACGGCGGTGGGCGGGGCGCCGGTGCCGGTCCAGCGGGCGTCGGCGTGGGTCCGGCGCAGCGCGGCCTCGATGCGGGCGTGCAGGGCGGCGGGCACCGGGGTGACGGCGTACATGCCGTCCCCCACGGCGTAGGGCCGCAGCCAGCTCAGCCAGCCGGGCCGGACCTGGCAGTGCGCCCACCAGAACCGCCAGGTGCGGGCGCCCGGGGCCACGCCGTACTCCTGGGCGATCCCGGGCGCGAGCACCAGCAGGTCGCCGGCCTCCGCATGCGTCTCGGCGGCCCCCTGCCGGAGCCGTCCCCGTCCGCCGGTGGTCCAGACGAGGAGCCAGCTGGCGGAGCCGTGCGGCCGGTCCACCCGGTATCCCGCGGGCTGGTCGAACCGGCCGGTCACCAGCAGGCCCGGCGGCGGTGAGGGGGCACCGGGCACAGCAGCCACGGGCAGGTGATCAGCGTTCACGGGCATCCTCCGAGACCGCGTCGGGGCCTAGGGTCCTTCTGAGGGGTATCCGCGGAGGAAGGCGCGGCGTTCGGTGCGTGTTCTCGGCGTGCCGGGCGTCGCGACGCCGCGGAGATCCGTCAGAAGGTCCCTAGCGTGCAAGGCGACGCTCCCACGACCCAGGAGGACGGGAATGACAGCCTCGGGCATCGACGCCGCCGGTACCCCCATCCTGCCGGAGTCAGCCGTCGCCCGTTTCCGGCAGGACGGCTACACGGTCCTCCCCGGCCTGTTCCGGCGCGCGGAGGTCGACGCCCTGTGCGCCGACGTCGAAGCGCTGCGGGCCACCGGCCGCCCGGTCCCGGGCCACTTCGAGCCCCGCCCGGACGTCCCCGCGGACCCGCTGGCCAGCCACCCCCGGGTGATGCACCCGCACGAGGTCCTGGACGGCGCGCGGGACGTCCTCCTGGACCCGCGTCTGCGCACGGTGCTGGAGGTCCTCCTGGGAGAGGAGGTGCTGGCCGCGCAGAGCATGTTCTACTTCAAGCCGCCGGGCGCCCGGGGCCAGGCCCTGCACCAGGACAACTTCTATCTGCGCGTGGAGCCGGGGACCTGTGTGGCCGCCTGGCTGGCCTGTGACGTCATCGACCGCGCCAACGGCGGCCTGGAGGTCGTCCCCGACACCCACCGGATGGACCTGTTCTGCCCGGAGGACGCGGACCCGGAGCTGTCCTTCGCCCGTGAGTACGTCCCCCCGCCGCCCGGTCTCAGCGCCGTACCGGTGGACATGTCCCCGGGGGACGTCCTGTTCTTCAACGGCAGCCTGGTGCACGGCTCCGGCCCCAACCGGACCGCCGACCGCTTCCGCCGCTCCTTCATCGGCCACTACGTCGGCCGCTCGGCGCGGCGCATCGGGACGTACTACCGGACGGTGGCGATGAGCGGGGAGCGGGTGGTGCTGGCGGAGAGCGAGGGGGCGGGCCCGTGCGGCACGGAGTTCGCCGCGGGCGGGCCTCACTGACCGGTGAGCAGCCGGAACGTGTTGCCGTCGGGGTCGGCCAGCAGGACGGCGCCGTCCGCCGCGCGGTCGAGGCGCTTCGCGCCGAGGGAGACCAGACGCCCGGCCTCCGTCTCCTGGTCGCCGTGCGGCGCGAGGTCGAGGTGCAGGTCCTTGCCCGGGTCCGGCATCAGCGGCGGGCCGCCCCAGGTGATCTTCGTACCGCCGTCCGGTGACTGGATGGCGGTCTCCTCGTCCTGGTCCCAGACCAGCGGCCACCCCAGGGCCTCGCTCCAGAAGTAGCCCACGGCCTGCGAACCGTCGCAGGCGAGCGCGCCGAGGCTGCCGCATCCGGCGAGGAAGCGGTTGCCCGGTTCGAGGACGCAGAACTCGTTGCCCTCGGGGTCGGCGAGCACCACGTGGGTCGCGTCCGGTCCCTGGCCGATGTCGACGTGGAGCGCGCCGAGGTCCAGCGCCCGGGCGACGGTGTCGCGCTGGTCCTCGGGGGACGTGCTGGTCAGGTCGAAGTGCAGCCGGTTCTGGCCGGTCTTCGGGGTCCGGGTGGGACGGAAGCCGAGGTGGTAACCGGCGGCGTTCCCGGAGCGCAGGGCGACGCCGGTGCGGGAGTCGCCGGCCTCCTCCAGGCCGCCCAGGACCCCGGACCAGAAGTGCGCGAGGCGCTCCGGCTGGTGCGCGTCGAACGAGATGGCGATGAGTCGGCTGGTCATTCGCGCCACGATAGGGGCGGGGTCCGGCGCGGGGGTACCGAATTACCCGCCGGTGGCGGCCGGGGCGGGCTTCTCGAACGCCGCGTTGCTGCCCGCAGGTGACCCGCCCGGCGTGGGAGCGGGGCGGGGTACGCGGTGGCGCGCATCCTCGGCTCAGGTGACCGGCGCCCGGCCGGTCCGGCCGTACGGGAGGAACGCGGTGCCGACACGTACCCGACTGCGCTCAGTGGTCCGGATCCTGACGGCGGCGGCCGTCCTGACGCTGGCCCTCGGCGGGCCCGCCCAGGGGCGTCCGCTCCCGGCGCGGGCACCGGCCGCCGAACCCCCGGCGACGCTGTGCGCGCCCGCGGGCACCCTGCGCGGCGCGGGCGGGCAGCGCGCCGCCGTCAGCCTGTGCACGGGCAGCGGCAACCGGTCGCTCGCCGTCTCCGCGCCGGCGTCCTGCCACCGGCCCGGCGCCACCCCCCGGCTGGGCTGTCTGACGTCGGGCAGCTGGACGGCGCGGCGGAACGGCGAGACCGTCGCCTCCGGCACGCTGTCCGGGTCGGAGCCCTACCCCGGGCCGGGGACGTACGACGTCGAGGCCGAGGTACGGGTGCGCTCCGCCCCCGACGGGGTCGACCTGCGCGGCACGGTCCACGCCACCCTCACGCTGACCGCGCCGAAGGCGGCGCCCACGCACCGGGTGGAGGTCACCGGCGGCCCGCTGCGGCCGGGCTCGACCACCACCCTGACGTACACCCTGTACCGCGACAGCGACCAGGGCGACGGCAGCGCGCGGTTCGGGCTCATCGGTGAGGAGGGCAGCGGGGTGCGGCTGGCCACCGACGACGCCCGCTGCGTCAATCCGCTGGTCGGCCGTCACCCCTCCGACACCCGGCTGCCGTACGCCGTGGACTGTGCCCTCACCGACCTGCAGCCCGGCCACCCGGCCACCGTGACCGTCCGGGTGGCGCTGGACGCGCGGTGCTCCACCGTCGTGTCCAAGCTGGGCTACTGGATGCCGCGCGGCCAGGCCCTCTACACCGGCGGGATGCTGGCGGGGCCGACGGTGGGCTGCGCCTGAGGCGGCGACAGGACTGGATCGGCGTCGACCAGCGGTTGCCGGTCCGGCTGTGCCGGGGTGGCGGGGCGCCGCGAAAACCAGTTGCCGGTGCGGCGTCGCGCCCCGCACGATCCCGCCATGTCCGCCACCTCGCGCCCGCTGCCGCCGCCCCCTGCCGCCCCCCGTGCGCCGTGGACGCGACAGCAGCCGTCCCACCGGGGAGGACCGACAGCGCCGCGGTCGTGACCGGCGCGCTCGTCGCCGGTCTGGTGGCGGGGTACGGCATCGCCGTGCCGGTCGGCGCGGTGGGCACCTACCTGGTGTCCCTGACCGCGCGCACCTCGCTGCGCACCGGCGTGTGCGCCGCCCTCGGCATCGCCACCGCCGACGGTCTCTACGCCCTGCTCGCCGCCCTCGGCGGCTCCGCGCTCGCCACCGCGCTGCGACCGGCGCTGGGGCCACTGAGCTGGGTCGCCGCGCTGGTCCTGGTGACCCTCGCGGTGCGCGGCGCGGTGACGGCCGTACGGCAGTACCGCGAGCGGCTGCTCGCCACCCGGGCGCGGACACCGCCGCCCGGCCCCGGCCGCGCCTTCCTCGCGCTGCTCGGGATCACCCTGCTCAACCCGACCACCGTGGTCTACTTCGCCGCCCTGGTCGTCGGCGCCCGCGCCGCGGACGCCCCGCACCCCGTGGAGCAGGCGGTGTTCGTGCTCGCCGCCTTCGCCGCGTCCGCCAGCTGGCAGCTGCTGCTCGCCGGGGGTGGCGCCCTGCTCGGCCGGGCGCTGACCGGGCACCGCGGGCGACTGGTGACGGCGCTGGTGTCGAGCGGCGTGATGGCGGGGCTGGCGGTACATATGGTGGTGGTCTGAGCACGCGTACGTGACGAAGGGTACGAAAGCCATGCCTCTGGACGGCGAGTACGAGCCGAGCCCCGCGAAGTGGGTCCGTGACCAGGTCGAGCTGTACGAGAGTTCGGGTGGCACCGAGGGGACGACCCTCAGGGACACGGGGCTCCCCGTGATCGTCCTGACCAGCCGTGGCGCCCGCAGCGGCAAGATCCGCAAGACGCCGCTCATGCGGGTCGAGCACGGCGGGCGGTACGCGGTGGTCGCCTCCCAGGGCGGCGCGCCGCAGCACCCGGTCTGGTACCACAACCTCAAGGCCGACCCCCGCGTGGAGCTCCAGGACGGGCCGGTCCGACAGGACATGACGGCCCGTGAGGTCACCGGCGAGGAGCGGGAGGAGTGGTGGCGGCGGGCCGTCGCCGCCTATCCCCCGTACGCCGAGTACGCGGAGAAGACGGACCGTCGAATTCCGGTCTTCGTACTGGAGCGCGGCGAGCACTCGTAAGGGGCGAACCGGTGCGGAACGGTCCCGTCGAGGAATCCTCGGGGAAATTGTCCGCCGGGGTGGATTGAACCGCCCGGCCCCGGGCACCCGAACCTCATGCCCCGCCGCGTTCCCCCGTCGCGGCGGGGCTTTCCCCTGCCTCCTGCGCGAGGCGGTCGGTCACGTCGAGGAACACCTGGTCGGCCTCGGGGACGGTGCGGGCGATGGTCTGCTTGATGCGTACGGCGACCTCCTCCACCCGCTCGCTGTCCAGGCCCGGCACGAGGTCCACGCGCGCCGCCACCAGGGTGGTGTCGACGCCCGTCTTCATGGTGAACAGCGCCTCCACGCTGTCGATCTCGGGCTGTGCCCGCAGCACCGCCTCGATCCGGCCGCTGGCCTGCGGGTCGGCGGCCTCCCCGATGAGCTGGTCCCGGGCGTCGCGGCCCAGCCGGTAGGCCACGTAGACCAGCAGCGCGCCGATCGCCAGCGACGCGGACGCCTCCCACACCACCTGGCCCGTCGCCATGTGCAGGGCCATCCCGGCCAGCGCGAGGCAGACGCCGAGCACCGCGGTGCCGTCCTCGGCGATGACCGTGCGCAGGGCGGGGTCCCGCAGCCGGGCCACCCCGCCCTGGCGGCGCATCTGGTACAGCGCCCGCAGCAGCGAGGCACCCTCGGCGAGCAGCGCCACGCCGAGGACGACCATGCCCGCCACATAGCCGCCGAAGGACTCCTCGGTGCCGTTCCTGAGCGCCTCGAACCCCTGGAAGAAGGAGAAGCAGCCGCCCATGACGAAGATGCCGACGGCGGCGAGCAGCGACCAGAAGTAGCGTTCCTTGCCGTAGCCGAAGGGGTGCCGCCGGTCGGCGGGGCGGCGGCTGCGGCGCAGCGCGGCGAGCAGGAACACCTCGTTGAGGCTGTCGGCCACCGAGTGCGCCGCCTCCGACAGCAGCGCGGGCGATCCCGCGGCCATGCCGCCGACCGCCTTGGCCACCGCGATCACCAGGTTGGCGGCGAGCGCCACCAGGACGGTGATCCGGGTCCTGCTGTCCGCGTTACGGTCCTTCGTCATACGCCTTCCGTGGGGTCGAGCCACCCGCGTGACCGGGATGCCGGAGCCGTGTCGCTCACCTCCGCCGAATGCCCCCGACGGGGAAGATCACACAGTGGGGGCGGAAACGGGGGAAGACGGGGAACCCGTTGCCCGGAACGGGTCACCGGTACGGAGGAGAGCGGGCCATGGGCGCCGACGGCAACGGCAACAGCGCGTACGGCAGGACCGCCTTCAAGCGGTCCAGGAGCCACTTCGCGGACCGGGTCACGGCGGACGGCCGGGACGGCTGGCCGGTGCAGGCGGGCCGCTACCGGCTGGTCGTCAGCCGCGCCTGCCCGTGGGCCAGCCGGGCCGTGGTCTCCCGTCGGCTGCTGGGTCTGGAGGACGCCCTGTCGATGGCGGTGGCGGACCCCGTCCAGGACGACCGCAGCTGGCGTTTCACCCTGGACCCCGGTGACCGCGACCCGGTGCTCGGCATCCGCTTCCTCAGCGAGGCGTACGACCGGCGCGAGACCGGCTACCCGGGCGGCGTCAGCGTGCCCGCGATCGTGGACGTGCCCAGCGGACGGCTGGTCACCAACGACTACCAGCGCATCACCCTCGATCTCGCCACCGAGTGGACGGCCCTGCACCGCGAGGGGGCGCCGGACCTGTATCCGCGGGCGCGGCGCGACGAGATCGACGCGGTGATGGCGGACGTCTACGAGGACGTCAACAACGGCGTGTACCGGGCGGGGTTCGCCACCGGTCAGGACGAGTACGAGGCGGCCTGTACGGCGGTGTTCCGGCGGCTGGAGCTGCTGGCCGAACGGCTGGCGGGGCAGCGGTACCTGGTCGGGGACACGATCACCGAGGCGGACATCCGGTTGTTCACCACGCTGGTCCGCTTCGACGCCGTCTACCACGGCCACTTCAAGTGCAACCGCTGGAAGCTGACGGAGAACCGGGTGCTGTGGGCGTACGCGCGGGACCTGTTCCAGACGCCGGGATTCGGGGACACGGTCGACTTCGACCACGTCAAGCGGCACTACTACCAGGTGCACACCGGCATCAACCCGACCCGCGTCGTGCCGCTCGGCCCGGAGCTGGCGGGCTGGCTGACGCCGCACCACCGGGAGGAACTCGGCGGGCGCCCGTTCGGGGACGGAACCGCGCCCGGTCCGGTACCCGCCGGTGAGGAAGTGCCCGCGCCCAGGTAGGAATGAGCCGCACGGCTTCGACACCGGAGTTCCGGCACACGAGTTCCGGCACAGGAGTTCCGACACAGGAGTGAGGAGACACCAGGTGGCGTACAAGAAGAAGATCCCGCTCGGTTACCAGCCGGTCGGCTGGGTGCTCGGCTGGGCGGGCGGGGCGTTGGCGGGTATCGCCTTCCGCAAGACGTGGAAGGCGATCCGGCACGAGGACGACGCGCCCGACGCGCTCGACCCGGACCGCAAGTGGGGCGAGATCCTGCTGGCCGCCGCGATCCAGGGTGCCATCTTCGCCGCGGTGCGCAGCGCGGTGGACCGGGGCGGTGCCAAGGCCATCGAGCGCTCGACCGGCGTCTGGCCCGCCGCCGACAAGGGCGGCCGGGACTGACCTGGGGCCTCAGCCCATCTTGGGCCCCTGGGGCACGGCGCGGCGGAGGCTGAAGGAGTGACCCGCCGGATCGGCGAAGGACCGCTCCTCGAAGGCCCCCGTCGCGTCCGTGGTCTCCGTGGGGCGCCCCCCGAGGGAGACGACGAGGCGCTCGGCGGCGTCCAGGTCCGTCACCTCGAACTCCAGGTGGGCCTGGAGGGAGTTCTCGGGCCGCGGCCAGCTGGGCGGGGTCGCGTTGACGTCACGGCGCAGCGCCAGCTGGGTGCCGTCCGGGCTCCTGATCTCCACCCGGTTGGCGGTGACGTGGACCTCGTCTGCGTCCAGCAGCTCCTTGTAGAACTCGGCGAGCTTCTCGGGCTCGGCGCAGTCGAGCACCACGACGCCCGTTTTCACCAGTGCCATGTCTCCTCCGTCGGTTCCCGGGCGTGGGACGGCCGTGCCCCGCGCCCTCCTCTCCCACGGTTGTCCCGGCTGGGCGGATTCAGTCGGCAGGAGGACGCGAACTCCCTTGCGCTCGGCTGGAATTCAACGACATATGTCAACTGAACATGCTGGAATTCACTCCATCGAGGGTAACTTGCAGGGCGAGGAACGTTGTGAAGCAGCCTGGAGGCGATGTCGTCGTGGGTCAGGAGGCCGCGCCGCTCACCCGGCATCTGCGCGTGCTCCAGAACGGTGGTCACACCGTGCTGGAGTTCCGCGGTGAGATCGACATCCTCGCGGCGGCGGAGATCGGTCCGCAGCTGGACGCGGCGACCGGGCAGCCGGGCTGCCGGGTCGTGGTCGATCTGCGCGGGGTGGAGTTCTTCGACTGCTCCGGGCTGCGGCTGCTGCACCGCGCCCGGGGGCGTGTGCGCGAGCACGGCGGACAGCTCTCACTGGTCTGCACCCATCCGCTGACCCTGCGGATCCTGCGCGTCACCGGCCTGAACCGGCTGCTGCCCCCGCTGCCCACCCTGGAGGCAGCCCTCGGCGGCCCCGGCGCGCCCTCCGGCTCCTCCTGACCGTTCCGCCCCCGCCTCCCTGCCCATGGGTCCTACATCCGTCGACAACTGGGTCTGGCAAGGGAATTGGAGGGCATCCGGTCAGTAGGAAGGAGGGCCGTCGCCATGACGACTCCCATCAAACGCCTCCCGGCACGGATGCCCGGCTGGGCCAAGGTGCTGAGCGCGCTCGCGCTGGTGCTCGCGCTGCTCTTCGCCGGTTTCCGGCTGAGCGTGGTGCCCGGTCTGAAGGACTTCTTCGGCACCGACACCGAGGACCGCTCGGGTCCGGCCCTGCTGCGGTCCATCAAGGACATCAGCCGTTACGACGCCGCCTCCGGCAACTTCCAGATCGTGGTGGACCTGGAGAAGGACACCAGGTTCGTGCCCGACGTCATCCGCGGCAGCCGCACCCTGTACGTCGGCGCGGGCACCGTCGACGCCTACGTCGACCTCGGCTCGGTGGGCGAGGGGGACGTCACGGTCGACGACGACCGCACGACGGCCAGGCTGCGGCTCCCGCACGCCCGGCTCGGCAAGCCCGCCCTCGACCCCGAGCGCTCCTACGCCGTCTCCAAGCAGCGCGGGCTGCTCGACCGGCTCGGGGACGTCTTCTCGGACAACCCCAACAGCGAACAGGCCGTGCAGCGGCTCGCCGTCCGCCACATCGGGGAGGCGGCGCGGGAGAGCGAGCTGACCGCGCGCGCCGAGAAGAACACCACCGACATGCTGGAGGGCCTGCTCGGCTCCCTCGGCTTCACGGAGGTGCACGTCACCTACGGGACGGCCACCGCGCAACCGCCGTCCTGACATCCGCCGACCGCCACCGCAGTCCGCGGCACATCCAGGGAAGTTCCCGACAGGAGGACCGAATGGCCCGTACGGCCCCGCGTTCGCTCGTACCGTCCCGGCTGCGTTCCGGGAGACCGCCGGGCGGCCCCGAGCCCGACCGGCGGCCCGCCCCGAAACCGGCCCCGAAGACCAGGCGCCCCCTGCTGCCGCTGCTGGGCCGGGTGCTGGCGATGGCAGTGGCCTTCGTGTTCATGGTGGCCTTCGCGGTCGTGCTGGCCCGGCTGACCCTGGAGCCCTCCCCGGCCTCGGAGTCGCTGACCCACAGCAACCTGCGCCCGGGGCGTTCGCTGCGCGCCTACCTCGACCAGCCCGAACTGCGCGACGCCGGCCGGCAGATCGGGGGCAACCTGCTGCTCGGCATCCCCTTCGGCGTGCTGGTGCCGGTCCTCGCGCCGCGGGCGCGCGGGGTGCTGCGGGTGCTGGCGCTCACCGCGACCGTCATGCTCCTGGTGGAGCTGGCGCAGGGCTCGATGATCACCGGGCGCGCCTTCGACATCGACGACGTCATCCTCAACACCACGGGGGCGCTGGTGGGTTACCTCCTCCTCGGGCGGCGGCTGGGGCGGGCGGTGCACGCGCGCGCGAGCGCCAGGTGAACCCCGGCGGTTGACCCACGGCGGACTGTGGTCCGTACCAGAGTATTGACGCTCCCCTTAGTTCACCCCTTAAATCAAGGGGAACACCTTGCGGGACCCTCCCCCCACCACGGGTCCCTCCGCACCACAGACCTTCGCCCCCCACCACAGTCGGCGCCCCCCTGGGCCGGGGCGCCGTACGGAAGGGAACGCCGTGGCCTCACCCCGCACCCTGCGCGGATACCTGCTGTCCGCGCTGTCCGCCGCCGCGCTCGTCGCCTCGGCGCTGGCCGTGCCCGCCCAGGCCGGACCGGCCGCCGCACCGGCCGCTCCGGCGGCGGCGCAGGCCGTGACCTTCTCGGACACCTTCGACGGACCCGCCGGGGCGGCGGCCGACTCCTCGAAGTGGCAGATCGAGACCGGCGACAACGTCAACAACCACGAGCGGCAGTACTACACGCCCGGCGCCCGCAACGCCGCCCTCGACGGCCAGGGGCATCTGGTGATCACCGCCCGCCGCGAGAACCCGGCCAACTACCAGTGCTGGTACGGCACCTGCCAGTACACCTCCGCCCGGCTCAACACGGCCGGGAAGTTCACCGCGCAGTACGGGCACGTCGAGGCCCGGATGAAGATCCCGCGCGGGCAGGGCATGTGGCCCGCGTTCTGGATGCTCGGCAACGACCTCGGGCAGGTCGGCTGGCCCGACTCCGGCGAGATCGACATCATGGAGAACGTCGGCTTCGAGCCGTCGACGGTGCACGGCACCCTGCACGGCCCCGGCTACTCCGGCTCCGGCGGCATCGGCGCGGGCTACACCCTGCCGGGCGGGCAGGTCTTCGCGGACGCCTTCCACACCTTCGCCGTCGACTGGGCGCCCGACTCGATCACCTGGACCGTGGACGGCCAGGTCTACCAGCGCCGCACCCCCGCCGACCTCGGCGGCCGGACCTGGGTCTTCAACAAGCCGTTCTTCCTGATCCTGAACCTCGCGGTGGGCGGCTACTGGCCCGGCGACCCGGACGGCTCCACGGTCTTCCCGCAGCGACTGGTCGTGGACCACGTGTCGGTGACCACCAGCGACACCGCGACCGGCGCGGCGATCCGGGGCCTGGCCGGGAAGTGCGTGGACGTGGCCGGGGCCAGCTCCGCCAACGGCACCCCCGTACAGCTCTACGACTGCAACGGCACCGCCGCGCAGCGCTGGACGGTCGGCGCGGACGGCACGCTGCGGGCGCTCGGCAAGTGCCTGGACGTCACCGGGAACGGCACGGCGGACGGGTCCACCGTCCAACTGTGGGACTGCACCGGGGGCGCCAACCAGAAGTGGGTGGTCACCGCCGCGCGGGACATCGTCAACCCGCAGGCCGACAAGTGCCTCGACGTGACCGGGAACAACTCGGCCAACGGGACCCGGCTGCAGATCTGGACCTGCACGGGCGGCGCCAACCAGAAGTGGACGGTCGGCTGAGCGACCGCCTGCCGGGTCAGCGCGGCGTCCAGGTGAACTTGTCGCCGCCGACCCAGCGCACCACGTCGGGATCGTCGAGGTCGTGGACCGTGATGCCGAACGCGGCGGCCGTCTCCAGTACGTCGGTGACGGCTTTCGCCGCGCCCACGACCTCGCCGTCTATCTCGACGATGCGGAAGGGCGGCCTGCCCGGCTGGACACCGAGCACCAGGATCCGCGGTTGGGACAGGTAGGGGCTCGCTATTTCGGTCATGTCTTAGAGCGTAGGACGCAATCGGGCAAAGCGGACCCCTCACGCCCTCTCACCGCGCGTGGCCACCTCCCACGGCCGTCGCCGGGCGCCGTGTGGTCCCGGCCGGGCCGGGGAACTCCGGAGGGACCGGATGTGGAGGTGGCCATGGATCCCGTCGAGGCGCTGGAGCGGATCGCCTTCCTGCTGGAGCGGTCCCTGGCACCGACGTACCGGGTCCGCGCCTTCCGCACCGCGGCCCGCACCCTGGCGGCGCTGCCCGGGGGCGAGGTGCGGCAGCGGGCCGAGGCCGGGTCCCTGGAGTCCCTGCGGGGAGTGGGTCCGAAGACGGCCCAGGTGGCCCGGGAGGCGCTCGCCGGTGAGGTGCCCGGGTACCTGGCCAAGCTGGAGACCGACGCGGAACGGCCTCACGAGGGCGCCGGTGCGGGGCTGCGGGCGCTGCTGCGCGGGGACTGCCACACCCACTCGGACTGGTCCGACGGCGGCAGCCCGATCGAGGAGATGGGCCGGACCGCCGCCGCGCTGGGCCACGAGTGGGCCGCGCTGACCGACCACTCGCCGCGGCTGGCGGTGGCGCGCGGGCTCAGCCCCGACCGGCTGCGCGAGCAGCTCGACGTGGTCGCGGCGCTCAACGCGGGCTGGGCACCGTTCCGGCTGCTCACCGGCATCGAGTGCGACATCCTCGACGACGGCTCGCTCGACCAGGAGCCGGAGCTGCTGGACCGCCTCGACGTGGTCGTGGTGTCCGTGCACTCCAAGCTGCGCATGGACGCGCGGGCGATGACCCGCCGTATGGTGCGGGCGGTACGCGATCCGCACGCCGACGTCCTCGGGCACTGCACCGGGCGGCTGGTGACCGGGCGCGGACGGCCGCAGTCCCGGTTCGACGCGGACGAGGTGTTCGCGGCGTGCGCCGAGTCCGGCACCGCGGTGGAGGTCAACAGCCGCCCGGAGCGGCTCGACCCACCGCGTGCGCTGCTGCGCCGGGCCGTCGCCGCGGGGACGCTGTTCGCCGTGGACACCGACGCGCACGCGCCGGGCCAGCTGGACTGGCAGATCCTCGGCTGCGCGCGGGCCGAGGAGTGCGGGGTGCCCGCGGAGCGGGTGGTGACCGCCTGGCCCGCGGACGAGCTGCTGGCGTGGACCGGGAAGGGCGAGGTGCCCGAGCGCGCTCGGTAGCGGCGGGACCGGGTACTCGGAGCGCTGCCAGCCGCCGTCGCCGAAGGGAGCCCTGATGGAACGCGCCGCCGTGTTCGATGTGGACGGGACGCTCGTGGACACCAACCACCTCCATGTGACGGCCTGGTGGGAGGCGCTGCGGCAGGCCGGGCACCGGGTCCCGATGCACGCCGTGCACCGCGCCGTCGGGCTGGGCTCCGGCGACCTGCTCGCCCACCTGCTCGGCGAGGACCGGGACCGCGGCCGGGACGGGGAGATCAGCGCCGCCCACAAGACCCTGTACGGGCAGTTCTTCGACCGGCTGCCGCCCCTGCCGGACGCGGGCCGCCTGCTGCGCCGGCTGCACGAGGACGGCTGGGCCGTGGTGCTGGCCACCTCGGCGGGCGGCTCCGAGCTGGCGGCGCTGCGCCGGGCGATCGACGCGGACGACGCGATCACGGCCACCGCCAGCGCCGACGACGTCAGCGAGGGCAAGCCCGCGCCGGACCCGGTGGAGCACGCCCTGGAGCTGGCCGGGGCGCCCGCCGACCACTCGGTGTTCGTCGGCGACACGGTGTGGGACATGCGCGCGGGTGCCCGCGCCGGGGTGCGCCGGGTGGGCGTGCTGTGCGGCGGCATCCCCCGCGCCGACCTGGTGGCGGCGGGCGCCGAGATGATCTACGACGACCCCGCGCACCTGCTGGCCGCACTACCGGAGAGCCCTTTCGCCTGAGAATCGCAGGCGAGTGACGCAGGTCACCTGAGATTGCGCCTGTGCCCGGAACACCACAGGGGGGTCCGCCGTTGAACAGACCGTGGGTGTGGATGGGGCAGTGTCCCCGGGCCTCACCTTTCGCCCACAGGGACGATCGTTCGGTTGAAGCCCTGTGGAGCCTTTCGCCGAGAGGCGACCGCCATCCGCACCCACACCAAGGCCGCCCCGACCGTGATTCCCCCGTCCGGTCGGGGCTTTTTCCTGCCCGCCCCGGGTACGCGCCGCCGCGCCCGGGGTACTCGGCCGTTCCGCCCGGAGCGTACGGACGGCCGAGAGGAGCCGAAGGTGAGCAGCAGCGCAGTGGGCAGCAGGATCGTCGTCACGGGCGCCACCGGCAACGTCGGCACCAGCGTGGTGCGCCTGTTGTCGGAGGACCCCGGGGTCGGGTCGGTGCTGGGTCTCGCCCGCCGGATCCCCGACTGGGAGCCGCCGAAGACGGAGTGGGCCGGCGTCGACCAGGCCTCCGAGCAGAGCGATCTCGCCGCCCACTTCGAGGGCGCGGACGCCGTGATCCATCTCGCCTGGGCGTTCCAGCCCACCCACGACCCGGCCACCACCTGGCGGACCAACGTGCTCGGCGGCCTGCGGGTGTTCGACGCGGTGGCCGCGGCGGGCGTGCCGACGCTGGTGCACGCCTCCTCGGTCGGCGCGTACTCGCCGGGGCCGAAGGACCACGCGGTGGACGAGTCCTGGCCGACGCACGGCTGGCCGGACGCCGCGTACTGCCGGGAGAAGGCCTATCTGGAACGGGCCCTGGACACCTTCGAGGTCGCCCATCCGCGGGTGCGGGTGGTGCGGATGCGGCCCGCGTTCCTCTTCAAGCGGGAGTCGGCCAGCGAACAGCGCCGGATCTTCGGCGGCCGGTTCCTGCCGGGTCCGCTGGCCCGGCCCGAGCTGCTGCCGTTCCTGCCGGACGTCCCCGGACTGCGGGTGCAGGCCCTGCACACCGACGACGCGGCGCGGGCGTATCTGGCGGCGGTGCGCGCCGACGTGCGCGGCGCCTTCAACCTCGCCGCGGACCCACCGGTGGACGCGGAGGTGCTGGGTGAGCTGCTCGGCACCGGGCGCCGGGTGCGGCTGCCGCGCGGCGCCGCCCGCTCGGCGATCGCCGCCGCGTGGGGGCTGCGGCTGCTGCCCGCTTCACCGCACCTGTTCGACGCGGTGCTGCGGCTGCCGCTGATGGACTGCACCCGGGCCCGTACGGAGCTGGACTGGCGGCCCGAGCGCACGGCGACCGAGGTGCTGGAGGAGTTCCTCCAGGGGATCCAGCAGGGCGCGGGCGCGCCGACGGAGCCGATGCGGGGCCGCAAGGTGGGCTGAGCCGGACCTTGCGGCCGCCGGAAGGCTAGGCCGACGACTCGTCCGGCGTCGGGTGCTCGGGGTGGACGGTGGCGCCGTGGGCGGCGCCCTGTCGGCCGGTGCCCGCCTCGTCGGTGTCGGGGACCTCGTCCGTGGACTCCGTCTCCTCGCCGCTGTCGTCGGTGCCGGGGTCGGCTTGGCGCGGGTCGACGTCCCAGTGGTCGTCGCCCGCGCCGCTGAGCTGGTCCTGCGGGTCGCGCGGCACGGGGTCGCCGCCGGACTCGCCGGGTGCCTGGTTGCGGTGCATGGCCACGCTGGTCTCCCTCCGTGCGGCCACCCGCCTCGGGCGGGTGACGAACCGGGCGGGTACCTCCGCGATCAGCGCCGAAACCTCAGCTCGGCGCCCGTTCCCGCAGCGCCGCGCGCCAGGCGGGCGGCTGCCCCTCGGGGACGGGTTCGGCGCGGCGGCCGCCGCGCGCGAAGAAGTCGGCGAGCGGCAGGATCGCGGCGCCCACGGTGACCGCGTCGGGGCCGAGCGTGCCCAGCTCGATCGTGACCTTCTCGGCCGGGTGGCGCAGCGCGTACGCGGTGGCGTGCCGGCGTACGGCGGGCAGGAACCCGGTGCCGAGCTGGAGCCCGGCCCAGCCGCCGATGAGGATGCGCTCCGGCTGGAAGAGGTTGATCAGGTCGGACAGCCCCGCGCCCAGGTACTCGGCGGTCTCCTCCAGCACGGTATGGGCGACGGGGTCGACGTCGGGGCCCCGGTCGGGGTGGGCCGCGGCCAGCATCGCGGTGAGCGCGGTCTCCTCGTCGACGCCCTCCGGCGGGTGTCCGCCGCCCTCACGCCAGCGCTGGAGCAGCGACTCGGCACCGGCGTACGCCTCCAGGCAGCCGAGGGCGCCGCAGCGGCAGCGGCGCCCCCTGACCCGTACGGTCAGGTGTCCCCACTCCACGGCCCGGCCCTGGGAGACGTCGGCGGTGACCAGGCAGGCGCCGACGCCGGAGCCGAAGAGGACGACGGCGGCGTTGCGGGCGCCCCGGCCGCCGCCGAACCACATCTCGGCCTGGCCGAGCGTCTTGGCGCCGTTGTCGATGAAGCAGGCGACGGTGTCGGGGAGCCCGGCGGCGGAGCGCAGCAGGGACTCCAGCGGCACGGCGTCCCAGCCGATGGTCTGGCCGTGTACGACGGCGCCCCGGTCGGGGGTGCGTTCGACGATGCCGGGGACGCCGATGCCGACGCCGAGCAGTTGGTCGGGGGCGATGCCGGTGGCGGCGAGCACCTCGGCGACGCCGTCCCGGATGTGGCCGACGATCACCTCGACGTCGTAGCCCTGGTCGGACAGGGGGCGTTCGGCGCGGGCGAGTTCGGTGAGGGTGAGGTCGAACAGTTCGATACGCACCCGGGTCTCGCCGACGTCCACGCCGATCATGTGGCCGCTGCCGGGCGCCACCCGGAGCAGGGTGCGGGGGCGACCGCCGTCGGAGTCGACGCTGCCCGCCTCCTCCAGGAGTCCGTCGGAGATCAGGTCGGCGACGACGTTGCTGACGGAGCCGGAGCTGAGGCCGGTGGCCGGGCCCAGCTCGAAGCGGCTGAGGGGGCCGTCGAAGTAGAGCCGCTGCAGTACGGCTGTGCGGTTGGCGCGCCGCAGATCGCGTACCGTGCGCCCGTTGCGCTCCGCCATGTGGCTCCTTTCGACCCCGGCCCGACCGGCGAACCCTGCCCGACCTGCGACCTACCGCTCTGGCCGGTCGTACGCGATATTACTCCACCCCTTAATTCATGTGGTGAGCTAAGTGGGGCCGGTCGCCGCCGAGGGACGTTTGCGGGGTGCCGGCTCCTCGATCTCGGCCAGCGCCGCGAGGAGTTCGGGGTCGACCATCTGCCGTACCCACGCCTCGTGCTCCTCGCCGACCGCGCGCGGCACGGTCTCCGTGAGCATGATCACGGTGAGGCGCAGTTCCTCCACGGCGTTGTACGTGCCGCCGCCGAGCGTCGCCAGCCCGGCGAGCGTGTCGGCGGGCAGGCCCGCCGCGCTCAGGATGTCCCGGGCGCGCCCCCAGGAGTCCACCGCCATGCCCCGCCCCTCCCCCGTCATGGCCCCAGCCTACGGAAACCGCGGGCCGTGGGCCGGAAATTCGTTCGCCTTCGCGACTGTTCTCCGCATACCTTAGGCAGCTACCTAGGAGCCCTAGGTAAGACACGGTCCAGCGCACACCCCGGAGAACCCATGAAACCGCTCACCGAGCAGGACATCCGCGCCTCGTTCGTCAACTGCTCGAAGGGCGAGGCCAGGCGGCTCGCCGTCCCCCGCGACCTGGGCGAACGCCCCTGGGACGACCTCGACTTCCTCGGCTGGCGGGACCCCGGGGCGCCCGACCGCAGCTACCTGGTCACCGAGCGGGACGGCCGGACCACCGGCGTGACCCTGCGCTTCCCGCCGCCGCAGCGCGGTTTCCTGCACCGGAGCCTGTGCTCGCTGTGCCTGACCGGGCACCCGCGCGGCGGCGTCTGCCTGATGACCGCGCGCAAGGCGGGCGCGGCGGGCCGCGAGGGCAACTCCGTCGGCCTGTACATGTGCGCCGACCTCGCCTGCTCGCTCTACGTCCGTGGCCGCAAGGTCCCGGAGAACGGCACCCGCCTGGAGGAGAGCCTCACCCTGGACGAGCAGATCGCCCGCGTGACCGGCAACCTCGCCGCCTTCCTGGACAAGCTCTTCACCTGACCCACACCCCCGCGGGCCGGTACGCCCGTGTTGCGGCGATACGTTCGATACCGGGTGGGACGGGGAACAGCCCAAGGGATGCGAGTGGTAAGTGAGTGGTCGCAGTCCCTGGCGCGCGCGGCGAACCGGCACCGGGACCCCGTCGTCGTCCAGGCGCTGCGGTCGACGTTCGCGGCGACGCTCTCCTATGTCATCGCCGTCCAGCTGAGCCCCGAGGCCGCGCCGCTCACGGCGCCGCTGACCGCGCTGCTGGTCGTGCAGGTCACGCTGTACGCCACCCTCACCAACGGCGTCCGCCGGGTGAACGCCGTGGTGGCCGGTGTCCTGGTGGCCATCGCGTTCAGCCTGCTGGTGGGCCTGACCTGGTGGAGCCTGGGGCTGCTGATCCTGGCCTCGCTGGCGGTCGGCCACCTGGTGCGGGTCGACGAGTACGTGCCCGAGGTGGCGATCAGCGCCATGCTGGTGCTCGGCGTGACCACGCACGGGGAGTACGCGTGGGCGCGGGTGCTGGAGACGCTGATCGGCGCCTTCGTGGGCCTGGGCACCAACGTGCTGCTGCCGCCGCCGGTGTGGACCGGCGAGGCGGGCGCGTCCATCTCGGGGCTGGCCCGGCGGCTGCGGCAGATGATGCTGCGCATCGGCGAGCAGGCCGCCGACCGCACCCCCTTCGCGCTGGCCGCCGAGCGGCTGCACGAGGCGCGCCGCCTCGACCACGACATCGTCCAGGTGGACGCGGCGCTGCGGCAGGCGGAGGACAGCCTGCGGCTCAACCCGCGCGTGCGCGAGGGACTGCTGCACCGGGTGGTGCTGCGCACCGGCCTGGACACGCTGGAGATCTGCACGGTGGTGCTGCGGGTCCTCGCCCGCACCCTCACCGACCTGGCGAAGGAACGCGAGCCCGAGCCCCTGTTCGAGCGGGAGACCGGCCTCCTGGTCCAGCAGGTGCTGTCCGAGATCGCCGACGCCGTGGTCAGCTTCGCCGTGCTGGTCACCACCCACGTCAGCGCCAACGCCGAGTCGGCGGAGGCCCGGCTCACCGCCGAACTGCACACCGCGGCGGCCACCCGCGACAAGCTGGCCCAGCTCCTGCACGACGAGGTGAAGCGGGACGCCCCGCAGTGGCAGCTGCACGGTGCCGTGCTCACCGAGGTCAACCGCATCCTGGACGAGATGGACACCGAGCACCGCTCGCGCCGGCTGCTGGAGGAGCTGGACCGCTGCTCCCAGGAGCAGCGCGAGCGGATGCCACGGCTGACCCGGTTCCAGGAGTCGCTGGGACGGCTGCGCCGCCGCCGGAACCGCGCCGCCACCCGTCGGCGTTCTCTGTGAGGAGGCCGCCTGCGGGCGGCGGGGCACGAGGGCCTGTCGTTCGGATCAGGTCGCAGGGCATGGGCGGTGGCTGACCAGCGCGGGTGAGCGGGGTTGGGAGGGATTGCGTGCCAGACCCGGCGTCTGCGGCATGATCCAAACGGGAGGTCCCAGGGCTATGGAGAGCGGGCGGATGACGGCGAGCACGGTACGGATCGACGGGAACACCCTGCGGCTGCCGGGCGGGGTGGCGGTGCGGTTCGTCCGCACCCTGCGGCTGCCGGAGAAGGGCACCCACGCGCTGCCGCCGGGCCTGGGCGAGTTCCCGGTGCGCCGGGTGGCGGACTACCCGGACACCGTGCCGGAGGAGTGGCGGGCGCGCGGCGGGGTGATGCTGCCGGTGTACCTGCGCGAGGCGATGTGGCTGAGCTTCGCGGGCACCGTGGAGCCCGCCGCGCTCCAGGTCGGCGTGGGCAAGGTGTGCGCGGTCTCGGGCAAGCCGTGGAGCGACCGGCTCACCCGGCGCCCGCAGAACTACGTGGTGCTGCCGCGCCAGCCGTGGCTGGACGGCATCAACTCCGGCAAGGGCACGGTCCGGCAGTTCGTGGCGGTGCCGCTCGGTCTGGGCGCGACGGTGGAGGGCCAGGTCACCGGCGAGGAGACCTGGGGCGGCGTCCAGCTCCAGGCGTTCCCGCTGAACGACACGGCGCTGGCCGGGTGGCGGGCGGAGCAGCGGCGCCGGGCGGCGGTGCTGGCGCGGGCCCCGCGGGCGCCGGGGGCGACGGGCGCGGCGTACGGCGGCGCGATACCGGCGGCCCCCCAGATGGCGGCGCCGGGAGCCCCGGCGGGCGGCGCGCCGCGTCCCCGGGCTGCGGCGATGGGTCTCGGGGTGGGTGGCTCGATGCGGCAGGAGGTCTACCAGGACGACCGGCCGCTGTCCGACTGGGCGTCGAGCCCGGCCGGGCGGGTCTTCGTGCACCTGGTGACCCCGCCGGAGTGGCGCCGTATCACGGGCGAGGCCCCGCCCCCGTCCCCGGTGGACCGGGCGGCGTACACCGCGGCGGGTCTGCCCTGGTTCGACTACTACGACGCGGACGCCGACGACCTCGCGCCCGCCGACCCGCTCACCTCGGTGCAGCCGGTCGGTGACTGGCTCGGCGACGACCACGAGCCGTGGCAGGAGCCCTCGGACGACCAGGTGAAGCCCCTTGGCGACGCGCCGGGCAAGCCCGTGCAGGACGGCGACTGGTAGCGGACGGCTCAGGCATCGCCGTCCGCGTGCTGCCGGTGCAGGACGCGCGGGCGGGTGCCGCTCGCCTGCGAGAGCAGCACGTGCACCCGCTCGGTGAGCTGGGCGACGGTGTCGGCGGGCGTGGGGAACGGCAGTCGTACGTCGCCGTGGGTGCGGCGTCGTTCGATGCGCAGCGTCAGTCCGTGCCGGTCCACGGCGAGCGGCTGGACCCGGGTCGCGCCGAGCAGGCTGCCGGGCTCCACGAGCCGGGTGAGCCGTTCGACGGCGTCGCCGTGGCGGTCGGCGAGGTGGGTGAGCAGCCCGGCCTCGGCGGTGGCGAGCGGGTCGGGCGCGGCGGCGGCGAACTCGTCGAGGCCGATGACCGTGGCGCCGGAGCGCTGCCGCAGCACGACCCGGGTGGGCCGGAAGACGAGGTGGTCCTCGGCGAGGGAGAGCCAGCCCGCGATCCACAGCCGGGCCCGGATCCGCTGGCGCACGGGCACGGGCGCGACGTCGGCGAACTCCAGCACGGCGGACGGCTCGCCCCGGGGCGCGCACAGGGCGACCGCGAGCAGGGCGCTGTCCTCGGGCACGTTCAGCAGGACGCGTCCGTCGTCGTCCACGGTGTGCGCGCCGACGAGTTCCTCGCGGACGCCCTCCGCGGCCACGGAGCACGACCACGCGGTGGCGAGCACCGAGCGGGCGTGTTCCGCCGTGGCGGGGGCGGCCGTCCAGACCTGGCTGTCACCCATGCAACCATCCTCCTTATTAGGTAAGCCTTGCCTAACCTATCGAAGATCGAGGAGTACGCCAACCGGACCCGCCACTGCCGGGTTCCTACGGCGTCCAGTGCGCGGGCCGTCGCAACGTCCCCGGCAGCCGGGTGCCCGCGCTCCCCCGGGCCGCGGTGACCTGGGGCTGGGTGAGGAAGAGGACGCCGGTCAGATCGGCGTCGGTGAGGTCGGCGTCGCGCAGGTCGGCGCCGAGGAGGTCAGCGTCGCGCAGATCGGCGCCGGTCAGGTCGGCGGCGATGAGGTACGCGCCGCGCAGGCTCACCCCGCGCAGATCGGCGCCCTTGAGGCGGGCGCCCATCAGGTCGGCGCCCCTGCGGTCCTTCCGCCTGCCGCGCGCTCCCGCCCGCGCCAGCTCACTCGCCCTCTGCAGCAGCTCGCCGACCCGCTGGCGCCGCGGACCCACGTCCAGCGCGGCGAGTTCCTCCGCTGTCCGCCGGGTGAGGTCCTCGGTCTCCTCCAGCACCCGGCGCAGCTCGGCGTGGAGCGGCTGGGCGGCGGCCAGGGTGAGCGCCTCCGTCAGGTACCACAGCAGTTCGTGCAGGTGCCGTACCACCGGGAAGACGTCGAACATCAGGCGGGCGTGCGCACGGGAGGCACCGCGCCAGTCGCGCCCGGCGAAGGTGACCTGGGAGACCCGCTGCCCGGCGCCGAAGCAGTCGTAGACCGTGCAGCCGGTGTACCCCGTCTCCCGCAACCGGGCGTGGATCCCGCACCGGTGGTCGTCGGCCAGGTTCGGGCAGGGCGTCCCGGCGTTCTTGTTCCGCGCGAAGTCGGCGGAGGCGGTGAAGGGCAGGGCGACACAGCACAGACCGAAGCAGTTGACACAGTCCCCGCGCAGCGCGGCGGCCCCCGTTTCGGGGCCACCCGGTTGTTCTCGCATGAGAACCACCCTAGACGGCGGCCCGGAGCCGGAATCCCACCGAGGGACCCCGGCCCCCGTGGGAGTCCTCCCCTCCAGCCGGGAACCGGCACCGTCGTCTTCGACGACACCGGCGAGGCGCTCCCCGACGGGCGCGCCGTCGCCCCCACCGCGCCGACGGCACCCTGGCGGTGACCGCCTGACGTACGGCGTCAGCTCACTTCGCGATACCGAGGCGGGTGAGGCGGTCGGTGTCGGCCAGGATGTACATCTCGGTGATGCGGCCGTCGGCGACGGTGACGCCGAGGAGGGAGACGGGCTTGCCGTCGGACAGGGCGAGCGCGCCCACGCCGCCGTTGACCGAGACCAGTCGCTCGTCCAGGCCCAGTTGACGGAAGATCAGCGCCTGGCCGGCGATCTTGGTGGCGCCGCGGAGGAGTCGCGACACCGTGCCCGTGTCCGAGCGCAGCACCGCGTCGGGGTGGAGCACGGCGACCAGCGCCTCGAAGTCGCCGCCGCGGGAGGCGGCGAGGAAGGCTTCGAGGACCTCCTTCTGCCGGGTGAGGTCGCGCTCGGGGGCCGGGGCGGCGCCCTGCACCCGGCGGCGGGCGCGGCTGGCGAGCTGGCGGGTGGCGGCGGAGGTGCGCTCCACGATCGGCGCGATGTCGTCGAACGGCACCGCGAACATGTCGTGCAGCACGAACGCCAGCCGCTCGGCGGGCTCCAGGGTGTCCAGGACCACCAGCAGGGCGAGCCCCACGGAGTCCCCGATCAGCGCCTCCTGCTCGGGGTCGGCGTGGTCCAGTTCGCTGACGAGGGGGTCGGGGACGTAGGCCTCCATGGGCTGCTCGCGGCGGGCGGCCCGGGAGCGCAGCATGTTCAGGCAGACCCGCCCGGCCACCGTCGTCAGCCAGCCGCCGAGGTTGCGCACCTCGGTGGTGTCGGCGCCGCTGTAGCGCAGCCAGGTCTCCTGTACGGCGTCGTCCGCCTCGGTCAGTGAGCCGAGCATCCGGTAGGCCACCGCGCGCAGTTGCCCGCGGTGCTCCTCGAAGCGGTCCAACAGCACCTCGGTGTCACGCACGTCCGTCTCCCCCTGCGCTGGTGTTCAGCGGCTGAACAGTTCGAAGGCCACGGCGGGCGTCCCGCCGAACCGCTCGCCCGTCGTCCGGGCGTGCCCCGTCAGGAACGAACGGACGTAGGCTTCCGGTTCCTCGTCCGACAACATTCCTAACAGACCTTACTAGTTCTACTGTGATCCCATGCCCGTCGCACCCGAGTTTCTGCACCTGGTCTATCCCGGCGAGGAGTTCCCGGCTTACCTCTACGGCCGCGCCTCCCGCGACCCGAAGCGCCGAGGGCGCAGTGTCAGCTCCCAGCTCAGCGAGGGCCGTGCACTCTGCCTGGATAACGGCTGGCCCATCCGCCGCGAGTTCAAGGACATCGACCGCTCCGCTTCCGCGTACGCGCGCACGAAGCGCGACGAGTTCGAGGAGATGGTCGACGGCATCGTCAGTGGGGATTGCCGGATACTCGTCGCCTTCGAGGCCAGCCGCTACTACCGCGACCTTGAGGTCTACGTACGCCTGCGCCGTGTGTGCAGGGAGGCCGGAGTGCTGCTCTGCTACAACGGCCAGGTCTACGACCTCTCCAAGAGCGCAGACCGGAAGGCCACAGCCCGGGACGCCGTCGACGCGGAGAGCGAGGCGGAGAACATCCGTGAGCGCAACCTGCGCACGACACGGCAGAACGCCGCGAAGGGCGGCGCCCACGGGCCCGTGCTCGACGGCTACAAACGCCGCTATGACCCTGACACCGGCGACCTCGTCGCACAGGTACCCGACCCGGACCGGGCCTCGCTGTGGATCGGCGTCTTCCGCGACGTAGCCGGGCTGAAGTCCCTGCGGTCCATCCTGCTGGACTTGCGAGCGAGGGGCGTCCTCACGCACCGCGGCAAGCCGTTCAGGGAGTACCACATCCGCCAGGCCCTCAAGAACCGTGGCTACATCGGACGACGGATGCACAACGGTGTGGACGTGGGTAAGGCGATGTGGCCGCCGCTGTCTGACGACGAGACAACCGAGGAGGAGTTCGTGGAACTCTTCCACCAGGTGCAGGACATCCTCAGCACCCCGGGCCGCAACCTGTCTCCGGGGTCCGAGGTAGCACACCTCCAGAGCCACATCGCTCTGTGCGGCGAGCACCCTGACAACTCGCCGCTTCGCTGGCACAAGAACGCAGGCATCCCGTCGTACGGCTGCTCGACCCGGTACGACACATCGATCTCCGAGACGCGCATGGACGCGTACGTCGAGGAGGCCGTCATCACGTGGCTCAGCTCCAGCCAGGCTGTCGAGGCATTCGAGAAGGCGCAGTCTGACGACAAGGCACGCAAGGCCAGGCTGCGCCTCAAGATCCTCGAGGACCAGCTGCGTGACGCACGGGCCCGGGCGAAGCAACTGCGGCCGGACGGCCAGGGGATGATGTTGTCGATCGAATCGCTGGCCGACATTGAGGCGGGACTGACGCCGGAGATCGAGAAGGCTCGCGCAGAGTCGCGTCAATTGAACGTGCCGCCGGTACTGCAACGCCTGCTGGGAAAGCCGCGTCCCGACGTCGACAAGGCATGGAACAAGCTCACGCTGCCGCAGCGACGCCTGGTGCTGCGGCTGGTGGTGACGATCCGGCTGTTCAAGGCGAGGACCCAGGGAGTCCGGAAGATCGAGCCCGGCCGCATCACGCTGTCCTTCTACGGCGAGCCGGGGTTCCGGGCTCATCAGGTCGCGTCACGGCCTGCGGTCAGCGACGCCGGGACCGGGATCTGAATCGGGGCGCACGCCCTGGACTGTCCTGGGCTGGGGGCCCGCTGCGTCTGGCATCCGGTCGCGTTCCTGGCCGGTTGGAAAGCAGGCGGAGGTGAGCCCTGGTGTAGATGTAACCGGCCGTGTTGTCTGCGTCATCCGGGAGTAGCTGAGTGTCTGGCGGCCAGTCACGGCGGAACGCTTCCACATCGGCCATGATCGATTGAACTGCCGTATCGATTCTCCGCTGCCGGTCGAGCGATCCTTGCCGTCCTGACCTGCGCTCGGCGCCTGGCGGCTGGAGGACAGTCATCGTGGCGATAGCGAGAAGCGCGCCCCCTGCTAGCGCCGCAACGACCTGGCCGATTTCAGACATACCTGCGACCCCCCACATGACGTCTTTGGCATATGCAACGACAGGGGGACCACTGTCCGTAATTCGGGTGTCACTCTGGTAGAAATCAAAACAGTTCGTAACCTTACCGTTATCAAACGGCCCGATTAGTGCGGCTTTGGTCCGAGCCTCCACCCTCTGGCGACCGGTGGGTAACCTCGATTTCCAGCCTCACCCTTTGCCAAACCTCGTCAGCCTCTTCACGGGTCAGGCGCATTTCCCGCACGGTCGACGCAAGTAGCCGCCGAGCCAACTCCAACTCCTGAGAGAGCGTCGGCCGGTCCCCAGCTTCGGGAGTTGATCCTTCGTCGGCCTGGCCACCCTTAGGTAGGACGGTCGGGCGACCGCCGCCCAGCACGGCAAACACGCTGCCCTGCACCCATCGCAGAGCCACTTCGATTCCTCGGGCCGTGAGGTCGGTGGGGCGATAGCTGCCCCGGCGCACAGCACGGAGCGTCTCGTAGGAGATCTCGGCGGCTTGGGCGACGTCGCGCCAGCTCATTCGCAGCTCAAGACGGCGCTGATTCATTGCCGCGTCGAGAAGCTCGTGCGGTTCGGGCATCGATCGCTCCCCCTCTTGACCAGGCAAACACAGGCTAGCGCAACCTGACGCAGGCTCGCCGCCCGCGCATCTCTGCGCTGCCCTGCGTTCACCCCCTACAGATCTGCGAAGTTCTGCGTTAGTCTGTGGGCCATGCCCCAGATAACAAGCCGAGTGAAGCAGCAGCGGCTGCGTCGTGGCATGACTCAGCAGGATCTGGCCGAAAGGTGCGCGGAAGCTGGCGTGCCGGTGGACGAGTCACAGGTAAGTCGGATCGAACGTGGCGTTTACACGCCTCGTCCACGACTGCGAGCAGTCATGGCTCAGATCCTCGACCTCGACGTCGATGAGTTCGAGCGCGCCGACGACACCGCGACTGCCGTATCCAGCAGCGCCGGGAGCCCGGCGTGACGCGGGAGGAGCGGCAGCGAATCCTCAGCCAGTCCGAGGTCGCTGATGCGCAGGCTCAGGCCGAACGCGCGCTGAGCACGGTGGGCATCCCGCCGGAGCTGATCAACGCGCTGCGTCCGATCCTCGCGGCCGCCGCCGAGTCCGTCACTGCGGACGCCGCCGATGCGGCTGCCCCCACCCACGCGACGGCCGCCTGACCACACGAGTACGGGGCCGCGCCCGGCTGGTCCCCGGCACGCGACCCCTCGGCACATCCACACCCATACCTCTGACCAGGAGTGGACACCCGTGACCGCATCATCCCAGACGCCCGGGGCGCAGCCCCCGCGGCATAACCCACGCCCCCTACAAGCCGCCGCCGCGAGGACCACCCCGGTGGACGCCGCGACCACCGTCATCACCGCGGCGATGGCGCGGGGCGAGTCGACCGCACGCGACTTCGCCCAGGCCGAGCAGGACGCCGGGATCCTCGCCGACGCGACCCGTGAGCAGGCCGCCGTCGACGCGGCCCGTGAGCAGGCCCGCACCGAGTACGCCGCCGAGCTGCGCGAGCGCGGCCAGCAGCTGGCCGTCATGGCCGACTACAAGCACCGCCTGGACCGCATCCTGCGCGCCATCGAGGGCCGCCCGGACACCGACACCATGCTGGTGAGGGAGATCCTCGCCGCCGCCCACGGCACCACCCCCTACGCCGACGTCCCCATGACGCTGGCCTGGACCAGCGCCGCCCACGCCCCCGAGGAGGGCGCCGCCGACCAGCGCGCCATCGTCGAGTGCGTGTCCGCGCACGGCGGCCGGGCGCACCTCGTCCTCACCGGTGACGAGCGCTACGCCCTGGCCTCCCTGCTGGACGCGACGATCGTCCGGGACATCCACGCCCCGTGCCCGCACTCGAAGGCGTGCGGGATGACGGACGACGAGATCGACGCTGCCGACCGGCACATGTTCGGCTGGGCCCGCCTGGAGGTCGCCGGGGTCGACGACGGCCCCCGCTGGTACTGCACCCCGGCCTGCGTCTCCCGCGCCCTGACCCGCGCGGGCGCCCACCTGGAGGACGCCGACCACCAGGCCGAGCAGGGTGGTGCCTGGTGAGCCGCGCCATCGACACCTACCTGGGCTGGTCCCAGCCTCAGCACCTCGGCGACTGCAAGCGCCCGGACTGGGCGGTCGACGTCCGTACCGAGCCCCGGGAGTGGCGCGACCGCCACGGCGACGCCCCCCACGACTGCCCGAACGACTCGTGCGCCCACGGCGACTACTACGCCGAGACGACGGTGCGGATCGTGTGCCGGTCCTGCCAGTCCGCGGTGGTCATCACCGGCGAGGAGTGCCACACCAGCGAGGGCAGCACGGCGCACACCACCCACGGCTACGGCCTGCCGCCGCGCCGCGCGGCCGGTCTGCTGCTGTGGCCCGGCGAGCCCTGGCTGAACCTCGGGCACCTCCGGCGTGACGAGCCGTACGACTACGTCGTCACCCGCACCGGCGAGCGGCGGGTGACCGCGGACAACGTGGTCGGGCAGATCAGCCAGGGCCGCGGCAGGCGCGGCGCGGTGATCTGGCACGCCGCCGCCGTGTCCGACCCGGACGGCCCGCACGGCCTCAAGCCGGTCCGGTGGGCGTACGCGACCGGCGACGCCTCGCCGCTGCGGTCGGTCGGCGCGGCGGCTCGTTGGGTCGGCGCCCGCCTGGCCGAACACGCGTCGGGCGGTGGGGACCGGTGACCGCCATCGAGGAGGCCGGTACGGCCGGGCGAGGGAAGAGCACCCGCAGCGGCACCCAGCCGTTCGTGGGCGATGCCACCCACGCCCCGTCCGTACTGCCCCACCTGCCC
>NZ_JBEYHH010000028.1:0-103026 GCF_040635175.1 Streptomyces sp. NPDC006997
CAAACTGCGGTGCTCGACCACCCGGATCACCAGCCTCATCCAAGCCGTCCTCACCCTTCATCTGACCAGCTCAGAGTGAGGTTGGAAAAGGCTCACTGCCTCTGAGGCCACTGGTACGGCCGCAGCCGTCACAGCTCGGACGCACGGCGGCGACGGCCACGACAAGGGCGACAACGTCGTCGTCGACCACTCGAAACACCAGATGGTGCACAGCTGCAAGGGCGAAACGTTCGGTTACTGCACCCAGAAGGTGAACTTCGCGCCGACATTGCTCGGCCCGATCTCACTCATTGGCGCCACCGGCCTCATCGGAACCACGGGAACCACAGGAACCACAGGAACCACAGGAACCACGGGAACCACGGGAACCACAGGAACCACGGGAACCACGGGAACCACGGGGACGACCACCCCGCCCGGTGATGCCGAGTGGTGCTCGCCCGGCTTCTGGCGCAACCACCCGGAGGACTGGCCCGTCCCCACGGACACCCTGTGGAGCGCGGCCCTCGGAGGAGCACCCACGCGCACTCCTTCCGGGATCGCCAACAACGCCCCGACGGACCCCACGCTGCTCTACGTCCTTGAGCACCCGCAGTACTACGGCGGCGACGACACCAACCAGATCGCCGACTACCTGAGCATCCAGGCCGGCCTGAACTTCACGGGCGCCCGGGTGGACAACTGCCCGCTCTAGCCCCCATGCGGCCACGCAGGCTCGCTGGCTGCCCCGGACAACTGCTGATCTGACGGGCCGTGCGGGACAGTCGACCGCACGGCCCATCCACACAAGGAGCACGATGGGAGCAACCACGCTGCCCGGCAGGTGGTCCCGCAAAGCGGTGACCTTGCTCGCGGCGACCGCCCTGACGCTGGCCGGGGCCCTGCTCGTCCACCTTGCACTCGTCTTCCTGAGCATCGCCCCGGACAACGCCGCGAGCGCCGCACACCGCGAGACCATCGACGCCTACGTGCAACCGGAGTTCGGGCAGGACTGGAAGCTGTTCGCGCCAAACCCGATGCAGCGCAACGACGCCGTCGGAGTCCGGATGCGAACACGCAGCCCGGACGGCCGCTACCACGTCAGCGACTGGACGAACCTCACCGCACAGGACATCAAGACGGTGCGGGGCAACCCGGCACCCAGCCACCTGCACCAGAACATGCTGCGCCGCGCCTGGGACGCCTACGTGGCCAACCACAGCCTCAAGAACGACATCCCCAAGGGCGCCCGCGGCAAGCTCACCGGCGACTACCTCAAGCGAGTGGTGCTTCAGCGCACCGGCCGCACCTGGAACGGCGGGCGGATCATCTCCGTCCAGGTCGCGGGCCGCTTCACCTTGGTGGACCCCCCTGGCTGGAGTCCTGAAGCGCCCTCCGACACCACCGACTACCGGCTGCTGCCCTGGTGGCCAGTGACCGAGCAGGATTACAGGGGGCTGTGACATGACCACCACTATCACGGCGAGGGCGACCGAGGCGTTCACCCGGGCCCTGCCCGGAATCGCCACCGTCAGGGCCCCCTACCAGTCCGCCGTCTTCAGGATCGGCCTCTCCGCCGTCGTACTCGCCTTCCTCCTTCGAGAGTGGCCGCACCGCCACCAGTTGTACGGCAACAGCAGCGCGCTCCCCTTCGACCTCGCCCAGGTCCTCGTCCACGAGGAGCGCACGTTCACCGTCCTGATCTGGAGCGACGGATCCCTGTGGTTCGAGACCGTCTACCTCCTCACCCTCTGCGCCGCCCTCGCCGTCCTCCTCGGCTGGCACACCAGGGGTACGTCGGTCGTCCTCATGACAGGCGTCCTGTCGATCATCAACCGCAACAGCCTGGTGGGCGACGGCGGCGACAACGTCGTCCGGATCATGGTCGTCTACCTCGTCTTCACCCGCTGCGCGCAGGTATGGTCCCTCGACGCCCGGCGCAGGGCTCGCCGGGCACAGCGCCCGGATGCCGCGGCGGCAGAGGCATCCGCGGCTCTGCCCAGCCTGGCCCTGTGGGCCCTTGCCCTGGGGCCTCTGGCCGCGCTGTCGGCCCTCCCCACCGCCGGCTGGCTCCCCGTCTTCTGGATTCTGTGGGCCGTGCACGGCATCTGGTTCGGGGTCGAACGCTGGTTGCGCCACCACGAGATGAGGGCCGTCCTCGACGCCGCGGCCTCGATGCTGCACAACTGCGCGATGCTGGTGATCGCCGCGCAGGTGTGCCTCATCTACGCAACCGCCGGCTGGTACAAGATCCAGGGGACCCGGTGGCAGGACGGCAGCGCCCTCTACTACGCCCTGCACCTGGACTACTTCAGCCCGTGGCCCGCGCTCTCGGGATTCGTGGCGAACCAGACCCTGGTAGTTCTGGCCCTCACGTATGGCACCGTGATGGTGCAGGTCGCCTTCCCCTTCACCCTCACCCACCGCAAGACCAAGAACGTGCTCCTGGCCCTGATGATCATGGAGCACCTCGGTATCGCGGTCCTGCTGGGCATCCCCTTCCTGTCGCTGGCCATGATCACCTGCGACGCCGTGTTCCTTCCCACCCCGTTCCTGATCGCGCTGGGCGCGCGGCTTGAACGTCTCGGGGCGCGCGTGCGTGGCCGAACACCTGGGGCACCGCGGTCAAGGAGGGGGGCCGGGGCCTGCACCGACGGCGCCAACGCCGACGGAACCGCGGCCGTCACGGGTCTTCCCCGGCAAGGGGAGACGGAATGGCCACCGAACCGCCCGTTGCCCGAGTCAAGGGGAACGGGAGAGGTGGCAGCTGATGAGGCGCGCCGGGTCCCGCACTCGGCACGGTTCGCCCCCGACTTGTTCCGTAGCCGCTCCTGATCCTCCACCAGCAGCGTCCGGAGCCGACCAGACCCTCCGGCTTCCACTCCTGTCCTGCCTCACCCCAGGCCCCTTCCGGCCATGATGACCGGACCAGCAGCGCCGTCGCCCGCCGCGATCGCTGGTAGTCCTGCGGCGCGTAGGCGTAGCGGTCGGCCGGGAGGAGACCGAGGTCGGACGCCGTCCCGGTTCAGCCGCGAGTACCGCCGCCCGTACGGTGCCCCGCCCAGCAAGGTCGCGGAGCGGACGGGCCACACGGCACGGTCCGCGCGTCACACGTGACAGCGGGGGCGGGCGCTGGCACGGTGGGCGCCATGCGCGCCCCTGTCCCGGGTGGCTCCGGCAGCGGTGCCCGGCGCCGCCGCGCACCGCTCGTCGCCGTGCTGGCAGCCGCCCTGGCGACCGCCGCCCTGGTGGCCGCCGCCCTGGTGGCCGCCGCCCTGGTGGCCGCCGTCCTCGCCGTCGGCACCCGGACGGCCAGCCGGGACGCGGACGGCTCCGGGGGCGTCGTACGGCTGCGGGCGCGGGTGCTGGAGGTGCTGCGGCACGATCCGAAGGCGTACACGCAAGGGCTGGAGGCGCGCGGCGGACGACTGTACGAGAGCACCGGCAGGTTCGGGAAGTCCACGGTCGCGGTCGGCGCGCCGGGCGAGCCCCCGGCGGTCCGGGTGCGGCTGCCCGCGGAGTTCTTCGGCGAGGGTCTGACCGTCGTGGGCCGGAGGGTGTGGCAGCTCACCTGGCGCAACGGGGTCGCCGTCGAACGCGACGCGCGGACCCTGCGGGAGATCCGGCGGGTCCGCTATCCGGGCGAGGGCTGGGGGATCTGCTACCAGCCGGAGTACGACAGGCTGGTGACCAGTGACGGTTCCGCGTGGCTGACCCACCGGGACCCGCGGACCCTGGCGGCCACGGGCCGGGTGCGCGTCGTCGAGCCGGGCGGGGGTCCGGTGCGGTCGCTCAACGAGCTGGAGTGTGTGGGTGACGGCGTGTACGCCAACGTCTTCGGGCGGCACCGGATCGTCCGGGTCGACGGGGACAGCGGACGGGTGACCGCGGACATCGACGCCTCGGGGCTGCTGGAGCCCGGCGAACACGGCGGGGTCCTCAACGGGATCGCCGCCCTGCCCGGCGGGGAGGAGTTCCTGCTGACCGGGAAGGACTGGCCGAAGATGTTCCGCGTGCGGTTCGACGCGGTGGCGGCGGGAGGCTGAAACAGCCGGGAACGAACGAAGGCAAGGAGTACCCGGACTCCTTGCCACTCTCAACTTATAGCGCACGGGGGGCCTTGCGGCAAGGCCCCCTCGGTGCCGCACAATCACCGACCTGAGCGAGAGCACACCCCGTACGTGGTCTCAGATCGGAGTCCTCTTCATCGTGAACCCCCTGACCGTCAGCGCCTTCGACCTGCCCGACCGTCTCTCCGCCAAGGCCGACCCCGCGCTGATCGCCCAGGACGAACGGCACTTCGCGGCCGTGGCGCGGAGCCTCGAGCAGTCCGTCGCCGAGTTGTCCGACCGGCTCGCCGAGCAGCGCCGGGCGCCCGGCGGCGTCGGCCGGGAGGCGCTGGAGCGGGACGTGGAGATCCACCGGCTGACCGCGCGGCTGCGCACGCTGCGACGCTTCGGCCTCGACCTGTGCCTCGGACGCGTCGTCACCACGGACGGCCCCGAGCCCGTCTACATCGGACGGCTCGGACTCACCGACAGCGAGGGCCGACGGCTCCTCGTCGACTGGCGCTCCCCCGCGGCCGAGCCGTTCTTCGCCGCGACCCACGCCAACCCGATGGGCCTGGCCAGCCGCCGCCGGTACCGCTGGAGCGGCGGTCTGGTCAGCGACTACTGGGACGAGGTGTTCACCGCCGACGGCCTGCGCGGGCATGCCGCCCTCGACGACCAGTCCGCCTTCGTCGCCAGCCTCGGCGGCAGCCGCTCGGCGCGGATGCGGGACGTGCTGGCGACCATCCAGACCGACCAGGACGCCGTCATCCGCGCCGGGTCGCGCGGCGCCCTCGTCGTGGACGGCGGCCCCGGCACCGGCAAGACCGTCGTCGCCCTGCACCGCTCGGCGTACCTGCTGTACTCCGACCCCCGGCTCGGGCAGCGCCGGGGCGGTGTGCTGTTCGTCGGCCCGCACCGGCCGTACCTGGACTACGTCGCCGACGTGCTGCCCAGCCTCGGCGAGGAGGGCGTGCGCACCTGCGTCCTGCGGGACCTCGTCGCCGAGGGCGAGGACGCGGTGCCCGAGGCCGATCCCGAGGTGGCGCGCCTGAAGTCCTCCGCGGACATGGTGCGGGCCGTCGAGACGGCCGTCAGGTTCTACGAGGATCCGCCCGCCGAGGGCATGACGGTGACGACGGACTGGGGCGACGTCTGGCTGAGCGCCGACGACTGGGCGGAGGCGTTCCGGGCGCCGGGCCCGAGCACCCCGCACAACGAGGCGCGCGAGCTGGTGTGGGAGGAACTCGTGTCGATCCTGCGGGACAAGCACCGCGGCGAGGACGTCCCGCCCGAGCTGTTCGCCGGGTCGCTGCGGAACGACCGGGAACTGGTCGACGCCCTGCACCGCGCCTGGCCGATGCTGGACCCGGCCGAGGTCGTCGGGGACCTGTGGTCGGTGCCCGCCTACCTGAGGCTGTGCGCACCCTGGCTCACCCGAGACGAGGTGCGCGGGCTCCAGCGCGAGGACGCGCCGCAGGCCTGGACGGTGTCCGACCTGCCGCTCCTCGACGCGGCCCGGCAGCGGCTCGGCGACCCGCGGGCGGCGGTCCGCAGGCAAGGGCACGCCGCCGCCGTGGCGGCCGAACGGGCCAGGATGGCCGACGTCATCGACACCGTGCTCGCCGCCGACGACGACGGGGAGGGCGCGGTGACGATGCTGCGCGGACGCGACCTCCAGGACACCCTGATCGACGAGACGGCGCTGCCGGGCACCGACCGGGACCAGCTCGCGGGACCGTTCGCGCACATCGTGGTGGACGAGGCCCAGGAGCTGACCGACGCGGAGTGGCAGATGCTGCTGCTGCGCTGCCCGTCCCGGAGCTTCACCATCGTCGGGGACCGCGCCCAGGCCCGGCACGGGTTCACCGAGTCCTGGCGGGAGCGGCTGGAGCGGATCGGGCTGGACCGGATCAGCGTGGCCTCCCTCACCCTCAACTACCGCACCCCGAAGGAGATCATGACCGAGGCCGAGCCGGTCATCCGGGCCGCGCTCCCGGACGCCAACGTGCCGACCTCCGTGCGCGCCAGCGGCGTCCCCGTCGCGTACGGCGCGGTCTCCGACCTGAAGCCGGTCCTGGACGACTGGCTCGCCGCGCACGCCGAGGGCGTCGCCTGCGTCATCGGGGATCCCACGTTCCGGTCGACGCCCCGGGTCAGGTCGCTGACGCCGGAGCTGTCGAAGGGGCTGGAGTTCGACCTGGTGGTCCTCGTCGACCCGGAGGAGTTCGGTACGGGCGTCGAGGGCGCGGTGGACCGCTATGTGGCGATGACCCGGGCGACCCAGCGGCTCGTCGTCCTCACCCGTCCCTGACCCGGTGTCAGCGGCGGCGCAGCGCCGGGTCGAGCAGGGCCGGCGGGGTGTCGAACTTCTCGTGCGCGGCGAGGTCGGTGCCGGGGGCCACGATCTCGTCGACCGCGTCGAGCACGTCGGCGGGGAGCACGGTGTCCGCGGCGGCGAGCTGGGCGCGCAGGTGGTCCGGTGTGCGGGGGCCGATGAGCGCGCTGGTGACGCCGGGGTGCGCGGTGACGAAGCCGAGCGCGAGCTGGATCATCGTCAGCCCCGCCGCGTCGGCGACCCCGGCGAGCCGCTCGACGGCGTCGAGCCGGGCCTGGTTGGCGGGGAGGGTGGTGTCGAAGCGTTCGGGCAGGATGCCGGAGCGGTGGGTGGTGATGTCCCGGCCCCTGCGCACCGCGCCGGACAGCCAGCCCGACGCCAGCGGGCTCCAGGCCAGCACCCCGAGCCCGTACTCCTGGGTGACGGGCAGGACGTGCGCCTCGATGCCGCGCTGGAGGATGGAGTAGCTGGGCTGTTCGGTGACGTACCGGCTCAGGCGGTGCTCGCGGGCGGCCCACTGGGCCTGCACGATGCGGTAGGCGGGGAAGGTCGAGGAGCCGAAGTAGCGGATCTTGCCCGCGCGCTGGAGGTCGGTGAGGACGGCCAGGGTCTCCTCGTCGCTGGTGGTCGGGTCCCAGCGGTGCATCTGGTAGAGGTCGACGTGGTCGACGCCGAGGCGGCGCAGGCTGTTCTCCAGCGCGGTGACCACCCAGCGGCGCGAGCCGCCCTGGTGGTTGGGCTCGTCGCTCATCGGCATGGTGGCCTTGGTGGCCAGCACGATGTCGTCGCGGCGGCCCGCGATGGCCTTGCCGACCATCTCCTCCGACTCGCCGCGGCCGTACCAGTCGGCGGTGTCGATGAGGTTGACGCCGCTCTCCAGGGCGGTGTCGACGAGGGTGGTGGCCTCCTCCTGGGTGGTGCGGCCGATCTGGCCGAAGTTCATCGCGCCGAGCGCGAGGGTGCTGACCTGTACGCCGGTGCGGCCCAGGGTGCGGTACTGCATGACGGGACTCCTCAGGAAGGCATGGGGTGGGTACGAGTGGTCGCCGGGCCCGGTGCTCTGGCATCATGGGCAACCGGAACCACGTTCCGGAACGATACGGAACACTGTTCCGTTTTAGCAAGCGGTGAGGAGCGGGAATGGAGGCACGAGCGCGGTGAGTGAGCGCGACGAGGGCGCGGGGCGCGCGGCCCGGTCCACCCGGAAGGACGCCCAGCGCAACAAGAAGGCGCTGCTCGACGCGGCGGCGGCGGTCTTCGTCACCGCGGGCGTGGACGCGCCGGTGCGCGCCATCGCGGCCGAGGCCGGTGTCGGGCTCGGTACGATCTACCGCCACTTCCCGACCCGGGCGGACCTCATCATCGCCGTCTACCGGCACCAGGTGGACGCCTGCGCCGAGGCCGGTCCGCAACTGCTGGCGTCCAGTGCGACGCCGTACGCCGCGCTGGGGCGGTGGATCGACCTGTTCGTCGACTTCCTGGTCACCAAGCACGGGCTGGCCGGGGTGCTCCAGTCCGACAGCGCGGGCTTCGACGCGCTGCACGCCTACTTCCTCGACCGGCTCGTCCCCGTCTGCACCCGACTGCTGGACGCGGCGGCGGACTCCGGCGAGATCACCCCCGGCCTGCGCGCCTACGAACTCATGCGCGGCGTCGGCAACCTCTGCGTCGGCGCGGAGAGCGACCCCGACTACGACGCGCGCCGCCTCGTCGGCCTCCTCATCGCGGGGCTGGGGCGGACAGAGGGGTGACGGCGGCCAGGGCGCGACTTTCGTTTTCGGTCAATCTCGATTCCTTGTGATCGCCGGATTCCCATGCCGGAGTCCCGACGGCCCCGCAAAGCGGGTACCTAATTGAAGTCACGCGACCTTCAAATCGAAGATCCAGCTGCTACCGTGCGTATCAGCTGACAAGGCTTTGCGGGGGCGAGCAGTGATCGGGGGGCTCGATGACCGGCGTCCGTGATTTCTTCGACCAGTTCCCGGCGACGGCCACTCGGGGGGTCAATCGCAGGAAGGTCTTCCTGGCCGTCGCGATCAAGGCGGACACCCAGGTCGGCATCGCACGGCGCACCCTCCTGTCGCAGGCCACCGTCTCCACCGCGATGAAGGAACTCGACCGGGCCGGACTCACCCAGGGCACCAGGGCCGAAGGGCTGGGCCGCGGCGGGAAGGTCGGCCTGGCCCCCGTCGACGAGGTGGGCGTGGGCGTCCATCTGGGTTTCAACCACGTCACCGTCGTCGCCCGCAGGCTCGACAAGGACTTCGACGAGGTGACCGTCCGTGTCAACGCGGAAGGCGTCGGCCGGGGCTGGCAACGGGCACTGCCCGTCGTCAAGGAGCTGATCGTCGACGCCGTCGAGGAGACGGGCCGTCGGCGCGACGACGTGTTCTCGCTCGGTATCGCCGTACCCCGGATGATCAACCCGCGCACCGGAGCGTTCACTCCCCCCTTCCTCCACCCCTGGCGGCCCGGTGACGATCCGGCGAAGGACCTCCAGACGTTCCTCGGAGTGCCCGCCATGATCGACAACGACGCCAACCTCGGCGCGCTGGCGGAGCAGACCTACGGGACCAGGGAGCACGCGGAAACCGTCGTCTACGTGAAGGCGTCCACGGGTGTCGGGGCCGGGATCATCGTCCACAACAGCGTGCTGCGCGGGGGCGGTGGCATGGCCGGGGAGCTCGGGCACCTCACCGTCGATCCGAACGGCGCCGTGTGCCAGTGCGGCGGGCGCGGCTGCCTGGAGACGGTGATCGGCGCCGAGCCGCTCATCGCCCAGGCCCGTGCCGCCCGCCACCGGACCAGCGCCACGGCCTTCGAGCAGTTGGAGGACGTGATCCGGGCGGCCAGGGAGGGAGACGCCGTCTGTATGCGGGTCGTCCATGACGCCGGGCGCACGCTGGGCCGTTCCCTCGCCCAGTTGTGCAACCTCCTCAACCCCGACCTCATAGTGATCGGCGGCCAGTTGGCCGAGTGCGACCTCCTGCTGGAAGGCTGCCGGGAGACTCTGCACCGCTTCGCCCTCCCCGGCGCGGTCGCCGAAGGCAACGGCTTCGCCCTCACCCGGAGCGAACTGGGCACCAGGGCGGAGGCGCAGGGCGCGTTCGTCCTCGGCTTACGAGGCAGGGAGAACGCGCCCGCCACGGGGACGGTCGACGACTGAGTCCCCGTTTTCGCCCTTCCGCTCTTCAAAGAGATGGAGGGACCGACAGGGAATCCCCGTTTCTCTTCAAATGAGTGATCATCCTTCATCAAGAGCGATCACCGGCTCATGGTGAGACGCGTACCGATTGCCCTTACCACGTCGCCGACGCCTTTCCGATTCACGACCTGACAGCAGAGAGCAGTCGCTATCCTGACGGTCTCTCGGCTATCGAATTTCCCAAGGCAGTCGTGCCCATGACGTTGAGGCGGCCCGATGATGGATGCCACATTGACCACATTCCTGTACGACAGGTTCAGGCGCGGGCGGAAGAGTGCGGACCAGCCCTGCCCAGGGTCGGACTCCCCCTCCCCCGGTGACCCGGTTCCCTATGAGGCGCCGTCGCTGATCGACCTCGGCCATGTCCGAGAGGTCACCCTGGGGAGTTCGCCCAGCGGCAGCGCGGACGCCAATGCCCAGTACTACTGGTAGAGCCCGTCGTGGCCCTCATGCCCGCCCCCTCCCGCGCCGCCACCCCGGCAGCCCGGTCCGGCCGTCTTCCCCGGGGACCCGCGCTCGCCGCCTTCCTGCCACCCACCGGCCCCTTGCCGCCCGAGCCCGCCGACCGGGTGTGGTCCGCGGACGACCGGCTGTGGTCCTGGGGCGCCTGGTACGACGGTGAGCTGACCGTCGCCGAGTGCGCGCGCGCCCGACTCCTCGCCGCGGGACAGTGCCTGGCGACCCCCCGGCGGATGCGGGAAGACCTGGAACGGTCGGTCCGGGACGGCCGGTGGGAGAGACTGACGCGGTGGCCCGGCGCCTATCTGCTCCTGGTGGCGGAGGACAGCGGCCACATCACCGCGTACACCGACCCCGCGGGCCAGTTCCCGCTCCACTACGCCCACCGCGGCGGGCGTACCGTCGTCTCCACGCGGGCCGCGGCGGTGGCCGACCTCGCGCGGACGGGAGTCGCCGCGGACACGGTGGCGCTCGCCGCGCACATCGTCTGTCCCTCGGTGCCGGAACTCGTGGAGGGCCGGACCGCGTTCGCCGGAGTACGGCGGCTGGGGCCGGGACAGGCGCTGCGTGTCGCTCCGGACGGCACCGTCACCCGCTGGACGTACACGAGGCCGGGTCCGGTCGACGGAGCCCGGTTCGACGAGGCGGCGCTCCGGCTCCGGACCGCCCTGACGGAAGCCGTCGCACTGCGCGCCCGTGGCCGGGGCCGGGTCACCTCCGACCTCAGCGGAGGAATGGACTCCACCTCGCTGGCCCTGCTCGCCGCCGCCCAGACCCCCGCCGGGCTCGACGCGTTCGTCTACCACCACCCCGACGCCTCGGCGGGCGACCTGGACCACGCGCTGCGGTACGCCGGGGCGTCGCCCGGCGTCCGGCTCCACGTCACCCGGGGCGACGGCACGTCGCTGCCCTATCGCCGGATGGAGACGCGCGGGGCGCCCGACCAGCCCGACCCGGCCACCGCCACCGTGATGAGGCAGCGGCTGCGTCTCGCGCACATCGCACGCGCGGGCGGCAGGTCGCACCTCACGGGCGAAGGCGGTGACGCGCTGCTGGCCACACCACCCGCCGCCCTCGGTGACCTGGCCGCCTCGGCCGGGCCGCGTCGGCTCCTGCGCGACGCGCACGCCCTGGGCCGACTACGCCGCGTCTCCCCAGGAGGTGTCGCGCTACGGGCGCTGCGCCTGGCGCACACCCCGATGGACAGGGCGCTGCGGGAGCTGGCGGCCCGGATGGAGAACCCGCTGGCACGTCCGGTACGGTGGCCGGACGCCATCGGCTGGTGGCCGCCCCCCGGGCCCGAGGCCGCCTGGCTGACCACCCGGGCGCGCCGGGAACTCGCCGGACTGGCGCGGGAGCGGGCGGAGGCCGAGCGCCGTCACCCGACGGGGCTGACGCCGGGCACCCGGGCGGTCCTCGCGGAACTCCACAACTCCGCGGTGGTGCACGGTCAGTTGGTGGAGCTGGGGCGGGAGTTCAGAGTGTGGCCCCAGGCACCCTTCCTCGACGGGCGGGTGGTCCGCGCCTGTCTGAGTCTTCCGGTGCTGGACAAGTCCGACCCGTTCACCGTCAAGCCGCTGCTCGGCGCCGCGCTCGCCGGTCTGGTCGCCGACCCCGTGCTGCGGCGGCGGACCAAGGGCGACTACGCCGCCGAGGACTACCTCGGTGTCCGCCGGTCGGCCGCGGACCTCAGGGCACGGCTCGCCAGGACTCCGCTCGCCGACCTCGGCATCGTGGAGCCGTCCCGGGTGATCGCCTCGCTCGACCAGGCGGCGGCCGGGCTCGCCGCGCCGTTTCCCGCGCTCAACCGCCTGCTGGGCGTGGACGTGTGGCTGCGCACCCGAGACGGGGACGAGGAGACCTCATGACCATGATGAGCGTGCCCGACCATGTGCGGGAGAGCCATGTCCCGCACGGCGGCAGTGTGCTGCTCGACGTCCGATCCGGTCGCTGCTTCGCGATGAACTCCGCGGCGCGGACACTGTGGCAGGAGTGGCGGCGCGGTCAGGACTTCGACTCCGGGGTGCGAGTGATGGCGGACCGCTACCCGGCGCCCTGCCACGAGGCCCTCCGCGACGACGCCCGGCGCCTCTTCGACGAGCTCACCAGCCGGGGGCTGCTTGCCGTGGGCAGCCTGGAGAGCGTCGCGGCCGGTGTTCCGGGGCCGGACACGGCGTCTGTCGGCGCCGAGGTGCCCATGGCGGCCGACCGGGCCTGGCCGGGCAGCGCACCGTCGGACGGGGCCTGGTCGGACAGGGCCCGCACGGTGCGCGGCATGTGCGGCACGCTGCTCGGCGGGCTCGGCCTGCTGGTCGCACTCCTGCTGATCCGCGTGCCGTTTCGGACCCTGGTGCGCGTGGTGGGGTGGACCGAGAGCAGGTGGTGCCGCGCGGAAGCGACCCCGTCGCAGGCGGCAGCCTCCCTGGAAGCGGTCCGGCGGGCCGCGGTGCTCTATCCGGGGCGCGCCGCCTGTCTGGAGTTGTCGCTCGCCACGCTCGTGGTCCTGGCCTTCACCAGACGCCGCGTGGTGTGGTGTCTCGGGGCGGCGGTCGATCCTTACCGGTTCCATGCCTGGACGGAGGCGGAGGGCGTGCCGGTCGGGGCTCCGGATGAGTACGGCGGTGCCGCATTTCGAAGAATTCTCTCCGTGTGATCCCGTCAGGTCTTCAATTCGCAGCTCCAGCACGGAACGAGCAATTCACTACTCGTCGGTTCCCGGGTGCGCTAGCCTGAAAGGGAGAAGGGCGGCCCCCCGGTTTCCGGTGGCCGCCCCGTGAGGGATCACGAATTCCTCACATGACCTGGAGAAGCGGGTCGATCAGTGTCATCCCGGTCTGGTCCCGCGTCAGCAAGCCCAGGACCACGAGGATGACGACGATGACCACTCGCACATGGCGCCATCCCACGGAGATGACACAGCGGGTGGTCATCGTCATTTCCATACCCATGTCTTTTCACCTCCCTCCCACTGCGGGCGCGAATTCCAGTGTTCTCCGCGCCCGCGCATAAATCAACAGCCTATGGCGGCGCTGGAGTTCCGGTCGCGTGACGCATTGGGACCCCGACCTGCGGAGCGCATTTTTCAATTCAAAGAGGTGCGCGGGAACTCGGGCGCGATGGTGCGGAGAACTCAATGTTGAAAACGCTCTCCGGAGGTGCCGCTCATCGTCCGGCGTGATCACCGGGAGTCCATGGCCGGGGTGCGCCGGGACGGCGGCGGGCCCCCGCCCCGGCGGCATGGGAAGGGCGTCGCCCGTACGAATCGAAGGTGAACGGGCGGTTGCCGCCCGCCGCACCGTCCGATTGGGCGCCGGGCGGCCTGGCAGTCGGCGTCCTGCCGCCATGTGGGCGAGGGACGCCGGGACCGTGGATGTGACTGACATCACACAGGCACGACGGTCCGCCACACGGTCACGCTCAGCGGCGCCCGGAAGGACAGCAGGCCGAGCAGAGGGGCGGTCGGGGCGTCGGGGGTGAGGTGGGGGAGATGGTGGGCGGCCCTGCGGAGGGCCACCGTCGCCTCCGTGCGGGCCAGGGCCGCTCCGGGGCAGCGGTGGCGGCCCGCGCCGAAGGCCAGGTGTTGGCGGATGTTGGGCCGGTGCGGGCACATCCGCCCCGGGTCCGGGAAGACCTCCGGTTCGGAGCCGCTGCCCAGGAGCATGAGGAGCAGTGGTGCGCCCGGGGGCAGGTCGACGCCGCCGAGGCGCACCGATCGTGCCGTGGTCCTGCGCCAGGTCGTGACCGGTGGTTCGCGGCGCAGCACCTCCTCGACCCAGGCCCCTGCCGTTTCCGGGTGGGTGGCGCGCTGCCAGAGGCCGGGTTCCGCCAGCGCGCGGCGCAGCACGGTCCCGCCGCCCTGACCGGCGGTAAGTGCCCGGCGTCACCCGACCGACAGCGGGCGCCCGGCGTCACCTCACCCTCCGTCCTGCACCACCCCCCGCGCGGAGAACGTCACCGGGTCCCCGTGGGCCAGGTCACCGGGCGGGATGCCGGGGTGGTGCCCTCGCCCGGGGTGGCCGGGCGGGCGCGGGGGCCGAGGGCCAGCCGGGAGACGATGCGGTAGCGGTCGCCCCGGTAGCGGGAGTGGACGTACTCCACCGGACGGTCATGGATGTCGGAGGTGAGGCGCTCGAAGAGCAGCGCCGGGGACAGCTCCGGCACGTCGAGCAGGTCGGCCCTGGCCCTCACGGCCCTGCTCGGCAGCGCCACCCTCGCCGCGCTGCCGTCCGGTACCGCTGCCGCCGCCGACGGCGGACTGGCCGTGCAGTACCGCACCAGCGCCAGCGGCGCCACCGCCGACCAGAGCGAACCCTGGTTCAAGGTCCGCAACACCGGTACGGCCCCGGTGCGGTTGAGCCAGGTGAAGGTCCGCTACTACTTCAAGGCCGACGCGCCCGGCGCCAGCTACCGCTTCGCCTGCTCCTGGGCGGTCCGCGGCTGCGCCGCCGTCACGGGCACGTTCGGCACGCTGAGCAACCCGACCGCGACCGCCGACCGCTATCTGGAGATCGGCTTCACCCCGGCCGCCGGATCGCTGGCGCCGGGCGCGGACACCGGGGACATGCAGCTGCGCTTCCACCAGTCCAGCTGGCAGACCCTGAGGCAGAGCGACGACTACTCCTTCAACGGCGGCCAGACGTCGTACGCCGACTGGAACAAGGTCACCGCCCAGCTCGCCGGGTCCACCGTGTGGGGCACGGCGCCCGAGGGCAACGACCCGACCGACCCCACCGACCCCACCGACCCGCCGGGCGGCGGCCAGACCCTGTTCGACGACTTCGACTACAGCTCCCACACCGACCCGGCCGTCTCCGCGCACGGCTGGAACATCCGCGCCGACTCCGGCGGCCCCGGCGTGCCCGGCGCGACCTGGGACCCGTCCAAGGTCACCTTCGCCACCGAGAGCGGCAACTCGGTGATGAACCTGGAGACCTCGACCGCGGGCACCGGCGCCTCCACCCGGCACACCGAGGTCCTCACCAAGGCCACGAAGTTCCGGAACGGCACCTACGCCGCCCGCGTCCGGTTCTCCGACGCGCCCACGTACGGGCCCGACGGCGACCACATCGTCCAGACCTTCTTCACCATCAACGACCTCAAGGCGCCGATGGCCGACGACTACGCCGAGTACGACTTCGAGTACCTGCCCAACGGCGGCTGGGGTGAGCCGTCCAACATCCTCTACACGACCTCCTGGGAGACCTACGACCCCGACCCGTGGCAGGCCGTCAACCAGCACACCGAGAGCAGGCGGAGCTTCACCGGCTGGCACGACCTGGTGGTGACCATCGACAACAACGCCATCACCTACTACGTCGACGGGCAGCACTTCGGCACCCATGACGCGGCGTACCTGCCGGAGCGGCCGATGTCGATCAACTTCAACCAGTGGCTGATCGACCTGAACGGCCAGACGTCAGCGACCGCGCGCGCCTACGACCAGGGCGTGGACTACGTCCTGCACGTCAAGGACCAGGTCCTCACCCCGGCGCAGGTGGCCGCGAAGGTCGCCGGGTACCGGAGCGCGGGCACGTCGTTCGTGGACGAGGTACCAGCCGTCTGATCCCGTACCACGGGACCGGGGCGGGCGTGCGAGCACCGCACGCCCGCCCCTCGCCGTGCTGGCCAGGCGTCCGGCGCCGCCACCGGGCGCGTGGTTCCCGCTCAGACCGGTGCGGGCCGTGCGGTCGGGCGGCTCGGAGGCGCGGAATGTCGTCATTCGGTCCGAGCCGAATCACGTCGTCAGCAGGTCCACGCAAGCCACAGGATGGGCCCGGAGGGGGAGGGAGAGCGGGCGAGGAGAGGCCGAGGCGTCGGAGGAAGCATTGTTGGATGTCGATCTCGGATGTCTGGACGTCGGCAGGATCCGTTTCGCGGCCGAGCCGTTTCCCCTCCTGGAGGCTCTGGTCAGCCTCCGCTCCCTGCGTCCGGGCCGTGACGCACGGCGCCGTACCCGGTGGCAGGCGTGGGTCGCCACCCACCTGCCCAGCGCGGCACGGCCGTTACTGGAACTCGTCTCGGTGTACGGCGACGCGACGATGTTCGCCGCCGTGCCCGAGACCGGTCTCGACCGGGCACTGGCGGTCCTGCGCGCGACCCCCGACACGGTGGTCAGAGAGCGCCTCCACGACGCGTCGGGCGAGCGCGCCCTCCCCCAGTGGGTCTCGGTGTTCGTCGGCGTCGACGGCAGGGGAAGGCACCAACTGTGCCACGCGCTGCGCAGCTACTTCACCTCGTGCCTCCTGCCGTACTGGCGGCAGGTCGAGGCGAGCCACGCCCGGGAGTCCGCCAGGTTCGGCAGGGACGTGCTCCGTGCCGGCATACGGGCCGCCCTGAGCCGTCAGCTTCCCGACGCCGTGTTCCATCACGGAGACCCGGCGACGCGACAGCCCGGGACCGACCCGCGGGAGGGGGCCGTCATGCTGGCGCCGTCCTGCTTCTGGACCGGCGATCCCTGGATGGGCACGCTCTCGGACGGCACGGCGGTCCTCGTCTACTCTCCGGCGGACTCCGGCACCTTGTTCCACAAGGAGATCCCGGACCGGCCGGAGGCCCTCCGGCAACTGCTGGGCCACACCCGGGCCGCCGTGCTGTGCAGCCTGTCCACGCCCTGCGGGACGACGGAACTGGCGTCCCGGGTGGAGATGAGCCTGGCGACCACCTCGGAGCACACGGCCGTTCTGCGCGCCGCCGGCCTCATCGTCACCACACGGCGCGGTCGCTCGGTTCAGCACCTGCTCACCGACCTCGGCCGGCAGCTCGTGTGCGGTACCTGATCCGCTTCTTCCGCCGGGCCGGACGCGTGCCCGCGGCGGCGCTCACGACGTCCGCTGCCCCCTCGTCACAGACGTTCGGTCGTGCGGTGGGCGAGGGTCAGCAGGCGTACCTGCGGCAGGGCGGCGGTGACGACGACCGCCCCCGCGAGCACCGCCGCACTGCCCAGGAGGGGTACGGCGGTCCCCGTCCTGGCGGCGAGCGCCGGTCCGAGGACCAGCCCCAGGGGCTGGGCGGCAAGTGACAGCAGCAGGTCGTAGGCGGTGACCCGGGCGAGGACGTGCCGGGGCAGCAGGGCCTGCACGGTGCTGTCCCACAGGGGGTTGAAGAAGCCGAGCAGTCCAAGGGCCAGTCCATACGCGCCGATGACCAGGGGGGCGGGCGCCCTGGCCGCGAACAACAGCAGCGGGACGCAGTAACCGGCCAGCCCGAGGTTCCCCGCGAGCACCGGCCGCCGCAGCCGGGCCCGTGAGGACAGGACCGAGCCCACCAACATGCCGACACCGCCGGTTTGCAGCGTCGCGATCCAGACGGCGTTCCCGCCGAGTTCGCGCATGGCTATCGGAGGGCCGAGCGTGAGCAGCACGCCGGAGGCCAGGTTCCAGCTCGCGTGGACGACGAGGCTGGCCCAGTACCAGACCCGGGACCGTATCTCCGTCCAGCCTTCCAGCAGGTCGAACCAGAAGGTCGACGCGGCTGCCGGTACCCGGTGCACCCGGACCAGGGCGAGCAGTGCGGCGCTACAGGCGAACGCCGCCGCGTCGAGGAGGAACACCAGGGCCGGGCCGACGGTCAGCATGACGGTGCCCGCGAGCCCCGGACCGAGCAGCATGGCGGCGCTGCGGGCCGCTGACAGTCGGGCGTTCACCTTCCGGCGGTCGTCCTGCGCGACCGCGGCCACGACCAGCGGCCAGGTGGTCGGCAGCGAGCAGGCCGCGGCCGCACCGGCCACGAACTGCGCCACCGCGATGACCTTGAGGTCGAAGCCGCTGCCGAGGAAGTCGAGCCCGATGACGGACTGGGTGACGATCCGCACCAGATCGGCCCCGATGGCCACCCGGCGGGGGTCCAGGCGGTCGGCCAGCACCCCGCTGATCGGCAGCAGCACCAGCCTGGGCACCAGCGCGCAGGCCAGCACCCCGCCGATGTCGGCCGCCGAGCCGGACTTGCCGGTGATCGCGACGGCCATGGCCGCCGGGACCATGAAGTCGCCGAGCGCGGAGAGGGTCCGCGCCGTGACCAGCAGCCGGTGGGAAGCCGCGGTCGTCCGTCGGCGCCGCCTCGGCTTCGGTCCGGTCATGGCCCCGTCGGCAGGGAGCCGGGGGCCGGGGCCGTGATCACTCCGGTCCTGCCGCTGCCGGGTGCCGCCGGTGGGTGAGCTGGTCAAGCAGTCGCTCGTCCATCGGGCTGAGCGCCGTGTCACCGGGCGGTACCGAGAGGTTCTCCCGCAGCAGCGCGCACTGCGCGTCGACGAACGGCTCGTCCCAGTCGCTGATGTTGCCCCGGATCTGGGTGAGCGCCGACGTGGGGAAGAACCCGGCGTGCTCGGCGGAGGCGGAGGCCAGGGCGACCCCGCTGACCCGGTGCCCGAAGTACGGGATGTCGAAGCCCTTCAGCGCCGCGACCTCGTCGGCCACGAGCGTGTTGTACCGGTTGTCCGGCTCCTCGAAGCGCAGCCAGTCGGTGATCATGTGCTCCGCGCGCGCCGGGGAGACGGCGTAGTCGGGCTGCTCCGTCAGGCGCAGCAGCCGTACGTAGTAGCGGGTCTCGCGGATGATCTGGCGCGACTCGTGAGCGGCGGCCCTGTCCCAGAACTCGCTGTCGCCCAGGATCTCGTTCCTGCGCTGCCGGCACAGTGAGAAGACCGTGCGGAAGCCGTCGACGAGCTCCTCCACGTAGCCGTCGACGGTCTGGAACCGGCTGGCCAGGACGGGGAGGTTCACCGGCGGCTCGTGGAGGGTCCGCTGGAACCTGACGGCCATCGTGTCGGTGCCCTCGCCGTCGGCCGCCGGGCTGAGCGACGAGAGCCGTCCACCGCCCATGACCTGGAAGGCCGAGGTCATGCCGCTCGGGGGTGCCGCGGGACCGGCGTGCTGCACGAGGCCGGTGTCGACGACGGAGGCGAGGCGTCCGCCGCGGCTGCGCCAGGCGTAGTTCTGGAAGAGCGTCTCGGTGTCGACGAGCACCGGGTGCTCCCCCGCCGCGACCAGGTTCTCGAAGTGCCCGTCCGTGAAGTTCAGCAGGCAGCACACCGCGAGCAGGACACCGCAGCGCCGCCAGAACCGCCGGACCTGCGACACCTCGGTACAGGGCCTGAACTTGGCCTCTTCGAGCCAGCCGTAACCGCCGCGGTCCACCGTTCTGAGCCGACCGGGCCACAGCTCGGACGGTACCCCGGCCAGTTCGACGAAACGGTGGAGAAGGTCGGCCGACGCAAGCGAAACAGGCTTGTAGTAGACGCGCCCGCCGTCGAAGCCGAGGGAGATGACCTGTCTGCCCCCGGCGTGGCGATCGCTGCCGACCGGGTTGACGTCCAGCAGCCGCCCACGGGCGTCCGGCAGCTCACCGGACAGCGCCTCGATGTCGCGGGCCAGCGACCGGGCGGCGTGGACGACGGCGTCGACCGTCGTCGTGGCGATCACCTCGATCTCCGAGGCGACTACGGGGTACCGCTTCGCGAGCAGTTCCGGTGTGAGCGTCTCCCGGTCCCAGAAGTCCCTGTACCGCTCCTCCGGGGTCGCGCCGCGCAGCACCCGCGCCTGGCGGGCGCGTGCCAACTCCCCGCACACCACGGGCAGGACGGCCTGCCGGAGCTGACGCTCCAGCGCGTTCCGCACCGGGCGTAAGCACGCGTCGGCGTCCTGCGGGGCCACCTGCGGGGACAGGGCCCCGAGCGAGCCGTCGAGCCGGGTGGTCGCCCGGTGCAGGCTGTCCGCGTACAGAACGCCGAGGTCGCCGCTCACTTGGTCAGTCCTCTCACGGTCGGCCGGAGTGCCCGGACGGATCCGGCACTCCGGCCGGCGGCGGTCGCGCCCTTAGACGGCGGCGCTGACGACGGTGGTGGTGGTCGCCTGCGCGGCGCTGACGACGGTGGTGGTGGTCACCTGCGCCGCGCTCACGACGGTGGTGGTCGTCGCCTCAGCGGCACCGTGAACGCCGTCCACGACACCTCGGTTGGCCGGAATGGAGTCGATCCCGAGTTCTGCGATTCCCGTGTTCATGTTCGCTCCTCAACGTGACGCATCAGGATTCACGGTGCGGTTCGGAGGCCGAGACCTCCGAGCCGGGTCCCGTTCCCCGCCAACATCGCACGGAGAACGGCTCCCGGGCGAAGCATTCGGTACTGGACGAAACGTCCCGAGGCGTCTCGCGAGGCGCCGTACGAGGAACAGGGCGTCGGCTCGCCACAACCGTGTAGTCGACGTGATGCGGCCCGGCCCAAAGAACGGTGTGCCAGAACAATCGCGGCCATGCCGTGACGTATCCACTTCACCACCGAGGACCTGGCCCGCACCCGCCTCGCGCGGGGCCCCCATCCGCGGCCCGCACGCGCCCCGCTTCCCGCGGCGGGCGCAGAGCGTGCAACCGCCGCACAGTCAGGTGGGGCCTCCCTCTACGCCCCGATGAGCGCCCGGCGTTTCGCCGGTGCAGATCCGTCAGGACGATCCCGAGGACTACTTCCTGGTCATGGTCGGGGGCAGCAGCTCGATCCGGTTGGTGCAGGGGCGCGACATCGCCTGCCTCGACGCCTGCGACCTGGCCCTGTTCTCCAACGGGCCGCAGGGACCGAACGGGGGCGCGTGTCGCAGAGGTTCCGCGGAGTCGTGGCCAAGGCGGTGGAGACCCTGGTCCGGTCGTTCCAGCGCGGCACACCGCCGGGACCGTGGCCGTCGTGCCTACGGCGGGGAGCCCGTCGCCCCCGCCGTCGCACGCCCCGTGGCGAGCCCGATGGCGGCGGCGACCGCCGCGAGCACGGCGACGCTGGTGAGGGCCGTGGACAGCGAGGACCAGTCGGCCATGAAACCGATCGCGGGCGGGCCGAGGAGCATACCGCCGTAGCCGAGGGTGGAGGCGGTGGCGACGCCGGTGGGACCGGCCAGGGCGCCCGCGCGTTCCACGGCCACGGGGAAGAGGTTGGCGAGGCCGAGTCCGGCGACGGCGAAACCGAGCAGGGCCGCCCACAGCGCGGGGGCGAGCGCGCCCAGCAGCATCCCGGCGGCGGCCGTCGTGCCGCCCGCCACCACGGTGCGGGTGTGGCCCAGGCGTTCCAGCAGGGTCGTCCCGGTCAGTCGGCCGACGGTCATGGCCAGCGCGAAGCAGGAGTAGCCGATCGCCGCGACCCCGGGGGAGGCGAGCAGGTCCTCCTCCAGGTGGAGCGCGCCCCAGTCGGCGAGGGCGCCCTCGCCGTACGCCGTGCACAGCGCGATGAGGCCGAAGACGGTCACCAGGGCGCGGGTACGGCGGTCCAGGCGGCGTGGGGCGCCCGGCGCCGTCCGTTCGTGGTCCGGGGGGAGCGGCGGTTGCTGGCGCAGCAGCGTTCGCCCGGCCACGGCGGTGACCAGCAGGCCGACGACCGTGAGGCCGAGCAGATGGCGGGTGGGCGACAGCACGCCCGCGACCAGTCCGCCGAGCCCCGCGCCGAGCATTCCGCCCAGACTGAACGCGGCGTGGAAACCGGGCATGATCGGGCGCCGCAGGGCGGTCACCAGATCGACGGCGGCGCTGTTGAAGGCCACGTTGATCCCGCCGTACGCCGCGCCGAAGACCAGCAGTACGGCGCCGAGGGCCGTCACCGAGTGGGTGAGCGGGGGCAGGGCGACGCTGAGGGAGAGGAGTACGGCGCACACGACCGTGACCTGGTGGCTGCCGTAGCGGCGGCACAGGCGGCCGGTCAGCGTCATCGTGATGACGGCGCCCGCGGAGACGCAGAGGAGGGCGAGGCCGAGGGTGGTGGCCGAGGCGCCGGTCTGCTGCTTGATGGCGGGGATGCGGACGACCCATCCGGCGAAGACGAAGCCGTCGAGGGCGAAGAAGACGGTGAGGACGGTGCGGAGCCGGGTGAGGTCCCTGCCGTTGCCCGGCACGACATTGTGCGAACGGGTTTTGTTTATTAGCGGCACAAAAGCAGGCTAGGGGGTGTGCCGGGGCCGGGCAAGAGTGCTGACCTGGCAGGTTGCGGCGCGAGGCGCGACTCGGCGGGGTGGCGCCGCCGGCCGTGGGGCGGAGCGGGCAGACGGTGCGCGTCCTGGAGGAACGCCGAGGTGACCTGCCTCCGGCCCGGCCGATCGGGGGCAGGGGGGTGGAACCGTCGCACCGCCGTCGGCCGTCCCTCACCCGTGCGACGAATTCGATCAACGGAACACGGTACGGACCTGCGGTGGACGGCCGTGGACAGACGGCCGACGCTGCTGCTCACCGGGGCCGCGGCGGGTACGGCTCTGCTGCTGGCCGGGCACCGGCTGGTGCCCAACCAGGTCGGGCGCCTCGGCAGTCTGCTGGAGGTTTTCCTGCCCTGGCTCGGTCTGCTGGCCGCCGTGGTGTTCGGGTTCGCCCTGTGGTACCGCTCGGCCACCGCGCTGGTGGCGCTGCTGCTGCCGGTCGCGGCGTGGACGCACCACTTCGGCGCCCTGCTGCTGCCCGCGCCGGGACCGGGCCAGCGCGAGCTGGTCGTCGTCCAGCACAACGTCAGTGACGTGAACCCCGACCCGGCGGGCACGGCCCGCGCCCTCGCCGCCGCCGACCCCGACCTCATCGCGCTCCAGGAACTGCTGCCCACGGCGCTGCCGGTCTACCAGGAGACACTCGCCGCCCGCTTCCCGCACCACGTGGTGCGCGGCACCGTCGGGCTCTGGTCGAAGCACCCGCTCACCGGTGCCCGGCCACTGGACATCAAGCCCGACGGGATCACCGAGCCGTGGCAGCGGGGCCTGCGGGCCGTGGTCGCCACGCCGTACGGCGACGTCGCCGCGTACGTCGCCCATCTGCCGTCGGTCCGGGTCCGGGCGAGCGGCCTCGCCTCCGGCTGGCGCGACGAGAGCGCCGGGCGGCTGGGGCGGGCGGTCGGCGCCGAGCCGGTGCGGTCGGTGGTCCTGCTCGGGGACCTCAACGGCACCGTCGACGACCGGGGCCTGCGCCCGCTGACCGCCCGGCTGAACACGGCGGAGCGGGGCTTCGCGTTCAGTTTCCCGAGGGCCTTCCCGGTGGCCCGGATCGACCAGGTGATGGCCCGCGCGGCGACGGTCCGGCACATCCGCGCCCTGCCCGCCACCGGGAGCGACCACCTGCCGGTGGCCGCCCGGATCAGCCTCGGCCGGTAGTCACAGCGCGGCGCAGAAGTCGCGGGCGGTCCGGAGCGGCTCCCGCACCGTCGCGTCGGCCATGTCGAAGGTCTGCGCGTGCCGCGCCCGCGCCTCGCGCAGGGCTTTCGCGAGTGGCTTGAACTCGGTGTCCCCGGCCGCCGCCGAGGCCGACAGGACGGTGGCGGCGGCGAAGCGGTTCACCGCGATCTCGCCTCTGGCGCCCTCGACCACGTAGTCCTCTTCCGCGAAGCCGTCCAGCGCCTGACAGGCCGCACGCGCGTCGTCCGCCGCGCCACCCGTCGCGGCGTCCTCGCCGCTGAGCGCCCAGGCCACGCCCACCCCGCCGCCGCCCAGCAACAGGCCCACGGCGAGGGCCACGGCCACGACGGGCCCGGGTCGGCGCGACGGCGCGACGGGGGCGGGCGGGGCGTTGACGACGGGCGGCGTTGGCGAAGACATGCCAGGCAGCATAGCGAGTCGTGATCACGCGGCCGTCACGGACAGCCGCCGGGACACGGCAGGCCATGACGGTCGTTTCCGGCCACACTGAGGGGGGAGGTCCGGCGGACCCTCATCCCCCCACACGGCCGAAGGAGTCCGGACATGAAGGCACTGCAGTACCGCACCATCGGCGCCGCCCCCGAGGTCGTGACCGTCCCCGACCCGGAGCCGGGCCCTGGGCAGGTCCTGCTGGAGGTCACCGCGGCCGGGGTGTGCCACTCCGACATCGCGGTGATGAGCTGGCCCGCCGAGGACTTCCCCTACCCGCTCCCCCTCACCCTCGGCCACGAGGGCGTCGGGACCGTCGCCGCGCTGGGCGCCGGGGTGCACGGCGTCGCCGAGGGGGACGCCGTGGCGGTGTACGGGCCCTGGGGGTGCGGCACCTGCGCCAAGTGCGCCGAGGGCAAGGAGAACTACTGCCTGCGCGCCGAGGAACTCGGCATCCGCCCGCCCGGTCTGGGCGCGCCCGGCTCGATGGCCGAGTACCTGCTCGTCGACGACGTACGGCACCTGGTGCCGCTCGCGGGCCTCGACCCCGTCGCCGCGGTACCGCTCACCGACGCGGGGCTGACGCCGTACCACGCGATCAAGCGGTCCCTGGTCAAGCTGGTGCCGGGGTCCACGGCCGTCGTCATCGGCACCGGTGGGCTCGGGCACGTGGCCATCCAGTTGCTGCGGGCGCTGACCCCGGCCCGGGTCATCGCCCTCGACGTCTCCGAGGACAAGCTGCGGCTCGCGCGGACGGTGGGCGCCCACGAGACCGTCCTGTCGGACGCCCGGGCGGCGGACGCGGTACGGGAGCTGACCGGCGGTCCGGGCGCCGAGGCGGTCTTCGACTTCGTCGGCGCGGAGCCCACCGTGGCCATGGCGGGCGCGGTCGCCGCGGTCGAGGGTGACATCAGCATCGTCGGCATCGGCGGCGGGGCGCTGCCCGTCGGGTTCGGCCACCTGCCGTTCGAGGTGTCGGTGAACGCCCCCTACTGGGGCAGCCGCGGCGAACTGATCGAGGTCCTGGCGCTGGCCCGCGCCGGTGTGGTGTCCGTCCACACCGAGACGTACCCCCTGGACGACGCCCCGCTCGCCTACGAGCGCCTGCACGCCGGGAAGGTCGAGGGCCGCGCGGTGATCCTCCCGAACGGCTGACCGCGGGGGCGGTGCCGGGCCGGGGCCGCGACGTCGAACCGACGCGGGAGCCGGACACGTTGAAGGGCAGGACGCTCGCCGCGCTCCTCCCCCTCGCCGCCCCCGGCTCCCTGCGCAGGTCCTTCGCGGGACCCCTTCAGGCGACGTAGCCGTGCCGCGCACGTGGTCGCCTCCCCCACGTGGCGGGCGGCGGGCGCCCGGTCAGCCGAACGCCGGTTGGCGGCGGGTCGCCCAGCCCGCCAGTGCGCGCAGCGGGGCGTGGCGGCCGCGGTCGGGCACGGTCCACAGGGTCTGGCCGCGTACGCCCCAGCGGCGCAGCAGCTGGTTGGCGGCGAGGAACCCGGAGGTCGCCGCGCGTTCCATCAGGGCCACCGGCAGGCCGGTGCGCACCAGGTCGCCCGCGACGACGAGGCCGGGGTGCGGGGTGTGCACGGTCGGCCGGGACAGGTAGCCGCCGACGGGGAACAGCGGGCAGTCCGCGCGCCACTCGTGGCGGGCGTCGACGACCGTGGCCGCCCGGGTCTCCGGCCAGATCCGGTGCAGCTGGCGCAGCAGGTCCCGCTCCGCCTCCTCCCGGCGGCGGGCCGGCGGTACGGCGTAGGCGTGCAGTTCGACGACGGAGCCGCCGGTGCGCCGCGCCCACCGGGCCGCCTCGTCCTCCCAGCGTTCCAGCACGCTGACGTTGTCCAGGCCGCCGTAGCCGCTGGTGCCGAGGAAGCCGGGCCGGTCGGGTGCGACGGGCCGGTCCAGCCAGAGCCGGGTGACGAGGAACGCGGGCGCGGTGCGCAGCCGGGCGACGCCCTCCCGCCAGGCGCGGTCGGCCAGGTGGCCGGAGCGGGCGACGAGGGTGCGCAGGCCCGCGGTGTCCAGGGCGAGCACGACGGCGTCGTAGCGGCGTTCGTCGTCGGCGGTGGCGACGGTGTGGCCGCCGTCCGGGGTGGGGGTGACGGCCTCGACGGCGGTGGCGGTGCGCAGGTCGGCGCGGTGTCCGCGGAGGTAGGCGGCGAGCGGCTCCCACAGGGCCCGGGGGAAGGGGGCGCGGGGGACGTCGAAGAGCAGGCCCTCGGAGGAGCCGAGGAAGTAGATGTGGAACATCAGCGCCATCTCCGCCGCCGACAGCTGCCGCGGGTCGGCGAAGAAGCTGCGGGAGAACACCTCGAACGCGAGGTGGCGGGCCCGCTCCGGGAAGCCGACGGCGTCCAGGAAGTCGTGGGCGCTGGTGTCGTCGAGGTGGTCGTACACCTCGGGAACCCGCACGTCGAGCAGCGGCAGGGCGGCGAGCGGGTCGAGGCCGGGCAGGTCGCGCGCGCCGAAGGAGGGGCTGAGGGCGGCGAAGCCGAGCGCGCTGAGCGGCGGGGTGCGCGGCACCCGGCGGAAGCTGTCGCGCGGGCCGTCGGCGTGGCGCAGGGGGTAGTCGGGCAGTCCGGTGAGGCGGTCCAGGCCGGGGTCGGTACGGCGCAGCAGTCCGCGCAGGTTGTAGTACTGGCGGAAGAAGGCGTGGAAGCCGCGGCTCATCGTCACCTCGGTGCCGTCCGCGAGGACGGTCGGCCAGCCCGCGACCCGCCCGCCGAGCTGCGGTTCGCGCTCGTACAGCGTCACGGCGACGCCGCGTTCGGCGAGCGCGGTCGCCGCGGCGAGCCCGGCGATGCCGCCGCCGACGACGGCGACGGCGGGCGGCGGGTCGGCGGCGACGCGCGGGGCGCCGGGCGGGGGGAGCAGGACGCGGGCCCGCCGGTCTCGGCCCCGGCGGGCGGGGTGCGGGAGCCGGTTCACTCGGCGGCCTCCGGCCGGGCGCGGCGGGCGACGAAGGTGTGGGTGATGCCGGTCTCCCAGCCGGGGAGCGGAAGCGTGCGGACGTGCTCGAAGCCCGCGGCGCGCAGCCGGTCGGCGAAGGCGTCGGCGGTGTCGAAGTCGACGACGCTGCGCCACAGGTAGCGGTAGAGCTGTCCGTCGCCGAGGACGGTGGCGACGGGCTGGACCAGTCCCCGGCAGACCGCCGTCCACACGGCGCGGTCGGCGCGACGCCCGCTGAGGGTGTACTCGTGCACGCCGAGTCTGCCGTCCGGGGCGAGCAGGTCGCGCACGGCGGCGAGGACGGCGTCGGGATCGCTGACGTTGCGGAAGAGGTAGGCGGCGAAGACCGCGTCGAACGGCCCGTTCACGCTGGCGTCGGCGAGCCCCTCCGCCGGGGCGTGCACGAAGTCGACGCCGTCCGGCCAGGGTTTGGCCGCCGCCCGCTCCAACATGCCCGCGGAGGCGTCCACGGCGGTGATCCGGGCGCCGGGCAGCACCTCGGCGAGCGCGGCGGTCGAGGCGCCGGTACCGCAGCCGAGGTCGAGGACGCGCAGTCCCTCGCCGTACCGGGGCAGTCCGAGTCGGCGCACGGAGCGGCGCAGGTGGGCGTGGTAGCCGGGGCTGGCGGCGGTGAGCAGGTCGTAGCCGCGGGCGGCGTGGTCGAAGGCGGCGGCGAGGTGCTCGTCGCGCAGCAGCGTCATGGAGTCTCCGGAAAGTGGGCGGGTCAGGGGCCGTCGAAGGGGCGGCGGGGCAGGCGGGGGACCTGCGCCGCCGCGCGGAGCATCGGGCCGACGGGGGTGCGCAGGCCGATGGCGAGGTCCTGCGGCAGGGAGGTGCGGCCGTCCAGGAAGAGCAGCAGCCGTCGGAGCGGGACCCGGGTGAACAGGCGGGTGAACAGGGCGGGGCCGTCGACCAGTCCGCTGTCCAGGGCGCGCAGCAGGACCGCGTCCATCGCGCGGGAGCGGGCGGAGTGGGCCGGTGGGGGCAGCGGGTGGCGGCCCCGGCGCAGGGCGTCCGCCACGGCGCGGGTCTGGCGTTGCAGTCCGGCGAAGGTGTAGCCGGTCGAGGGGCGGGTGGCGCCGCCCGCGGCGCCGATGCGGAACACGGACGCGCCGACCTGCCGCGGCAGCGGCGCGTCCGTCATCGGGATGACACCGGTCTCGGTGGCGAGCACCTCCCACTCGCCGAGGCGCAGCACGTCCTCGGCGTAGTGCCGTACGGCCTTGGCGTAGGCGTCGGGGGTGAGGGGCCGCGCGGAGAACTCGGTGTACTCCACCAGCGCCTCGTGGCGTCCCCGGGGCAGGACGTACCCGAAGGACAGGCCGTGGACGGGCTGTGGGGTGCGGAAGTCCATCAGGTCGGCGGTGCCGGGGCTGAAGACGGGGCGGGCGGTGCGGACGAACCAGCCGTGGAAGTGCTGCAACAGGGTGGTGCGGGCGGCCGGGAGGCTGCCCAGGGGGCGGGAGTCGAACACCCAGCGGGCGCGCAGGGCGTGCGGGTGTCCGGCGGGGTCGCGCCAGTGGACGCGGGCGCCCCGCGGCAGGTCCTCGACGGTGTCGACGGTGCCCTGGACGCGGCGGACGCCGGTGCCGCGTGCCAGGTCGTGGGCGACGAGGTACTCGAAGTCGTCGGACCTGATCATCTTGTAGCGCAGGGGCGCGGTGCCACCGACGACCGGCGGGCCCGTGGCGGGGCGCACCCGCAGGCGGTCCCAGTCGGCCGTGACCGCGGCGTCGAAGCGGCCCCGGCCGCGTTCCCAGAAGCACCAGGTCCGCGGCGGTGGGCGCAGCGGGCCGGGCGGGGCCTCCAGCAGCACCACCGACAGGCGCCGGGTCGCGACGGCGGCCGGTTCGGCGAGCCGGTGGGCGAGGGACAGCCCGGCGGCTCCCGCGCCCACGATGGCGACGTCCGCGTCCATCACGGCAGGTGTCTCCCTCCTGGCTCCCGGGCCTCTCTGGTGAGCATTCCTGGCCGGGTCCCCCTTCGGATGCGGCTCATCCGTACGGGCGACGCGCGCCCGGCGCCGCGACGCAGGGGTCCGGCCATGGAAGGAAAGGGACGGCGCGGAAGTCCGCCGCGGGTCGCATCCGCGCGCGGCCCAACCGCCGAAAGGCGTGACGGACCCAGCCGTCCGCGAGCTTGACGAGAGGATGCCGGATGCGCCCCACCCGCCCGAAGGCCGACCACGCGGCACAGGTGCCGCCCGTCCCGTGCCCGGCGGCGCCGCCGGGTTCCCCCGCACGGGCGCGGCCGAATGCCCCAACCCACCGGCCCGGTGCCGGGGAGGTACGGCGGTGACGCGGGCGGTGCCGGGACGTACGGACCACGTCGTGGTGGTGGGTGCCGGGCTCGCCGGGCTGTCGGCGGCGCTGCACCTGCTGGGCGCGGGGCGCCGGGTGACCGTCGTCGAGCGGGAGGCGTTGCCCGGGGGCCGCGCCGGGCGGCTCGACCTCGGCGGCTACCGCGTCGACACCGGGCCGACGGTGCTGACCATGCCGGACCTCGCCGAGGAGGCGTTCGCCGCGGTCGGCGACAGCCTGCGGGCGCGGGTGGAGCTGATCGGGCTGCACCCGGCCTACCGGGCCCGCTTCGCCGACGGCAGCGCGCTGGACGTGCACACCGGCGCCGACGCGATGGCGGCGGAGGTGGAGCGGTTCGCCGGGGCCGGGGAGGCCGCCGGGTACCGGCGGCTGCGGAGCTGGCTGGAGCGGCTGTACCGGGTGCAGATGCGCCGTTTCATCGACGCCAACTTCGACTCGCCGTTCGACATCGTCGGCGCCGACCTGGCCCGGCTGGCGGCGCTCGGCGGGTTCGGGCGGCTGGACGCGCGGATCGGGCGGTTCCTGCGGGACGAGCGGCTGCGGCGGGTGTTCTCCTTCCAGGCGCTGTACGCGGGGGTGCCGCCCGAGCGGGCGCTGGCGGCGTACGCGGTCATCGCCTACATGGACACCGTCGCCGGGGTGTACTTCCCGCGCGGCGGGATGCACGCGCTGCCGCGGGCGATGGCGGACGCCGCCGCCGACGCGGGGGCCGAGCTGCGGTTCGGGGAGCGGGTGACGCGGCTGGAGCGGTCCGGCGCGCGGATCACGGCCGTCGTCACCGACCGGGACCGGGTGCCGTGCGACGCCGTGGTGCTCACCCCGGACCTGCCGGTCGCCTACCAGTTGCTGGGCGGGGCGCCACGCCGTCCGCTGGCGCTGCGCCACGCGCCGTCCGCGGTGGTGCTGCACCTCGGCACGGACCGCACCTGGCCGCACCTCGCGCACCACACGCTGTCGTTCGGGGCGGCCTGGCGCGGCACGTTCCGTGAACTGACCCACGCCGGGCGGCTGATGAGCGACCCGTCGCTGCTGATCACCCGGCCCACCGCGACCGACCCGGGCCTCGCTCCCCCGGGCCGCCATCTGCACTACGTCCTCGCGCCGTGCCCCAACACCGACCTCGGGCCCGGCGCCGCCGACTGGTCCGCGCTCGGCCCGCGCTACCGGGACGAGCTGCTCGGGCACCTGGAGCGGCGCGGCCTCGACGGCGTCGGCGCGGCCATCGAGGCGGAGTGCCTGGTCACCCCGGCCGACTGGCACGCCCAGGGACACGCCGCCGGTACGCCCTTCTCGGCGGCCCACACCTTCGCCCAGACGGGACCGTTCCGGCCCCGCAACCTGGTGCGCGGCACCGAGAACGCCGTCCTCGCCGGGTGCGGTACGACGCCCGGGGTGGGGGTGCCGACGGTGCTGGTGTCGGGGAAGCTGGCCGCCGCCCGTGTCACCGGCGTCCCCCGGGCGCGCCGGACCGCGCGGGCCCTCGCCCGGGGAGCCGCCGCATGACCGCACGGGAACTCGACGCGGCGGGCATCACGGACCCGGCGCTGCGCGCGGACTACCGGTACTGCCGCGCCCTCAACGCCCGGCACGGCCGGACGTACTTCCTCGCCACCCGCCTCCTGCCGGTCGCCCGCAGACCCGCCGTACACGCCCTCTACGGCTTCGCCCGCTGGGCGGACGACATCGTCGACTCCCTCGACCCCGGCTTCACGGCCAGCGAGCGCGTGGCCGCGCTGTCCGCGCTGCACGCGCGGCTGGAACGAGGACTGCGCGGGGAGGGCCCCACGGCGCCCGGACGCGAGGGCCACGGGGAGAACCCGGTGGCGCGGGAACCGCGCGCGGGCCGCGAGGAGGGCCGCACGGCGCGGGAGCCGCGCGCAGGGCACAGGGAAGGCCCGGCGCCGCACGGTCCGCGCGCGGGCCACGGGGAGGGCCCGGTCGTGCGGGCGCTCTCCGACACCGCCCGTCGGTACGGCATCGAGCACGCGCACTTCGCCGACTTCATGGCGTCGATGCGGGCGGACCTGGTGGTGACGGACTACCCGTCCTACGAGGACCTGCGCGGCTACGTGCACGGCTCCGCGGCGGTGATCGGTCTGCAGATGCTGCCGGTGCTGGGCACGGTGGTGCCGCGGGAGGAGGCCGCCCCGCACGCCGCCGCCCTCGGCGTCGCCTTCCAGCTGAGCAACTTCCTGCGGGACGTGGGCGAGGACCTCGACCGGGGCCGCGTCTACCTGCCCGGCGACCTGCTCGCCGCGCACGGGGTGGACCGGCCGCTGCTGCGCTGGAGCCGCGACACCGGCCGCGCGGATGCCCGTATCACCGCCGCGCTGCGGGAGTTCGAGGCGCTGACCCGCCGCGTCTACCGGGAGGCGGCGCCGGGTCTGGCGATGCTCGACCCGGTGGCACGCCCCTGTATCCGCGCCGCGTACGTGCTGTACGGCGGCATCCTGGACGCCGTGGCGAGCGCCGGTTACCCGGTGCTGCACCGCCGGGTCGTGGTGGCGCGGCGGCGCCGGGCGGTGGTCGCCGCGGACGGCGCCGTCCGGGTGGCGGCCGAACGGCTGCGTGCCCGGCGCCGCCCGGCGCCCGCCCCACCGGAGGCCCCGCTGCCCCAGTGCCACGAGGAGGTCGCGTGAACCCCGGCCCGCCGGGCGGGCGCCGCTTCCCGCTCTCCCTGCGGCGCCGCCCCGTCCCCTGGGAGCGGCAGCGCCCCACCTGGCGGGAGGCGCGGCCCGCCGTGATCGCCGAGGCGGTGAAGCGGGCGCGGGCCCGGCCCTCGGGCAACTGGTACGTCGTCGGCGCCGCACGCGACCTCGGCGCCGGGCGACCGCTCGCGCGGACCGTCGCGGGCCGTGAGGTGGTCGTCTGGCGCCGCGCCGACGGGCGGCTGGCGGCGGGGCCGGGCAGTTGCCCGCATCTGGGGGCGCCGCTGCGGGACAGTCCCGTGCGCTGCGGCACGCTGGTGTGCCACTGGCACGGACTCGCCCTGGACGGGGAGCCGTTCGCGGGCTGGGAGCCGTATCCGGCGTACGACGACGGTGTCCTGGTGTGGGTCCGGCTCGACGAGGTCGGCGGCGAACCCCCGCTCGACGCGCCGGTGGTGCCGCCGCGCCCGGCGCTCGCGGGGTCGCTGTCCGCGGTGTACGTCGGTGCGGGCGGGTGCGAGCCGGAGGACGTGGTCGCCAACCGTCTCGACCCCTGGCACGGGGCCTGGTTCCACCCCTACTCCTTCGTCGACCTCACGGTGGCCGAGGATGCGGACGCGGGTGGCGACGGGTTCACCGTGGAGGTGTCGTTCCGGGTCGCGGGTCGGCTGGTGGTGCCGGTGCGGGCCGTGTTCACCGCTCCCGAGCCCCGTACGGTCGTGATGCGGATCGTGGCGGGCGAGGGGCGGGGCTCCGTCGTCGAGACCCACGCGACGCCGCTCGGCGAGGACGAGCGGGGCCGTCCGCGCACGGCGGTCATCGAGGCCGTGGTGGCCGCCTCCGACCGGCCCGGGTTCACGGTCGCCCGCCGGGCGGCACCGCTGCTGCGGCCCCTGGTGCGGGCGGCGGCGGGCCGCCTGTGGCGGGACGACCTGGCGTACGCGGAGCGGCGCTGGCAGCTGCGCTCCACGGGCCGCTTCCCGGGGTGAGAACAGTCGGCGACCAGGTGAGGCGGGCACCCGGAACGGTCGACCCGACGGCGGGCACGCGCGGCAGGGGGCCGGGTCGTCCGGCCCCCTGGCCCCGCGCAGGCGGGTCACTTGGCGCTGGCGGCCTCCATCGTCTGCTGGAACCGGACCATGCACGGGGCGCAGTGCCGGTCGGTCGAGTTGGCTGCGTCTCCCGGTGATGCGCTGACCCGTGCTCCGCACAGGGTCTTGGCGTCGTGGGGCGGCACCAGGTGCCACACCAGTTCGCCGTCCGCGGTTCCCGGACCTATGTGCATTTCGTACACGGCACTCCCCTGTCCGCCGATCGGTCCTGTCTCTGCCAGGGGACCCCAGACCCGGCCGCGGTTCGCGCCGGGCGGACCGTTCGGGGGACATCACCGCACGGACGGACCAGCCCCCGTTGCGGGGACGGGCCCGTCGCGGCATACGCGCGCGTGCGGTCAGGGCCGGGGCGGCTGCACCGCGATGTCGAGGTAGAAGGCGTCGATGCTGCGCACCGCCGCCTCGAACTCCTCCAGGTTGACCGGCTTGGTGACATACGCGTTGGCGTGGTGCCGGTAGGCGCCGGAGACGTCGTCGGGGGCCGCGGAGGTGGTCAGCACGACCACGGGGATGGTGCGCAGCTCGGCGTCCTCCTTGACGACGGCCAGGAACTCGCGCCCGTTCATCCGGGGCATGTTGAGGTCGAGCACGATCAGATCGGGGCGCGGCTTGGCCGGGTCCCGCAAGTACTCCAGGGCCTCCATCCCGTCGGATACCTGGGCGAGGTTGCGCGCGCCCCGGCCCAGCAGGGCGTCCTGGATCAGCAGGGCGTCGGCGACGTCGTCCTCCACCAGCAGGACGTCGTAGGGGCGGGCGGTGGCGGGGGGAACGGTCATGGTCGTGTACTCCGGGGGGAGAGTCGGGGAGCGGGGCCGGGCGTGGCTCGGGTCAGGCCGGGCCAGCGGCGGCGGGCGCCCTGGCGCGTCATGCTGGCCGCCCGGCCGATCTCGGGGTACCCGGCGCCCGCCACTGCGGCGGCGCGGGCGGCGCCCTGCTCCAGGTCGTGTACGGCCCGCTCCACTTGCATGAGCACCCGCAGGCGGGCCAGTGCGTGCCAACGCGCGTCCGACGCGCCGTCCACGCCCGGGGGGCGGGCGAGGTCGTGGACGAGCCGGTGGGCCAGTTCGTCCACCGCGGCGGCGACGCGGTCGGTCATCTCCCCGTCAGTCATCCGCTGAGCGTCGCAGGAAGGAGTAGGGGACGTGCATGTCCCCCACCCTAGGGGGCACGGTCATCCCTGACAACAGCCGTTGTCAGGACATCGATTACGGTAGGCCAGCCGCACCCTCCGGTACGGCAGCCGAAGCCCAAGGAGTACACAGACCGTGACGAAGGAGCGTCCGGCCGGCCCACGCCCGGGGCGGTCACACTGGACGACCCGACGCTGGCTGCGGACGGGGGTCGCCGTGACCCTCACCGTACTGGCCGTGCTCGGATCACTGGGCGTGTGGGCCATCGCCCGCACCTCCCAGGTGACGGACAACCTGGTCCGCCACCATTCCCCCGCCCTCGACCAGGCCGTCCGGCTGGAGTCGGCACTGGTCAACCAGGAGACCGGCATCCGGGGTTACGGCCTGACCGGTGAGCGCTCCTTCCTCCGGCCGTATACGGAGGGGGTCGCCGACGAGCGGGCCGCGACCGGACGGCTGCGGGAGCTGCTGGGCGGCGACCGCCGCGGGCTCGCGGACCTCGCCGCCGTCGAGCGGCTCGCCCAGCGCTGGCAGGAAGGTTTCGCCCGGCCGATCGCCGCCGTCGGACCGGAGGAGGCGGTCACGGTCACGCCGGACCGCGCCGACGAGGCCAAGCGCGTCTTCGACGCCGTGCGCCGGGCGACGGCCGAGCAGCAGCGGCACCTCAGCAAGCAGAACGACGCGGCCCTCGCCGACCTGCGCAGCACCAGGGAGCTGCGCAACGCGAGCTTCGCGGTGATCGGGTCCGTCATCCTGCTGGTCGCCGCGCTCGTCTCAGAGGGGCTGCGGCGCGGGGTGACCAGCCCGCTCACCGAGCTGGGCAGGTCCGCACGGGAGGTCGCCAGCGGGCGCTTCGGCCAGCCCATCGACGGCACCGGCCCCGCCGACCTGCGCCAGCTCGCCGCGGACGTCGAGGCGATGCGCCGCCGCCTGCTGGCGGAGCTGGAGTACAGCGAGGAGGCCCGGCGGCTGCTGGACGAGCAGGCCGCGGAACTGAAGCGCAGCAACACCGAGCTGGAGCAGTTCGCCTACGTGGCCTCGCACGACCTCCAGGAGCCGCTGCGCAAGGTGTCCAGCTTCACCCAGCTCCTCCAGCGGCGCTACGGCGGACAGCTCGACGACCGGGCGGACCAGTACATCGGCTTCGCCGTCGACGGCGCCAACCGGATGCAGGTCCTCATCAACGACCTGCTGGCCTTCTCCCGCGTCGGCCGGGTCCACAACGACCACACGGAGGTCGACCTGGCGGAGGTGCTGGAGCGCACGCTGGACACCCTGAGCGTGTCCATCGAGGAGAGCGGCGCCGAGATCACCCACGACCCGCTGCCCACCGTCCTCGGCGACCCGACCCAGCTCGGCATCCTCTGGCAGAACCTGCTGTCGAACTCGGTGAAGTTCCGCGCCCCGGACCGCACGCCCCGCATCAGGGTGAGCGTGACCCGCGCCGGGGACGACTGGGAGTTCGCCGTCGCCGACAACGGCATCGGCATCGAGCCGGACTTCCAGGACAAGGTGTTCGTCCTGTTCCAGCGGCTGCACACCCGCGAGGCCTACCCGGGCACCGGAATCGGCCTGGCGATGTGCAAGAAGGTCGTCGAGTTCCACGGCGGCACCATCGCCGTCGACGCCGAGCACTCCCCCGGCACCCGGATCGTGTTCACCCTCCCGGCCACCGACGCCCGCGAGGAGGAGCGGTCATGAGAGAACCGGCCATCGACTACGAGACGCCGTTCCGCATCCTGCTCGTGGAGGACGACGACGGCGACGCCCTGCTGGTCGAGGAACTCCTCGTCGACACGGACCTGCGTCACTCCCTGGTCCGCTGCCGTACCGCCGCCGAGGCGCGCCGGGCGCTGGCCGTGGCGCCCTACGACTGCGTCCTGCTCGACCTGCACCTGCCCGACGCCTCCGGGCTGGGCACGGTCGCCGCCGTCCAGGACGCCGACACCGAAACCGACACCGCGATCATCGTGCTGACCGGGCTCGTGGAGTCCCGGGCCGGGGTGGACGCGCTGGCCGCCGGTGCTCAGGACTACCTCGTCAAGGGCAAGGTCGAGCCGGAGCTGCTGCAGCGCGCCGTCCGCTACGCCGTGCAGCGCAAGCGGGCCGAACGCGCCAGCGCCGCCCTCCAGGTGGGCCGGGTGCGCGCCGCGGAGAACGCCCGCCTCGAACGCGGGCTGCTGCCGGAGCCGATCCTGTCGTCCGGGTCGGTCACCGCGACCAGCCGCTACTTCCCCGGGCGCGCGCAGGCGCTGCTCGGCGGGGACTTCCTCGACGTGGTGCAGACCCCGGACGGCATCGTGCACGCCGTCATCGGCGACGTCAGCGGGCACGGGCCGGACGCGGCGGCGCTCGGCGTCTGTCTGCGGATCGCCTGGCGGACGCTGACCCTCGGCGGGCACCGTGGCCACGAGCTGCTCCACCTGCTGGAGCGGATACACATCGCCGAGCGCACGGGCAGCGACCTGTTCACGACCTGCACCGTGATGGCGCTCGACCCGGCGTCCGCCACCGTGACCCTGTACCTGGTCGGACACCACGAGCCGGTGCTGCTGACCTCGGACGGCGCCCACCCCGTGTCCGCCGCGCACGGCGTGGCGCTCGGGATAGTCCCCGGGCTCGGCAAGTGGCCCGCCACCACCCTGTCCCTGCCCCCCACCGGCGCGCTGATCGCCTACACGGACGGACTGATCGAGGGGTACGGCGCCGAGCCGGGCGCCGACGGCCGGGACGGGGGCGGCCGGGGCGAGGACGCCCGCCTGGGGGTCGACGGGCTGTTGCGGGTCCTGGAGAAGACCCGCGTGCCCGATCCGGGCCGCCACCTCAACGCCGTGCTCGACACCGTCCGCGCGAAGAACGCCGAGCGGCACACCGACGACCTCGCGGTACTGCGCCTGGACTGGACCGGGGTGCCGGAGACCGGCCGGGACCCGTCCGCGTGAGCCGGCGGCGCTCGTCCTCCGGAGCGGTACGCGAGCGGAAACGGGGTAACGGAGTTTGCATACGCGCTTCACGAGCACTGCCCCTGCGATGCAAAAAGGTGCGGTTTATGGTCATCCCGCTTGGACCACAGGCGGCCGAGGAACACGAGCCGGACGGATCCGCCGCCCTGGGCTACCGAGCCACCTGGAGCCCGGGTGCGGGACGCGCCGCCGACGCGCGGCGGGCCGTTCGCGCCTTGCTCGGCCGGGCGTCCGCCGTCTCCGGAGTCCCGGTCAACCCCCTCGCGGAGCTGGACGCCCAGCTGGTCGCCAACGAACTCCTCGTCAACGCCCTCCGGCACACGTCCGGCGACTGCGGTCTGCGGCTGCGACTGTCGGAGGACGGCACCGAGCTGACGATCGCCGTCTGGGACACCTCGCGCGAGCCGCCCCGGACCCAGCCGCCCGACCCGGCGCGCGTCGGCGGTCACGGCCTGCGTCTGGTGGAGATGTGCAGCCGGGAGCTGGAGGTCGTGCCGTTCGAGGGCGGCAAGCAGGTGGTCGCCCGGCTCGACCTCACCGCCGGGGACCGCGCCACCCGGCGCTGACCGTTCCCCGGGCCGTCCCCTCGCCCGGCGCTGACCGTGCCCGGGCCAGCCCGACGCCCGGCACCGACCACCCCCAGGCCAGCCCCTCGCCCCGCGCTGGCCGTGCCCGGGGCCGACCGGTCGGACGGGCCGGGTGGTACCGCCGTCCGCGCCGCGTCGGGCACCGGATACCGTCGTGCTCCGCGCGGCCGTGCCGTGCGCCCCCGCCCTGGTCCGGTCGACCCCCTGGAGCACGTACATGGCCTTCGACGTCCACGCCGTCCGCGCCGCGATACCCGGCCTCACCCCGGACTCCGCCCGCTTCGACGCCCCGGGCGGCACCCAGATGCCGCTGCCGGTCATCGACGCCATCGCGGACACCCTGCGCGCCCCGCTGGCCAACCGGGGTCCGCACAGTCCGGGCGAGCGCAACGCGGAGGCGGTGGTCGCCGGGGCGCGGGCCGCGCTGGCGGACTTCCTGGCGGGCGACCCGCGCGGCGTCGTCTTCGGCCGCAGCGCCACCCAGCTCACCTACGACCTGGCGCGCGCCCTGGCCAGGACCTGGGGCCCGGGGGACGAGGTGGTCGTCACCCGGCTCGACCACGACGCGAACATCCGGCCCTGGATCCAGGCGGCCGAGGCGGTCGGCGCCAGCGTCCGGTGGGCGGACTTCGACCCGGTCAGCGGTGAGCTGACCGCCGACCACGTCGCCGCGGCGCTGTCGCCTCGCACCCGGCTGGTCGCGGTGACCGCCGCGTCCAACCTGATCGGCACCCGGCCCGACCTGCCCAAGATCGCCGAGCTGGTGCGCGGCGTGGACGCCCTGCTGCACGTCGACGCGGTGCACCACGCGGCGCACACGGCGGTGGACCTGGCGGCGCTGGGCGCGGACACGCTGGTGTGCTCGCCGTACAAGTTCCTCGGTCCGCACCTCGGTGTGCTGGCCGCCCGCCCGGAGTTCCTGGAGACGCTGCGGCCGGACAAGCTGCTGCCGTCCAGCGACCAGGTCCCCGAGCGGTTCGAACTGGGCACCCTCCCCTACGAGCTGCTGGCGGGCGCGCACGCCGCGGTCGACTTCCTCGCCGGGCTCGACGACGCGGCGACGGGCAGCCGCCGGGCGCGTCTGGAGGCGTCCTTCGCGGCGCTGGCCGGGCACGAGCGGGCGCTGCGGGACCGGCTGGAGGCGGGGCTCGCGGCCCTGCCCGCGGTGACGGTGCGCTCCCGGGCCGCCCGGCGCACCTCGACGCTGCTGGTCACCGTGGCCGGGCAGAGCGCGGCCGAGGTCGCGCGGCGGCTGGCCGAGCGCGGGGTGCACGCCCCGGCGGGCTCCTTCTACGCGCTGGAGGCCTCCCGCCACCTGGGCCTCGGCGCCGAGGGCGGGCTGCGGATCGGGCCCGCCCCGTACACCAGCGAGGAGGAGTGCGACCGGCTGCTGGCCGCGCTCGCCGACGTCGTGCGCTGAGCGGCCCGGCCCCGCCCGGGTGAGTGGCCCTCCGCCGGAGGGGACGACGGAGGGACACGGCGGGGATCCGGCGGTCCGCACCGCAGCCGCGCGTCTCGGGGCTCGCCCGGCGAGGTCGCGGTACCGCCCCCCGGAACCACTTCGGGTCGGGGGGCGGTACCGGATGCGGCCTCCGGGCGAGCCCCTACGACTCTTCCACGAGTGGATCGTGGCCCCAGTTCATCAGCGAGTGCCGCCACCGGGAGTCCCGGACGTCCCCGGAGGGCCGTTGGGCGAGGTGGCGGCGGACGTAGCCGACGACCTTGCGCATGTGGTCGTAGTCGTCGTCGGACAGGTCGGACTTCCTGGCACGGAGGATGGCGAGGATGCGGCGGCCGGAGGCGTGGCCGGTCGACTCACCGCCGTCCTGGTGCTGTCCGGCGGCCTGGGACTCGTCGGTGTCGAGCCACTTCTCCAGGTCGGACGGCCTCATGTTGACCAGTTCGCGGAAGTCGTCCCAGGTGCCCTGGTGGTCGTCGTCGGTCATGGCGCGTCACTTCTTCCGCAGCGCGGAAGGCTTGTGGACCGCGGACTTGCCGGACTTCTCGCTGCGCACCTCGTACTGCGGGTCGTCGGGCGAGGCGTCGACGGTGCGGCCGGCGGCCTCCGTGCGGCCGGTGATCTTCTTCTCGACCGTGCCGCCGGTCTCGGTGCCGTGGGTGCTCCAGGCGACCTTGTCGCCCTTGCGGAGTTCCTTCTTCTGCTTGCGCTGCTTGGTCATGGCGGCCTCCGTGGGCTTCAGTCGTCGTCGGGGGGTTTCGTGGGCAGGTCGGGCAGGTGGGGGATCTCGGGGAGGTCCGTGCCGGGGGGCGGCCAGCGGGCCTGCGGTTCGCTGGCCGTGAGGTGTTCCAGGACCTCGACCAGTTCCTGGCAGGCGTGCTCCACGGAGCGCCGGGTGTTGCGCTGTTCGGCGATCACGGCGGACAGCAGCAGCGCGATGAGGGCCATGCTGCCGTTGAACGCCTGGAGCTTGCTCATGACCTCCACATGGGTGAGCCCCTGGAAGGGGCCGACCTCGTCGGTGGCCGCGACGGTGGCCATCACGGAGGTGAACAGGGCGCACAACATGCTGCCCGCGACCTGGAAGCTCAGAGCGGCCCAGATCAGCAGCGGGCAGACCAGGAACAGCAGGCTGACCGAGCTGCGGGTGGCCAGCGGGACGATCACGAGGGTGGCGACGAGCAGCGCGACGGCCTCCGGCCAGCGGCGCAGCCGGGGACGCGGGCGGGTCAGGGCCTTGGCCGCGACGAGGAGCAGCGGGGTGACGACCAGCACCCCCATGGCGTCCCCGACCCACCAGGCGAACCAGACGGCGCCGAACGCGGTGGCCTCCAGCTGGTCGGTGAGGACGAGGGCGCTGACCCCGGTGGTGGCGCTGATCAGGGTGCCGACCAGGGCGCCCAGGACCACCAGCGCGATGCCGTCGCGTAACCGTTCCAGTTCGGGGCGGAACCCCACCCGGCGCAGCAGCAGGTACGAGAAGACGGGCGCGGCGGTGCTGCCCGCCACCGTGATCAGGGCGGCGGGGTGGATGTCCAGGCCGGCGAGGGACAGGATGACGAGGAACGCGCCGAGGGCGATGCCGGGCCAGCAGCGCGGACCGAGGACCAGCAGCGCGGCCAGGGCGACGCCGGTGGCGGGCCAGATGGGGGTGAACACGGCGCTTTCCACGGCGAGCTGCCGCAGCAGGCCGAGCCGTCCCGCCGCGTAGTAGCACGCGGCGACGGCCAGTGCCTGGAGGCCGGGCGTGAGCGCCCGGCGTGGAACCCGGGTTGCCACCACAGCAGCCATCAGACACCGGTCCCGGCGGTCCGGCGAGGCGAGCGGCCCGCCGGTGACGCCCAATGGCTGACCGGCGGGGCACGCCGACGGGCTCAGGCGCCGTTCGCCGGTCGGTCGTGGCGGACGACGAGTACGGCGGCGTCGTCCTCGTGGCCGACGCGTTCGGCGCCTTTGATCACCGCGGCGGCGAGGGCCTCGGCGTCCAGACCGGCGACCGCGGCGATGCCCGCGAGGCGGACGGTCTGGTGGAGCCCCTCCTCGACGTCGAGGGCGGGGCCCTCCACTACGCCGTCCGTGACCAGGACGAAGACCCCGCCGAGGGCGAGGCGGTGCCGGAAGACCGGGTACCTCATGCCCTCCTGCAGGCCGAGCGGGGGCCCGCCCTCGTCGTCGGTGATCCCGGACCTGCCGTCCGCGGTGGCCCACACGCAGGGGATGTGACCGGCGCGGGCGCTCTCCAGCAGGCCGGTGGCCGGGTCCAGGCGCATGAAGGTGCAGGTGGCGAAGAGGTCGGTGCCGAGGGTCATCAGCAGGTCGTTGGTGACGGCGAGCAGGTCGCCTGGGTCGCTGGTGACGGAGGCCAGGGCCCGCAGCCCGACCCGCACCTGCCCCATGAACGCGGCGGCCTCGATGTTGTGCCCCTGGACGTCGCCTATGGACAGGCCGATACGGCCGTCGGGGAGCCGGAAGGCGTCGTACCAGTCGCCGCCGACGTTGAGGCCGTAGCAGGCGGGCAGGTAGCGGGCGGCCAGGCGCAGGCCCGGGGCGGAGGGCAGGTCGGCCGGGAGCATCTCGCGCTGCAGGGCGATCGCCAGTTCGACCTGGGAGCGCTGGAGTTCCGCGCGCTCGCGCGCCAGGGACGTGAGCGAGCCCAGCCGGGCGAGCAGTTCGTCGCCGTCGTGGGGCGGGCGCCTGCGGAACATCCATCACTCCGACGGAAGACAGCCCCCGTAGGGTCCCCTTATGGGATGAATAGGGCGTTTTGTACTTTACAGGGCTACGGCAGTCCGGTCCCAGCGCCAGCAGAGGCTGACAGGGACCACGGGCGCGGTCGGGGCGGGCAGTACCCAGCGCCGGGCGGGGATGCGGCGCGGCAGCCGCAGCGGCCGATGCCGGACGGTGCGCGACATGCCCATGGCGAATCCTGGGCAGTACAGGTGAACCGAGCTGGATGCGCGGTGAACGACAGTTGGCGACTGCCCGTTCGGCGGGACGTGGGGGGGGCGAGGCCGGTGACGGACGCGAGGGAATCGGCACGGAAGATCGACCGGGCGGGGGGCGGCCGTCCCGGCTGCCCGGTGCGTCAGAAGGCCGACGGGGGCTGGGAGGTGCACGGCTACGAGGCCGCCCGGGCCGTGCTGCGCGGCACCGGCACCGTGCAGGCGGGGCTCGGCATCGAGACCGTGGAGAAGCTCCCGCCGCGCGTCCGGCGCCCGGTGCTCTACCAGGACGGGCCCGGACACCGGGAGCAACGGCGGCAGACCGCGCGCTTCTTCACCCCGCGCCGGGTGGACGAGCACTACCGCGACGTCATGGAGCGCGTCGTCGAGGAGCAGCTCGCGGCCCTACGGGAGTCCGGTGCGGCCCATCTGCCCGACCTGAGCTTCCACGTGGCGATCGAGGTGGCGTGCCATGTCGTCGGGCTGCGCTACAGCCGTCCGGGGATCCGGGCGCGGCTGGAGGCGTTCTTCCCGGAGGAGTTCGGGACGCCGGGGCTGACCAGTGTGCGGGGTCTGTACTGGCTGGCGCGGCAGAACACCAACTGGCTGCGCGTCTACCTCGCCGACGTCCGGCCCGCGATCCGCGCGCACCGGCGCCGGGCGCACGACGACCTGATCGGGCACCTGCTGGCGGAGGGCTGCTCGCACGCCGAGATCCTGGGCGAGTGCCTCACCTTCGCGGCGGCGGGCATGATCACCACCCGTGAGTTCATCTGCGTGGCGGCGTGGCACCTGTTCACGGACGCGGAACTGCTGGGGCGGTACCGGGCGGCCGGGGAGCCGGAGCGGCTGGAGCTGCTCCGGGAGATCCTGCGGCTGGAGCCGGTCGTCGCCCGGCTGCGCCGCCGTACGACGGCCCCGCTGACGCTGCGCACGCCGTCGGGGCCGCGGCTGGTGGAATCCGGTGAGCTGATCGAGTTGTTCGTCGACGACGCCAACACCGACCCGGAGGCCGTGGGCGAGCGGCCGTACCGCGTCCGCCCGGGGCGCGCGCCGAAGCTCGGCCCGTCGGCGGCGGGGCTGTCCTTCGGAGACGGGGCGCACCGCTGCCCCGGGGCCGAGGTCGCGATCCTGGAGGCGGACGTGTTCCTGAGCCGTCTGTTCGCGCTGGACGGCATCCGGATGACCGGTGAACCGCGGGTCTCCTTCAAACCGGACATCGGGGGCTACGAGCTGAGGGGGCTGACCGTCGCGGTCGGCGGGGCGTGAGCGCCGGCCGGGCGCGGCCGGGGCCACGCTCGGGCCGGAGCCCGCTACTCCTCGCGTTCGTACTCCGCCTGCGCGTCCCGTTCGCTGAGGTCGCGCTGGGCGGCCTCGTAGACGTTGCGGACGAACTGGCGGGCCTGCGCGCGGTCCATGGACCCCCCGCCGCTCATCAGCCGGTCCGCCCACTTGTCCACGGAACGGTCCTCCGCCGGACGGTCCATGGAACGCTCCATGTCGCGGTTGTCGTCCCTGGCCATGGCACCTCCGTGGGGGCGTGGGTGGCGCGGGCGCGCACAGGGTGCGGCCCCGCTTTCCATCGTCCGCCCCCGCGGCGGGCGCGCAACCCGGCGGGTGCCGGGTCGCGCCGCGAGGGCCCGTGCCGGGTCAGACGAGCGGTGCCGGGTACGTCGGGTACTCCACCCCGGAGACGTGCTGGACGACGCGGATGACCTGGCAGGAGTAGCCGAACTCGTTGTCGTACCAGAGGTAGAGGATGGCGTTGTCGCCCTCGACCTTGGTGGCGCCCGCGTCGACGATCGAGGCGTGCCGGGAGCCGATGAAGTCGCTGGAGACCGCGTCGGGGGCGGTGATGAAGTCGATCTGGCGCTTCAGCGGGGAGGTCAGCGAGACCTCGCGGAGGTGGTCGAGGACCTCCTCGCGGGTGGTCTCGCGGGCCAGCTGGAGGTTGAGGATCGCGATCGAGACGTCCGGGACGGGGACGCGGATCGAGCTGCCGGTGATCGTCGCCTTGAGGTCGGGCAGCGCCTTGGCGACGGCGGAGGCGGCGCCGGTCTCGGTGATGACCATGTTGAGCGGCGCCGAACGGCCGCGGCGGTCGGCCTTGTGGTAGTTGTCCAGCAGGTTCTGGTCGTTGGTGAACGAGTGGACGGTCTCCACGTGGCCGCGGACCACGCCGTACTCGTCGTCCATCGCCTTCAGCGGCGGCACGATGGCGTTGGTGGTGCAGGACGCGCAGGACAGGATCCGCTCGTCCGGCTTGAGGGTGTCGTGGTTGACACCGTGCACGACGTTGGGGACGTCGCCCTTGCCCGGGGCGGTCAGGACGACCTTGTCGACGCCGGGGCGCAGGTGCTGCGAGAGTCCCTGGCGGTCGCGCCACTTGCCGGTGTTGTCGATGAGGATGGCGTTCCTGATGCCGTACGCCGTGTAGTCGACCTCGCCGGGGTCGTCGGCGTAGATCACCTTGATCTCGTTGCCGTTGGCGACGATCGTGCTGGTGTCCTCGTCGACGGTGATGGTGCCCTGGAACTGGCCGTGGATGGAGTCGCGGCGCAGCAGCGAGGCCCGCTTGACGATGTCCTGTTCCCCACCGCCGCGCACCACGATCGCGCGCAGCCGGAGCCCGTTGCCGGAGCCGGACTTCTCGATCAGCAGCCGGGCGACGAGGCGGCCGATGCGGCCGAAGCCGTAGAGGACCACGTCCCGTCCCTCACCGCGCTCGATCTTGTTGGCACCGGTGGCTCCGGCGACCGCGGCGGCGGTGAACTCCTCGACGGTGAGCCCGCGGTCGTCGCCGCGGTAGGTGGCGGCGAGCATCCCGAGGTCGATCTGGGACGGGCCGAGGTCGAGCGTGGTGAGGGCCTTCAGGAACGGCATGGTGTCGGTGACCGTGAGTTCCGCACCGGCGATCTGCCGGGCGAACCGGTGGGTCTTGAGGATGCTGACCACTGACTTGTTCACCAGGGAGCGGCTGTGCAGCAGGACCGTGACGTCCCGCTCCCGGTGCAGCTTCCCGATGATCGGGATCATCGACTCCGCGATCTCCTCGCGGTTCTTCCAGTTGGTGAACGAGTCCTCGTTGACAGTCACGTGTTTCTCTTTCGAGCTAGGTGGCGCTCATATGCTAACCCTCCGGTGTGGTGCTCTCGCACGGGGCTCGGGTCCGGGGTTCCCGCAGGTCAGCGGGTGACGACGTGCCGCTTGTCGGGGACGCAGTGGGTCATGGTCAGCCCGCTCACGTCGCGGGGCGGGTTCTTGCCGAGGTGGGCGAGGCGCTCGCGGTCCTCGTCGGTGAGGTCCTGGCCCGGCAGCGGCTCCAGACCGGCGACGTCCTCGGGGCCGATGCCGAGCCCTTCGCCGACGCGCAGTCCGAGGTCGTTCTCGACCAGCAGGAAGTGCCAGACCATGCGCTCCCGCACCGGCCGGTCGCACTGCGCGAGCAGGGTGACGAAGTTGTGCACCAGGTCGTCGCGCTCCCACTGCTCCATCAGCAGGTAGCGCTGCCCGGCCTGCTGGTAGTCGTTGGCGCGCGGGATGCGCTTGCGGGTGACCCGGCCGCGGATCTCCGGCCCCTGCTCGTCATGGGTGGGGTACCGCGCCTCACGCAGCCCGCCGAGGACGGACGGTTCGTAGTGGCGGTAGTCGGCGGGGATGCCGCGCGGGCTGAACAGGTTGACGAGCATGTGCAGGGACTCCGGCGTCTGCGACATGAAGTCGAAGATCCGGCGCGGCTGCTGCTCGAAGGTGACCGGGTCGGGCTTGAGGGCGTGGATGACGTCGGGGAACTTGATGGCGTCCCGGATGAAGAAGACGCCCAGGTTGTTGCCGACCAGGTCCCAGTTGCCGTCCTCGGTGTAGAACTTCACCGCGAAGCCGCGCGGGTCCCGGGCGGCCTCGGAGGAGTCCCGGCCGCCGATGACGGTGGAGAAGCGCACGGCGACGTCGGTGCGCTTGCCGCGCTCCTGGAACAGCCTGGCGCGGGTGTACCGGCCGATCGGCTCCTCGCCCCAGGCGCCGTACGCCTCGAAGTAGCCGTAGGCCGTCACGCCTCGCGCGTGCACCACCCGCTCGGGGATCCGCTCCCGGTCGAAGTGGCTGATCTTCTCCAGGAACTGGTAGTTCTCCAGGGTCGCGGGGCCGCGGGCGCCCACGGTCCGCTGGTTCTGGTTGTCGTAGACGGGGTGGCCCTGCCGGTTGGTGAGGACCTCGCGCTCGTCGCCCGGCGCGGGGCCCTGACTGGAAACGTCCGTCATCGGGGGGCTCCTGGTTCGTGAGGGGTGAGCCCATCGTGACCCGCGCGGCCGCGGTCCGCGCTCACACCGCGTCCCGCGGGGTGAGCCGCGCGGCTCCGCGGGTACCCGCCGCCCTGTGCGAGGCCCATCAGCAAGGAGGCTGTGATGACCACGGTGAAGGAAACGGTCGAGGTCGGAGTCCCGGTCCGTACCGCCTACGACCAGTGGACCCAGTTCGAGGAGTTCCCCCGCTTCATGGAGGGCGTCGAGGAGGTACGGCAGCTCGACGAGCGCCACAACCACTGGACCACGAAGATCGGTGGGGTGCGGCGGGAGTTCGACACCGAGATCGTCGACCAGCTGCCGGACGAGCGGATCACCTGGCGGACCACCTCCGGTGACACCCGGCAGAAGGGCACGGTGCGCTTCGAGCGTGTGGACGACACGCACACGCGCGTCGAGCTGGTGATGGACGTGGAGCCCGGTGGCGCCGTCGACAAGGTCGGGGCCATGACGGGCACCATCGACCGGCGCGTCAAGGGCGACATGCGGCGCTTCAAGGAGTTCATGGAGGAGCGCGGCGGCGAGTCCGGCGCCTGGCGCGGCCGGATCAAGCCGGGCCCGGTCTGAGACCCGCCGGTCCGCTCCCCGCGCGGCGCCCACGCACGAGGTGCGGGGCGCCGCGAGGCGTGTACGCGCTCACGCCTCCGTACGGCGCAGGCGCCACACGTGGTCGTCGCGGTGGCCTCCGACGCCGTCCGGGGAGGTGCTCGGCCTGCGGACCGTCTCCCGGGTGACGACGGTCCAGTGGGTCCCGGGCAGGGCCAGTTCCGCGAGGAGGCCGTCCAGGGTGGGGAACTCCGCCGGGAACGGCGGCTCGGTCTGCCAGGAGGGCCAGGCGGCGTGCATCACGATCAGCAGGGTGCCGCCGTCGGCGACGGCGGAGGCCGCGCGGTGGAGGATCGTCCGCTGGTCCAGTGGTACCGGCGACTGGAGGTAGTGGGCGCTGACCAGGTCGAAGCGGCCCTCGGGGAAGGTCTCCCCCAGGGTGTGCCGCTCCCAGCGGACGCGGTCGGCGACGCCCGCCTCCGCCGCGTGCCCGGCGGCCCGTTCCAGTGCCGTGGCGGAGATGTCCACGCCGGTGACGCGCCAGCCACGCGACGCCAGCCAGACGGCGTCGCCGCCCTCGCCGCAGCCCAGGTCGAGGGCCGTACCGGGGTGGAGTCCGGCCGCCTCCCGGACGAGCAGTTCGTTGGGCCGGCCGCTCCAGACCCGCCCGGCGTCGCGGTAACGGGCCTCCCAGAAGGCGGCGGGCTCGGTGAGATGGGCGTCGGACACGGCGGCTCCTCGTGACGCGGCTTTCGCGGGTGGTCTGCGCCCAGCGTCCCCCGGGGAGCGTGGAAGTGGCGCATCATCTTGCCGGTTCGGCAAACCGAGGCGCCGCCGCCACCGGGGCGGGCGGCACCCGCACCGCCCACCCCGTGACGTGCCGTCAGGTCAGCCGACCACGGCCTGCCGGAGGTGACGTGTCGTGGCACGGGAGATTGAATCGTTTCAATTCCTGTCAAGCGACGGCTTCGCTAAGCCGGGGTTCCGGACCGGGTCAAGATCCCCGCACGTGCCTCTTTCCGGCCCGGGACAGCTCGGCCGCCGTGTGCCCAAGCAGCATCTCCAGCGCCGCCGGGTAGGCGCTGAGCGGCATCCGACGGGACAACAGGGGTGCTGTCGCCGCGATGTTGGGGTGGGTTTCGGCGGGCAGCCGGGCGTACGTGGAGTGCCACATCTCCTCGTCCCGGGCGCGGGCCTCGCCCGCCAGGGTGAGCGCCCCGGCGTCGAGCGCGGCGAAGGCCAGGCTCTGGTCGATGAACGTGTGGTAGACGCCGACCGCCACCGGGTCGGGCAGTCCGGCGCCGCGCAGGATGCCGAGGATGGTCTCGTCCACGGCGATCTCCCGGGGCCGCCCGCTGACCCGGCTGGCGGTGAGGACGGCCGCCTGCGGGTGGGCGAGGTAGGCGGCGTGGATCGCCAGCCCCAGGGCGCGCAGGTCCGTACGCCAGTCCCCGGTGGCCGTCCAGCCGTCGAGGGCGCGGCCCATCAACTCGTCGCCGATGGCCCGGGTCAGGTCGTCCATACCGGCGAAGTAGCGGTAGAGGGTGCTCGGATCGGCGCCGAGGGCCGCGCCGAGGCGGCGGGCCGTCAGGCCGGCGCCACCGTGTTCGCGCAGGACGCGCAGGGCGGTGCGCACGATGAGCTCCTCGGACAGCACGGTGCCGCCGCGGGTCGGCCGCCGCCGTCGGCGCGCGGCCTCCCCCACCACCTGCTTCGCCATACCGGTCGCCCCCTCGCCTTCCCTTGTCCGTCTTATGCCAACAGGGTTGACCTTATCTTCCGGCGTCTTGTTGCATCGGCCTCGTCCGGAGGCGCCCGCCTCCGGCGGAAAGGTGCTGTGACATGCGAGTCCTGCTCGTGGGCGCGGGCGGTGTCGGCACGGCCGTCACCCGGATCGCCGCCCGTCGTGACTTCCTCACCCACATGGTCGTCGCCGACTACGACCTCGGCCGCGCCGAGGCCGCGGTCGCGGCACTCGGGGAGCGGGGTGACCGGTTCGGCGCGCGGCGGCTGGACGCCTCGGACGAGGACGCGGTGCGCCGGGCGTTGACCGAGGAGCGGTGCGACGTGCTGCTCAACGCCACCGACCCGAGGTTCGTGATGCCGCTGTTCCGGGCGGCGCTGGCGGCCGGTGCGCACTACCTGGACATGGCGATGTCGCTGTCCGTGCCGCACGCCTCGCGGCCGTACGAGGAGTGCGGGGTGAAGCTCGGCGACGAGCAGTTCGCGCTGGCCGGACGGTGGGAGGAGGCGGGTCGGCTGGCGCTGGTCGGCATGGGCGTGGAGCCGGGCCTGTCGGACGTGTTCGCGCGGTACGCGGCCGACGAACTCTTCGACGACATCGAGGAGGTCGGCGTCCGCGACGGCGCGAACCTGGCGGTGGAGGGCTACGAGTTCGCCCCGTCCTTCAGCATCTGGACCACGCTGGAGGAGTGCCTCAACCCGCCGGTGGTCTACGAGGAGGACCGCGGCTGGTTCACCACGGCCCTGTTCAGTGAGCCCGAGGTGTTCGACTTCCCCGAGGGCATCGGCCCGGTGGAGTGCGTCAACGTCGAGCACGAGGAGGTGCTGCTGGTCCCCCGCTGGGTGGACGCCCGCCGGGTCACCTTCAAGTACGGGCTGGGCGCCGACTTCATCGCCCGGCTGAAGACCCTGCACGAACTGGGCCTGGCCGCCACCGCCCCGGTGACCGTGCCCGGCGGGGACGGGCGGCCGGTGCGGGTGTCCCCGCGCGACGTGGTCGCCGCCTGCCTGCCCGACCCGGCCACGCTCGGCGACCGGATGACGGGCAAGACGTGCGCCGGTACGTGGGTGAAGGGCACGAAGGACGGGGCGCCGCGCGAGGTGTACCTGTACCACGTCGTCGACAACCAGTGGTCGATGCGTGAATACGGTTCACAGGCGGTGGTGTGGCAGACGGCCGTCAACCCGGTCATCGCCCTGGAGCTGCTGGCCACCGGCGCGTGGACGGGCCGCGGCGTCCTCGGCCCGGAGGCCCTCCCACCGCGTCCGTTCCTGGACCTGCTCGGCGCGTACGGGTCGCCCTGGGGGCTGCGCGAGGAGGGATGACGGCGGCGGGGTCCGCGCCGGTGGGGGTGCCGTACCGGGCGAGGGCGTCCCCTACTCCACATGACACCCCGGCCGCCCCCCTTCGCGCGAATGACGGTCGGCGCGGGCATCGCGGGCCGGGTTCGCGGCTAGGGGCGTGTTGCGACAGTCCCGTCGTCCGTCCGCAGGACGGGCCGAGCGGCGTCTTGGAGGTCCCCCCTGCTCAAACGGAGCCGAGAGCTCGGGGGGAGCGTGCTCCCGGCGTGCCGGGCGGAAGCCCACGCGTAACCAGTACGTGGGCCTCCGCCCGGTGCGCCGAGTGGGGTCCCCCCTGCTCGAAGAGCTCGGGGGAGTGCCAGGCGTCGGGCGGCAGGCGGGACTCGCGCACCACGCCCCCAGGGCTTGGCCGCACCCCCACCCCGTACAAGGAGGTCCCACGCATGGTCGGCAGACACGCACCGGGCGGGCATCGCCTCGCCCTGGCCGCAGTCGGCACCCTCGGCGCCCTCGCCCTCGCGGCGTCCGGCCCGGCCGCGGCGGCGGCCGGACCGCCGCCCTCGCCCGGCGCCCCGCCCTCCGCCGCCCGGACGCTGGGCGCCGACCGGCCCTCGGCGCAGTTGCTGCGCGCCCTGCAGCGCGACCTCGGTCTGACACCGGCGCAGGCGGCCCAGCGGCTGGTCAACGAGGCGGAGGCGGGCACCCGGGCGGGCCTGCTGCGCAACGCCCTCGGTGAGCGGTTCGCCGGGGCCTGGCTGCGCGGCACGACCTCCGCCGAGCTGCACGTGGCGACCACGGACGCCGCGGACGTCGCCGCCATCGAGGCGCAGGGCGCCACGGCCACGGTCGTGGAGAAGCCGCTCAGCGAGCTGCGCGCGGTACGGGAGAAGCTGGACGCCGTCGCCGACGACGCCGCGACGGACCGCACCCCGGTCTGGTACGTCGACGTGCCCGGCAACCGGGTCGTCGTCCAGGCGGCCGACCGGGCGGCGGCGAACGCGTTCGTGAAGGCCGCGGGCGTCCAGGGCAGCGGGGTCGCCGTACGGGTGTCGGCGCAGCGGCCCCGGCTGATGGCGGACATCGTCGGCGGTGACGCCTACTACATCGACGACACCGCCCGCTGCTCCATCGGCTTCTCCGTCACCAAGGGCGAGCGGCAGGGCTTCGTCAGCGCGGGCCACTGCGGCAAGGCGGGCGCCAGGACCACCGGCCACGACAAGGCCGCCCAGGGGACCTTCCAGGCGTCCACCTTCCCGGGCAAGGACATGTCGTGGGTGGGGGTGAACGCCGAGTGGACCGCCAGCGCCGACGTCAAGGGCGAGGACGGCAAGAAGGTGCAGGTCGGCGGGTCGGTGCAGGCGCTGGTCGGGGCGTCGGTGTGCCGCTCGGGCTCCACCACGGGGTGGCGGTGCGGCACGGTCGAGCAGCACGACGCCAGCGTCAGCTACGCGCAGGGCACGGTGAACGGCCTGACGCAGACCACGGTGTGCGCCGAGCGCGGCGACTCCGGCGGCCCGTACCTCTCCGGTGCCCAGGCCCAGGGCGTCACCTCGGGCGGTCTCGGTGACTGCGCGACCGGCGGGACGACCTTCTTCCAGCCGGTCAACCCGATCCTCAGCGACTTCGGGCTGGTCCTGAAGACCGTGTCCGGCACCGCCCGGGTGCCCGCCGCGCAGGACAACAGCGCGGCGGGCGTGTGGTCGGCGGGGCGGGTGTACGCGGCGGGGGCCACGGTCCTCCACGCGGGCGTGCGCTACCAGTGCCTCCAGCCGCACCAGGCACAGGGCGGCTGGTCGCCGGAGGGTACTCCGGCGCTGTGGCAGCGGGTGTAGGAACCGCGCCCCGAGCGGCGTACGCGCTACTGCTCGTACAGCAGCGCGTACGCCGCAGCGATGAACGGGTCCCGGGCGCGGAAGCGCCGGGTGCACAGGGCGGCCAGGGCGGTGCCGGTGTCGGGACGGAAGCCGAGGAACGCCTGCTGGCCGAGGGTGGCGCCGCTGTGGAAGTACATCGGGCCGCCGTCCGTGGGGTGCCGGAACCAGGCCACCGTGTGGACGTGCCGGTGCCCGGCGCCGCGCCGCAGGACGGGGACGTGGACCGCCGTCAGCGCGTCCGCGAGCGGGGTGGCGCCGGGGTCCAGGTGGGCTTCGAGGAACGTCAGCAGGTCGTCGGGGGTGGCCCGGACGGCTCCGGCCGACGGGAAGCCGCCCGCGTCGAACGGCGGCACGGGGGTGCGGCCGTCCTTGCCGTGGCCCACGGCGTCGGCTCCCGGCCGCCCCGCGCGCAGGGCGGTGCCGGTCAGGCCGAGCGGGCCGAGGACGTGCCCGGCGACCAGGTCCTCCCAGGGGGTTCCGGTGGCGGCGGCGACGGCGTGGCCGAGGACGGCGACCCCGAAGTTGGAGTAGTGCCAGCGGGTGCCGGGGCGGTGCCGTGGCCGGTGGCGCAGGAAGGCGTCGACCACGCGGGCGGCGGGATAGCGGCCGTAGGGGTTGGTGCGCCAGGCGGGCAGCGCCCGCGGGAGGAAGTCGCGGGGCAGGGCGGGCAGTCCGGCGGTGTGGGTGACCAGGTGGGCCAGCGTCACCGGGTGCGGTCCCGGCCGCCGGCCGCCGGCCAGGCAGGCGGCGGCCGTCTCGCCGCCGGTCAGGTCGCCCCGCTGGACGAGGTGGGCCAGCAGCAGTCCCGTGAACGTCTTGGTGGCCGACCCGATCTCGTAGCGCGGGAGGGCGCGGCCGTTGGGGGGCGGTGGGGCGGTGCCGCCGGTGTGCACGAGGCGGTGGCCGTGCCGGGAGAGGGCGAAGACGGCGTCGGGGGCGTCGGAGGCGACCACGGCCGCCGCCAGCCGACGGCGCAGTCCGGCGAGGTCGGGCTCGCGAGCCCGCGGAGCGGCACCCGCCTCACCGGTCCGCGCGCCGTCGGCACTCGGCCAGGGCTGTCGCCGGGCCGTCATGACGCCGTGGGGACCAGGGCGCTGAGGACCCGTGAGGTGGCGAGTACCGAGGCGAAGGCGGCGACCAGCGTCGGGTGGTACACGAGGTCGAACACCTCGTCGGGGTCGCCGTCCGGCATGGCGCGGACGGCGGGCACGGCGCCGTCCGGCTGCTGAGCGGCGGCGAAGCCGGTCCAGGCGCGTTCGTCGAGCGCGGGGCGCGGCAGGCAGGCGTCGACGGCGAGGAGTTCACCGAGCAGGTCCCAGCGCCGCAGGTCCAGCCAGTCGTCGGTCCACACCGGCAGCCACAGTGCGAGGTAGTCGGCGACGCGCGGGGGCAGGCCGTCGGGGCGCTCGCCCCAGTCGGTGAGGTGGAAGACGGTGTGGGTGATGTCGTAGGCGGTGTGCCCCTCGACGGTCCACGGCTCCGGGGTCGCGGCGAGCCAGGTGGCGTCGGTGAGCGCGGACTCCGGTGGCCGGGGGGTGAGGCCGAAGCGGCGCTGGAAGGCGGAGAGGCCGAGGCGGCGGGTGGGGGTCACCGGGAACCTGGCCCAGCTGTCCAGGCGGTGGTTGAGGACGGTGGCGCGCTCCACCTCGGGCTGGCTGTAGCCGAGTTCCCGGAACGGCAGGTACACCTCGAAGGGGACGGTGGAGAACGGCTCGGTGCGCTGTGCGCGCACCAGCATCCGACCGCCGTCGAGGGTCTCGCGCCAGGTGTGGTCGAGGAGTTGGCGGGCGAGGTGCGCCTGCCGGGACCCGGCGACGCCCTCGCGGAAGAGGACGGTGCAGATCAGGGCCAGTTCGCCGATGGGCTTGAAGCGTTCCAGGAAGCCCACTTCGGGGTCGACGTCGGGCTGGAGCCGGAAGCCGTCGCGGTGTGCCCACAGCCACTCGATGGCCCTGGCGCCGACGTGGTGGATCAGACGGGGGTCGGTCATCCCAGCGCTCCTTGTCCGTCGTACCCGCCGGGCACGGCCGTCAGGGAGGGCGCCGCGTGCCGCGGTACGCCGCCGTGGACCGGGCGGGCGAGGGTCAGCACCGCCGCGAACAGGGCCATCAGCGTGGAGTGGTAGCAGTCGGCGAACTCCTCGCCGGTGGCGCCGGGCCAGGTGCCGTCCGGGCCGCCCTCCTCCGGGACGGCGCCCGAGGGGCGGCGGGCCGCCGCGAGCCGTTCCCAGGCGTCGGTGAGCAGGTGCGGGGCGGGCGGCCGGGGCAGGCTCGCCGCCACGGCCAGCAGTTCGCAGCCGAGGTCCCACATCCGGGCGTCCAGGCAGGTGTCGAGCCAGGGCGGCAGCCAGTGCAGCAGGTAGTCGGCGAGGCGGGCGGGCACGCCGTCGGGTGTGCGGCCCCAGTCGGTGAGGTGGAAGACGACGTGGGTGAGGGCGTAGCCGGAGGCGCGTTCGAAGGTCCACGGCTCCGGCAGTCCGCCCAGCCAGGTGCGGTCCAGGGCCCGCGCGGTCCGCTCGTGCGGGCGGATGCCGCTGTGCCGCTCGGCGTTGCGGACGCCGAGGCGCCGGGTCGGGTACTGCTCGGTCAGCCGCCAGCCCCGGGTGCGCGCCACCACGGCCGCGGCGTTCTCGTAGCCGGGGTGCCGGTAGCCCGCGGAGGCGAAGGCGGCGTACACCTCCAGGGGGTAGCTGGCGAAGGGTTCCAGGGCCTGTACGCGGCGGAACAGCTCGCCCTCGCCGGTCTGGTGCCAGGCGTGGCCGAGCAGTCCGGCCGCGCGGGTGTGCAGCGGGTCGCCCGGTGGGGTGCGGGCGGTGACGGTGGCGCAGACCTGGGCCAGTTCGCCGAGCGGCTTCCAGCTGCGGTTGACCTGGCCGTCGGCGGCGAGCGCGCCGTCGTCGAGCGTGAAGCGGTCGCGGTGGGCGTGCACCCAGTCCAGCGTGGTCCCGGCCAGCTGTCGTGCCCGGTCCGGCGGCGCGGCGGTCACCGCGGGACCCCCGCGGGGACGTGCAGCAGCCGGGCCGCCTCCAGTTGGAGGGCGACGCGCGGGTCGTCACCGCCCATCAGCCGTACGAAGTCCAGTCCGGCGGCGAGGCCGAGGGTGTCCGGCACGCCGTCCAGGAGGGTGAGCCAGCGTCCGGCGCCGGCCGCCTGCCGCCAGTCGCGGCGGCGTACCGCGCGGACGAAGCCGCGGGCGACGTCGACCGGTCGGCGCCGGGCCGCGCGGGCGACGGCGCAGTCCTCGCCGGGCAGCGCGAGGGGCGCGAGTACGGCGAGTTGGTGGGTGAGGGACTGCCAGGTCGCGTCGGCGAGCCAGCCCGCGTCCGGTTCCCGGTCCGGACCGCCGTCGTGACCGTCCGCGGACCGGCCGAGGCGGCGCAGGGTGCGGGTCATCGCCCAGTGGCCCCACACGACGCCGGGGGCGGCGTCGGCGCTCGGCGGGTGGGCGGTCACGGCCTGTTCGAACAGGGCGAGCCGTGCGGGGTCGGGCGGCAGCCGCAGCAGCACGCTGGGGAGCAGGGTGTCGGCCCCCAGCACCCGGACCGCGGCGCGGGCCAGGGCCTCGCTCGCGCCACCGGGGGGTGGCGGGGCGGTGCCGCCCGCTCGTGCGTGGTCTCCGCTCCTCAGAGCGGAGACCACGTCGCTCGCGAGGTCCAGCACCGTGCCCTGGAGGAGGGCCGAAGTACTCGACTCTGCCATCTGATCGCTCCCGTCGGTCCGTCAGCCCTTCTTCGGGCGCGGGGTCGGCGGCGAGAGCAGCAGTTGGGTCGCTCCGGACTGCAGGGCGAGCGCGGCGCACTCGCGGCTGTCGCGGAAGATCCCGTCGGCCTCGGCCGGGTCGAGGGCCGCCTCCAGTTCGGCGGTGTCGATACCGGTGACCTCTTCGGTGAGGTGCTCGATGTGCGTCATGCGCTTCATCTCCCTTGTGCGGTCCGGTTTCTCACCTCGCAAGTGCCCCATAACGGACATGTAATTCCATCAGTCACATAAATCTCTTGGTTCACTCCTTCAACTAGCGCACCCCGGTTCAGAACCTCGGCACCGGGGCGCGGCTCTCCACCAGCTCGGCCGCCTCCTCGGGGGTGGCGACGGACGGCGGGGACCCGGCCAGGGGCTGTCGCGCGGTCTCCTCCATGCAGGCGACCGCGACCACCCCGACCAGCGCCGCGCCCATGGCGTAGTACGCGGGCATCATGTCGCTCCCGGTGACCGAGATCAGCGCCGTGATCACCAGCGGGGTGGTGCCGCCGAAGAGGGACGCGGAGAGGTTGTAGCCGATGGACAGGCCGCCGTAGCGGACCTGGGTGGGGAAGAGCGCCGGGAGCGCCGCGGACATGGTGCCCAACATGCAGACCAGGGACAGCCCGAGCATCAGCATCCCCGCGCTGACCGCCACCCAGCCGCCCTGTTGGACCAGCAGGAACGCCGGGGCGGAGAGGAGGAGGAAGCCGAGCATCCCGGTCATCAGGACCGGTTTGCGGCCGTAGCGGTCGGAGATCCGGCCGACCTGGTTGATGACCAGCATCAGCACCACCATGGTGCCGATCAGGAGCAGCAGGCCGTGGGCCTCGGAGTAGCCCATCTCGTCGGAGAGGTAGGTCGGCATGTACGACAGGAACATGTAGTCGGTGACGTTGTAGGCGCCGACCAGGCAGACGCACAGGACCAGGGTCGGCCACTGCTCGCGGAAGATCTTCGCGAGGTCTCCCCTGGCGGTGGTCTCCACGGCGGAGGCGGCCTCGGTGGCCTTGTGCGCGGACTCGCCCTCCAGCTTCTGGAACGCGGGCGTCTCGTCCAGCCTCAGCCGCAGGTACAGCCCGACGGCCCCGATCGGCCCGGCGACCAGGAACGGCACCCGCCAGCCCCAGGACTCCATGCCGTCGCTGCCCAGCACCGAGGTCAGCAGCGTCACCAGGCCCGCCGCGCCGACGTACCCGGCGAGGGTGCCCAGTTCGAGGAAGCTGCCGAAGAACCCGCGGCGCCGGTCGGGGGCGTACTCGGCGATGAAGGTGGAGGCACCGCCGTACTCGCCGCCGGTGGAGAACCCCTGGACCAGCCGGAAGAGGATGAGCAGCACCGGCGCCCAGAAGCCGATCGCGGCGTACGACGGGATCAGGCCGATCGCGAAGGTGGCGGCCGCCATCATGATCATGGTGGTGGCGAGCACCTTCTTGCGGCCGATCTTGTCGCCCATCGGGCCGAAGACCATCCCACCGAGCGGCCGCACCAGGAACGACACCGCGAAGGTCGCGAACGACGAGATCAGCTGGACGGTGTCGTTCCCGGACGGGAAGAAGACCTGGCCGATGGTGACGGCGAGGTAGCTGTAGATGCCGAAGTCGAACCACTCCATGGCGTTGCCGAGGGAGGCCGCCTGCACCGCGCGGTGGACGGCGGCCTCGTCGGTGACCGTGATGTCGGTGCGGCGCAGGGGCGGGTTTCTGCGCCGCCGTGCGGCCCGGAACAGGGTCCGGTGGCGTTTGACCGCGTCGGGATGGACGGGGACGGCGGGTTCGGCGGGGTCAAGCTCCTCAGTCGCCACAGCGGCGCGTTCCTCTCTCCTCCTCGGCCGGTGTCCTGGTCTGCCCTCAGGCCGATCCTGCCTCAGCCGAGCGCCGCCAGCAGGTCGTCGCACGCCTGCTCGCAGCGGCGGCACGCCTCGGCGCACAGGCGGCAGTGCTCGTGCTGGTCGGCATGGGCGGCGCACTCGTCCGCGCACGCCTTGCAGACGGTGGCGCACGCCTGTAGGACCGCGCGGGTGACGTTGGCGTCGTAGCCGGTGTGCCGGGACAGCACCGACGCGGTGGTGTCGCAGATGTCGGCGCAGTCCATGTCGGTGCGGATGCACTTGGTCAGGTCGCCGACCATGCCCTCGGACAGACAGGCGTCCGCGCACGCCGTGCACGCCTGGGCACAGGCGAGGCACTCCTCGATACAGCGGGTGAGCCTCTCGCGGTCGACGCCGCCGAGGTCGGCCGGGTACGTCGCGAGCATGTCCTTGACCGTGGTCATCACGAACCTCCTTGCGTTCGTCTGCGGATGCCCTTGCGACTAGCCCGCCCACCGGGCCACAAACACGGAGGGACGGCGCGTGCGCACGGGAACTCCGGGAAGTAGCGTGACGTTCATCAGTTCGACAACGGCAGGGTGAGGGCGGGCGGCATGGCCGAGGAGCAGGTGGCGCGGGTGCCGCGCAAGACGTACGAGAGGGAACTGCTGCGTCTCCAGACGGAGCTGGCGAAGCTCCAGGAGTGGGTGCGCGCGGAGGGCGCCCGGCTGGTCGTCGTCTTCGAGGGGCGGGACGCGGCGGGCAAGGGCGGCACGATCAAGCGGGTCACGGAGCACCTGAACCCGCGCGTGGCGCGGATCGCGGCGCTGCCGAAGCCGACCGAGCGCGAGCGCACGCAGTGGTACTTCCAGAGGTACGTCGAGCAACTGCCCGCCGCCGGGGAGATCGTGCTGTTCGACCGCAGCTGGTACAACCGGGCCGGGGTCGAGCACGTGATGGGCTTCTGCACGCCGGAGGAGTACAAGCTGTTCCTCCGCCAGTGCCCGATCGTCGAGCGGATGCTCGTGGAGGACGGCATCCTGCTGCGCAAGTACTGGTTCTCGGTGAGCGACGCCGCGCAGCAGGAGCGTTTCCGGCGCCGTCTGGAGGACCCGCTGCGGCGCTGGAAGCTGTCGCCGATGGACCTGGAGTCGCTGACCCGCTGGGAGGACTACTCCCGCGCCAAGGACGAGATGCTGGTGCACACCGACATCCCCGAGGCTCCGTGGTACGTCGTCGAGAGCGACGACAAGCGCCGGGCGCGGCTGAACATGATCGCCCACCTGCTGGACTCGGTGCCGTACCAGGACGTGGCGCCGCCGGTCCTCGAACTGCCGGAGCGGCCGCCGTCTAAGGGCTACCAGCGCACCCCGCGCGACCTCCAGACCTACGTCCCCGACCACGCGGCCACGCTCTGACCCGCCGCGCGGGCACGCTCCGACCCGCCCGGCAGGCACGCTCCGACCCGCCGCGCGGGCACCCGGACCGGCCGGGTGCCCGCGCGCAGTCACCGCGGGAGTCCCGCTACAGGGCGCGCTCCAGCCGGTCCGCCATCAGCTTCACGAAGCGGGCGGGGTCCTTCGGCTGGCCGCCCTCGGCGAGGACCGCGAGGCCGTGCAGGAGTTCGGCCGTCTCGGCGAGCCCGGCGCGGTCCTCCCGCTCGGCGAACGCCTCCCTCAGCCCCCGCACCAGCGGGTGGCCGGGGTTCAGCTCCAGGATGCGCTTGGCTGGCGGCACCTCCTGGCCCATCGCGCGGTACATGTTCTCCAGCGCCGGGGTGATGTCGTCCGCGTCGGAGACGACACAGGCCGGGGAGACCGTCAGCCGCGACGACAGGCGCACCTCCTTGACGTCGTCGGCCAGCCGCTCCATGAGCCAGCCGAGGACGTCGGCGTACTCCTGGTCGAGCTTCTCCCGCTCGGCGTCGGAGGTGTCGTCCGTGCCGTCGCCGAGGTCGATCTCGCCCTTGGCGACGGAGCGCAGCGGCTTGCCGTCGAACTCGCCGACCGCGTCGGTCCAGACCTCGTCGACGGGATCGGTGAGCAGCAGCACCTCGACGCCCTTCGCGCGGAACGCCTCCATGTGCGGGGAGTTCTCGATGGCCTGCCGGGACTCGCCGGTCATGTAGTAGATGTCGGACTGCCCGTCCTTCATCCGCTCGACGTAGTCCTTCAGCGTGGTCGGCGCGGTCTCGTCGTGGCTGGTGGCGAAGGTGGCGGCGGCGAGGATCGCGTCGCGGTTGTCGGGGTCGGTGACCAGCCCCTCCTTCACCACGGCGCCGAACTCCCTCCAGCAGGTGGCGTACCGCTCCGGGTCGGCGGTCCGCAGGTCCTTCACCGAGGCGAGGACCTTCTTCGCCAGCCGCCGGTTCATCCGCTGGATCTGCCGGTCCTGCTGGAGGATCTCCCGGGACACGTTCAGCGAGAGGTCGGCGGCGTCGACGACGCCCTTGACGAAGCGCAGGTACGACGGGAGCAGCGCCTCGCAGTCGTCCATGATGAAGACCCGCTTCACGTACAGCTGCACGCCCCGCTTGTGGTCGCGGGTGAACAGGTCGTGCGGGGCGTGCGCGGGCAGGAACAGCAGCGCCTGGTACTCGAAGGTGCCCTCCGCCTGGAGGCGGATGGTCTCCAGCGGGTCGCGCCAGTCGTGGCTGATGTGCTTGTACAGCTCGTGGTACTCGTCGTCGGACACCTCCTCGCGCGGGCGCGCCCACAGCGCCTTCATCGAGTTCAGCGCCGCCGCCTCGCCGTCGCCGCCGCCGTCGCCGTCGGCGGGGGCGGGGGCGAGCCGGACGGGCCAGGTGATGAAGTCGGAGTACCGCTTGACGATCTCCCGGAGCTTCCACTCGGCGGTGTAGTCGGGCAGCTGGTCGTCGGGGTCGGCGGGCTTGAGGTGGAGGGTGACGGCGGTGCCCTGCGGGGCGTCCTCGTCCAGCCGCTCCAGCGTGTACGTGCCCTCGCCGCGGGAGGTCCAGCGGGTGCCGCCGTTCTCCCCCGCGCGCCGGGTGACGAGGGTGACCTCGTCGGCCACCATGAAGCTGGAGTAGAAGCCGACGCCGAACTGCCCGATCAGGCCCTCCGCCCCGGCACCGTCCTTCGCCTCGCGCAGCTCCGCCAGCAGCTTCGCGGTGCCCGAGTTGGCGATGGTGCCGATGAGTTCGGCCACTTCGTCGTACGACATCCCGATGCCGTTGTCCCGCACGGTCAGGGTGCGCGCGTCGGGGTCGGTCTCGATCCGGATGTGCAGGTCGGAGACGTCGGCGCCGAGGGAGTCGTCCCGTAGGGCGGCGATGCGCAGCTTGTCCAGCGCGTCGGAGGCGTTGGAGACGAGTTCGCGCAGGAACACGTCCCGGTTCGAGTAGATCGAGTGGATCATCAGCTGGAGCAGCTGACGGGCCTCGACTTGGAACTCAAACGTCTGGGTCGACATGGTTCGGGAGTACCTCACTGGATAACGGGGTCGCGGGACTTGGACCACCCCATGTTATGAGGTGACGCCCGGGGAGGTGACGCCGCGACAGAAGCAGGACGCCTGGACGGGCCCGCGTCGGGGACGAGGTCACGCAGCCGGTCGGCGACGGCGAGCGCCTGCTCGGGGGCCGGGGACATCTCCATGAGGTGGATGGAGAAGTGCAGGACGCCCGGGTGGCGGGCCCCGGCGTCGGCGGCGAGGACGCGATCCAGGACCGCCCGGGCCTCGACGGTGCGGGAGCCGGGGGCGGGCTGGCCGGTGGTGATGTCCCACAGCTGCCAGGGGGTGAGGTTCATCAGCGCGTCGGCGTAGAGGGCGGCCACGTCGGCGTCGTCGGGGGCGAGGTCGTGGGCGGCGCGCAGGGCGTCGGCGTAGGGCTCGTTCCAGACCGAGCAGTCGGCGACGGGGTCGGGCCGCGGGTAGCGGGCGCGCAGCGCGGAGATCAGGGCGCGTTCGACGGGGCTGGCGTGCGCGGCGGCCAGCCGGTGGGCGCGTTCGACGGCGGTGTGGGTGCGGTCGACGGTCCGGGTCAGCTCCCGCTCGTCGAAGGCGCTCCAGGGCTTGTTGTAGTGGGGGCCGAGGGCGTAGGCGATGCCCCAGTGAGCCATCGCGCAGTCGGGGTCGGCGGCGACGGCGGCCTCGAAGCAGGCGACGGCCTCCTCGTGGTGGAAGGCGTACGTCCACACCGGTCCGCGGTCGAACCAGCGCTGCGCCTCGGCCGACGCGGTCGTGACCGGGCGGGTGTGGGTGCCGAGGTCGTAGTAGTCCGTGTAGTCGGTGGCCCTGTCCACGCGGCCTCCCGGTCGGACGGCGGGTCCCTGCTTGCGCGGGGTGACCTTAACAAGCGGCACCCGCACCGCGGGTGATCACTTGGGGACTGTCTGCTACCGCGCTTTGAATGATCGCGAATAGCCCAGAACCGGCCATAATCCGAACCATGAGCAACCGCAATCCGGCTCGGCTGTACGTCCCCCCGCGTGGCCCCCGGCCCCGTCTCCCCCACCGTGTCCGTCCCCGCCGACGTGTTCCGCTGCGCGTCGGGGCGGCCGGCGCCGCCCCCGCCGCCCCGGCGCCCGCCGCGCCCGGCACGCGCCCCCGGCCCGCCACCCCGGTACAGGCGTGGCGGGAGCTGGCCGCGGGCAACCTGCGCTGGCGCACCTACCGTGAGCGGCACCCCGACGAGACACCGGCGGTCCGGCGGGCCCTGACGTCCGGGCAGCGGCCGTTCGCCGTGGTCCTCGGCTGCGTCGACTCCCGGGTCCCCCCGGAGCTGGTCTTCGACCAGGGCCTCGGCGACCTGCTCACCGTGCGCAGCGCGGGCCAGGTGCTGGACGAGGCGGTGCTGGGCAGCGTCGCGTACGGCGTGCTGGAGCTGTCGGCCCCGCTGGTGCTGGTCCTCGGCCACCAGTCGTGCGGCGCGGTGCGCGCCGCGGTGGAGGCGGAGGCGACGGGGGAGCCGCTGCCCGCGCACATCCAGTACCTGGCCGACCGGATAGCCCCGGCCATCGACCACTCCCTGGCGGGCGACGCCCGCGTGGACGCGACGGTGGACGCCAACGTGCGGCTCGTGCGCGCCCAGCTCGCGGCGGAGCCGGACCTCGCCGCCCGGATGGCGTCGGGCCGGCTGGCCGTCGTGGGCGCCCGCTACGAGCTGACGAGCCAGCTGGTCCACCGCCTCGGCTGACGGCCGCCGGTCAGTCGCCCAGCGCTCCAGCACGTCGCCCAGGCCGACGAACTCGAAGCCGGTCGCCGCGCGCTCGCAGGAGCCCGGGGCGGCGTCACCGCCCCGCACCACCAGCAGGCCGTGCGGGTAGCGGCGGCCGAACGGGGCGTTCAGGGCGGCGGCGCCGTCGCACTCCTCGGTCTCCTCGTCGTAGGTGCCGGGGACGCCGTACTCGCGCACCTGGTCGATCAGCCGCGGGGGCCGGTGAGGTCGGCCCGCAGCCGCCGGACGCCGGCGTCCTCCTGACCTCGTTCCATGATCGGATGCGGGGGCGGCCTCGCGCGGGACCGCGTCGGGCGGGTCCACGCCCGGGCGGCCGTGGCGTGAACATCACATGGCCGGAGCCCGCGGGCGTTACGCGTGCGAGGCCAGGGGCACCCGGGGAGCCGTGGCGGATCCGCACCGGAGCCGCCGCAGTCTGCCTGGAGGTGAAGGACATGGGTCACGGCGGGAACGTGATCGACGAACTGGTGACGGATCACCGCGAGGTCGAGGAGATGTTCGGCCGGATCGAGGCGCTGCCGCCCGGCGACGCCCACCGCAAGCAGCTGGCCGACCAGGCGACCATCGAACTGGTCCGGCACTCGGTCGCCGAGGAGGCGTACCTCTACCCGGCGGTGCGGGAGCACGTGCCGGACGGGAACGCCATCGCGGACCGGGAGATCGAGGACCACTCCAAGGCCGAGCAGATCATGAAGGACCTGGAGGGCCACGGGGCGGACGACGCCGAGTTCGACCGGCTGATCGGCATGTTGATGACCGAGATCCGCTCGCACGTGGCCGACGAGGAGGAGAACCTCTTCCCGTCGCTGCGGGCCGCGTGCTCGGCCGAGACGCTCGACGAGCTGGGTGACAAGGTCCGGCAGGCGAAGAAGACGGCCCCGACCCGGCCGCACCCGTCCGCCCCGGACAAGCCCCCGGCCAACAAGCTGCTCGCCCCCGGCGCCGGACTGGTGGACCGGATGCGCGACGCGCTGACCGGACGCGGCAAGAAGAGCTGACGCCCCCGCAGGACCACCACCGGACGACCCGGGCCCGCCGTACCCGCGGCGGGCCCTGTCCGCGCGTACCGGGGAACCACCGCGGTGTGGCGGCCGTCACGCCCGCCCGCGGACCCCTGTGAGGAACCGCACTGGGGGCGACAAGTGTCCCTGCCCGTACGGGCGTTGACGAGGACTGCGACAGCGGTCCGCACGGCGCTCCCGCCGACTCGCCCCCCACTTCTGCCACGATGGTCCGCGCCGTGACCCGGCACCCCCCATCGGATCGCCCGCGCAGCGCAGCCCGGCGGTTCCCGTGCCCGACGACCTCACCGTCCCGAGCCCCCGGAAACTCCGAGTACGCCTGTGTCTTCCTCGCCCTCCCCCGCGCCCGTCGGCGGCGCGTCCCGTTCCCCCTGGCGATCGCTGCGGTACCGCAGTATGCGCTGGTGGTCCGTCGCGAACTTCGTGTCGAACGCCGGTACGTGGATGCAGCTCACGGTGCAGAACCTGCTGGTCCTCCAGATCACCGGGTCCGCCGCCGCGACCGGCCTGTCCATGTCCGTGCAGGCGGCGCCCGCGCTGCTGATCAGCCTGCTGGGCGGCGCGGCGGTCGACCGCTTCCCGCGCAAGCTGACGGCGGCCGTCAGCCAGGCCGCGCTCGGCGCCATCGCGTTCGTCACGGCGACCCTGGTGGCGCTCGACCAGCTGAACATGACCACCCTGATGGTGCTGGCCGCCGTCACCGGCGTCGTCGCCACCGTCGACGGACCGGCGTGCGCCCTGCTGGGCAACGACCTCGTGCCGCCGGAGGACGTGCCGTCCGCGATCGGCGTGGGCGCGCTGGTGCACAACGCGGGGCGGCTCGTCGGGGCGGCGCTGGCCGGGGTGACGGTCGGCCTGCTCGGCACGGCCTCCGCGTACGCCGCGAACGGTCTGTCGTTCCTCTTCGTCGCCGCGGTGATCCCGTTCCTGCGGCCCGCGTACGGGGCGGTGCGGGCGGTGCCGGTCACGGCGGGGCGCGTGCCCCAGGGCCGGGCGGTGCGGGAGGGGCTGGCCTTCTTCGTGCGGCGGCCCCGGCTGCTCGCGCTGGCCGCCGTCACCGGGGTCAGCGCGGTCTTCGGCCGGAACTACGCGCTCACCCTCGCCGTGCTGGTCACCGGGCCGCTCGCGGGCGGCGCCGGGGCGTTCGGCACGGTCTCCACGGTGCTCGCGGTGGGCGGCATCGTCGGCGCGGTGCTCGGCGCGCGGCTGCGCAGGCCCTCCGTGCGGCTGGTGGGGACGCTCGCCGCTGCGGGCGGACTGCTCCAGGTGGCCGCCGGGCTGTCGCCGTCGCTGGCGGTGCTGCTGGTGCTCGTACTGCCGATGGCGGTCGTGGAGTCCGTCTCCGACACCGCGGGGACGGCCGTCCTGCAGACCGACCCGCCGTCCCGTCTGCGGGGCCGGGTGCTCGGCGTCTGGGGCAGCGTCGGCACCGTGTGGAGCCTGGGCGGCCCGCCCGCCCTCGGTCTGCTGATGGAGCTGGCGGGAGCGCGCGGCGCCCTGGTCGCCGGTGGGCTGATCATCGCGTGCTCCATCGCCTCCGGCCACCTCGCCCACCGTCGCCGCCGCGTCGTGCCGACGGTCGTCGTCCAGCCGGAGGAACACCACACGCCCGCCCCGGCGGTCCTGGGCACGGCCGCCTGAGCCTCACTCCCCGGCCGTCAGCAGCTTGCGCACGGCCCGGAGCACGTCCTCGGGCGTGAAGGGCGCCGCCGCGGAACCGTCGAGGAGGATCGCGGGCACCTTGTACGGCGTCCAGGTGCCGGTCAGCGACACGACGGGGGTCGCCACGGCCGCGGCCAGCTGCGCGGTGGCCGGGTCGGCGGTGACCACGGCGTCGGCGGCCCGCAGGACTCCCGTCAGCTGGCGGGGCGTGGTCCGGCCGCCGACGTGCACGGCCGTGGCGCCGCCGACGCGCCGGGTGAGCGCCTCCTCGGCGGGGCCGCCGGTGACGACGACGCGGTGACCGGCGTCGGCGAGCAGCTCCACCGCCCGCGCACAGCGGTCCGCGTCCGCGGCGAGCCCCGCCGGGTGGACGACGAGGTACGGGCCGTTTCCGGTGAGACCCGCGGTGTCGGGCGCCGGGAGCACCCGCAGCCGCCCGTCGTCGCCGGTGCGCAGCCCGAACCCCATCGCCTCGGCCGTGTCCAGCGCGGCCCGCGCTTCGGGCTGGTGCGGTGGACGCCGGTGCAGGAGGTCGAGCGGGCCGCGCTCGGCGTCGGGACCGGGGGGCGTCCCGTCCCGGCCGGGCGGGCTCCGGGACCACGGGTCCAGCGGGGCCCGCACGCCGTCGCCCCGGGGGCGCGGTTCCCGTGCCGTCGCGGCGATCACATCCGGGTCCCGCGCCGCCCACGGCCCGTGCCCGTCCGGCGGGCTTCGGTGCGGGCGGGCGAGGCGGCCGTAGGCGTCGTGGTCCCCGGCGGCGCAGTCGGCGCCGACCCGGTGGACGTCGGCCGCGCGGAGCAGCCGGGCCGCGGGCAGCGGGCTGTGCCCGTCCGGGGCGAGGACGAGCGCGACGTCGTACGCCTCGGCGCGCAGCCGCCGTACCAGCTGGCCGGTGCCCCCGCCGTCGCCGGGGTCCCAGGGGCCGTCCCACACCAGGACGTCGTCGACGTGCGGCAGCAGCCCCGCGGCGGGCGCCCCCGGGGTCGCGCACAGCAGGCTCACCCGCGACGCGCGGGTGGCCAGCGCGCGGACGGCGGGCCCGGACTGCAGGACGCCGCCGAAGCCGTCCGGGCGGACGACGAGTGCCCTCACGGCCGCCACCCCCCGGCGCCCTGCCCGGCAGCCGAAACCGCCGCGGGCCCGGGGCGGCGGCCGGAGACGGCGGCGACGGTCCGGGGCAGGCCCTCCCGCCAGGAGGTCCGGGGCACCCAGCCGAACAGTTCGCGGGCGAAGCCGGTGTCGGGTCCGCGTCCGTCGGGCCGTCCGTCGAGGCGTGCCCCGGCCGGGCCGGGCGGCGCGTCGGTGAACTCCAGCGGCGCGGGCGAGCCGGTCAGTTCGAGCACCGCGCGGGCCACCTCGGCGACGGTCGGCCCGGGATCGCCGCCGATGTCGACGGGGCGTACCGAGCGGCCCGCGGCGACCAGCAGGACGCCCTCGGCGGTGTCGTCGGCGTAACACAGGGACAGCGGGCGGCTGCCGTCGCCGGGAACGGTGAGCGGCGCCCCGGCCAGGGCGTGGTCGAGGAACGCGGCCACCGTGCGCCCGTCGTCGGTGCGCATCCGAGGCCCGTACGACGGGTAGACCCGCACGATCCCGGCGTCGCTTCCGCGGGCGCCCGCGTGGGCGGTGACGAGGGCCTCGGCGAACCGGGCAGCCTCGGCGTAGGCGTGCAGGGGGCTGACCGGGTCCCGTGCCTCGTCCGCCGCCCCGTCGGCACCGGAGTCGTCGGACCAGGGGGGCGCCGCGCGGCCGTCGCCGTGGCTCTCGCTGGCCTCGGCCGAGGAGGCGAGCAGGAAGCGGGCAACGTCCCGGTCGGCCAGGGCGAGCGCGGTGCGGGTGCCGAGCCCGGCGGTGTCGAGGGCCTTGAGCGGGCGGCGTCGGCAGTCCGCGGGCGCGCCGGGGCCCGCGAGGTGCAGGACGAGGTCGTACGGGCCGGTGGCGGTGTCCGCGCAGCGGGGGTCCGCGATGTCGAGGTGCAGGTAGCGGAAGCCGGGCTCCCCGGCGAGGTGCTCGACGTTGCCGGGCCGCCCGGTGGTGAGGTCGTCCAGGCAGTCGACTTCGACTCCCGAACGCAGCAGCCGGGTGCACAGGTGCGAGCCGAGGAAGCCCGCTCCGCCGGTGACCAGGGCCCGCCGCCACGGGGGCCGCCGGCCGGAGCTGGGGGTGAACGTCGTCGTCGGCATCATCAACCCGACCTGCCTTCCCGTCGGCTCCCGGACGACGCTCACGGGTAACCAGCGGGGCCGCTTTCATGCTCTGACGGCTACCGAGGCGGGAGGGCTCAGGCGATGAGGGCGGGGCCCGGCTTCAGGCGCTCCAGGAGCTGGGCCCGGTGCAGCGCGGCGACCGGGGCGAGGAGGTCGGGGTGGCGCAGCAGCGCCGCGGCCCCGCGGTCGTGGTCGTCGGGTGCCAGCAGCCGCCGGAACTCCACCGGCGCGCCCGCCAGCCGGCCGCCGTCGGTGAGGGCGGCCACCGCCCGCGCGGCCAGCTCGGGGTCGGTGAGCAGGCACGCCGCCCAGCTGGCCACGGCCTCGTCGACCCAGGTGCGCCAGGCGTGGTCGTCCGCGCTGTCGTACCCGGCCGCGTCCGCGCCGGTGACCCAGTCCAGGCGGGCGGAGCCGCCGGGGCCCGCGATGCCGACCAGGGCCGCGTCGGTGGCCGTGGGGTAGCGCAGCCACGCCGCGACCGTCACCGCCTGCCGGGCCTGCGCCTCACAGAGGGCGGCGGCCACGGCGCCGCCGGAGGCCGGGTAGGCGCGGGTCAGCCAGTAGGTGGTGGCGGCGATCAGCGGGGAGAGGTCTGCGAGCACGGGCGGGCCGTCCGGTTGCGTGCGGGGGAACGGGGCTGGGCGTCGACGGTAACCCCCGGCGCACGGTGGCCGATATGACGGGGGCCGCCTTCGGGGCGTGGTCTGGGCCACACGGTGGTCTTGCGCCGGGCCACCGGTTACTCCATGGTTGACGCGCGTCACATGGACGGGCACATTCCATGGTTGACGCGCGTCACCTCGCACGTCCCGTACGGCACCAGCACATCCGATCCGTCCTTTTCCAGCCTGGAGATCCCATGCTCAGACGCATCGCCCGACTGATCGCCGCTTTTGTCATGATCACGTCTGGTGTGGTGGCGGGGGCCGTCGCCACCACCGGCACCGCGCACGCCGACGGCTGTTACACCTGGAGCCGGACCCTGTCCCAGGGCTCCTCCGGCTCCGACGTCAGCCAGCTCCAGATCCGCCTCGGCGGCTACCCCGGATACGGCTCCGTCCTGGCCGTGGACGGCTCCTTCGGTCCGGCCACCGCCGCCGCCCTGAAGCGCTTCCAGTCCGCGTACGGCCTGGCCGCCGACGGGGTCGCGGGTCCCAACACCTACAACAAGCTGTACGCGCTGCAGGACGACGACTGCACGCCCATCCACTTCACCTACAGCGAGCTGAACCGGTGCAACAGCACCTGGTCCGGCGGCGCGGTGAGCGCGGGGACCGCCAAGTCCAACGCGCTGCGCACGATGTGGAAGCTGGAGGCCATGCGGCACGCGCTCGGCGACGCTCCGATCCGGGTGACCAGCGGCTTCCGCTCGTACTCCTGCAACTCGGCGGTGGGCGGCGCCAGCAACAGCCGCCACCTGTACGGTGACGCGGCCGACCTCGGCGCCGGTTCGCACTCCCTGTGCACCATGGCCAAGCAGGCCCGCTACCACGGGTTCCGGGGCATCCTCGGCCCCGGCTACCCGGGCCACAGCGACCACACGCACGTCGACCACCGGTCCAGCCGGTACTGGTCCGCGTCGTCCTGCGGCATCTGACGGAACCACCGGTCACACGGTCGGGACGGGGCGTCCGGCGGAAAACCCGTTGCGGGGACCGCCGGGCGCCCCGGACCCTGACCCGCATGTCCTACCGCACGCGGCCCGCCTCACCGAGCGACGCGCCCGCCATCACCGAACTGCTCAACGAGGTCGACCGCATCGAGATCGGCCGCCCCGAGACGGATCCACAAGACGTCGAGAGGGACTTGAGGAACCCTGAAACCGACCTGGAGCGCGACTCGTGGCTCGCCTTCGACGGCGACCGCCTGGTCGCCTACGGGCTGCTGTGGGACGAGTCCGGCAGCGAGCGCGTCGACATCGACCACTACGTGCTGCCCGACCACCAGCGTGCGGGCGAGCTGCTGCTGGACGGCATGGAGGCCAGGGCCGTCGAGAAGGCCCGCGACAACGGCGCCTCCCGCGCGGTGGTCCACCTCCACCTCAACGTGGAGCCCACGCTGGATACCGCCCTGATCGAGAAGCGCGGCTGGTCCACCGTACGGCGCTACCACGTGCTGCGGCGGTCCCTCGACCCCGCGGCGGACGTGGCGCCGACGCCGCCCGCGGGAGTGCGGATCCGGCCGTGCGCCGAGGAGGCGGACCGGATACGCCTGCACGAGCTGTACCAGACCAGCTTCGCCGAGCACTTCGACTTCCAGCCGCGCTCGTACGCGCAGTGGCTGCACGACATCGGCGCGGAGCGCGCCGACTGGTCACTGGCGTGGATCGTGTCCACCGACGACCTCGGCGACGTCGGCTTCCTGTTCGCGCGGAACGACCGGGAGTCCATGGGGTGGATCCGCGGCCTCGGCGTCCTGGCCACAGCCCGCGGCCGGGGTCTGGGCGGGCTGCTGCTCCGACATGCCTTCGCGGCGTTCGCCGACCGGGGCCGGGACACCGTCGGGCTCGGCGTGGACACCGCCAACTCCACCGGGGCGCCCCAGCTCTACGGCCGCAACGGCATGACGGTCCACTACGCCGTCGACACCTGGGAGGCCGTACTGGCCGGCTGACCGCCCGGCCCGGTGGTCCGTTCAGTCCTCTCAGTCCTCACCCCGCACGATGTTGCCGTCCCGGCCCTCGGGACGGGGGCCGGAGGCGCCCTGCCGGTCGACGGCGGGCAGCCAGGTCCGCGGGGCGCCGCCCCCGCGCCGGAGTCGGCGGGCCGTGGTCCAGCCGGTCTCCGGGGGACGGACGGTGTGCTGGTCGCCGGCGTGCGTGGTCACGGGGTCTCATCTTCCTTCCGCGCGCGCCCGGTCGGCGGGACCGCCGTGTGCGCGGTGCCCGCAGGGGCGCATCGGTCGTGTCACCGGGGACGGGTCTCCGGAAGACGCCCCCGCAAACGCCGTACGCCGGACTCCGCGCGCCTCCCGGATCAGATGTCCCGTCGTTCCAGGGGGCGCACGGCGGGCCCTTGCAGCACGCTGCCGTCCGGGGCGAACCGGGAGCCGTGGCAGGGGCACTCCCACGCCTGCTCGGCGCGGTTGAACGCCACGACGCACCCCAGGTGCGTGCAGCGGGCGGAGACGGCGCGCAGGGTGCCGTCCGCGTCGCGGTGCACCGCGCACCGGTGTCCGCCGACGTGCAGCACGGCCCCGTCGCCGGGGGCGATGTCGTCGGGCGACGGCCGGGTGGTGGCGGGCAGCCGGTCGCCGACGAAGTGCCGGGCGACGTCGGCCTGGTGCTTGAGGAACGCCGGTGCCTCGCGCATCACGGAGGCGATACGGCGCGGGTCGTACAGCTCGCCCCAGGGCGACTCCCGGCCGGTGATCCGGTCGCAGAGCAGCCGGCCCGCCATGATGCCGCCGCTCAGCCCCCAGCCGCCGAAGCCGGTGGCCACCTGCACGTGGCGGCTGCCGGGGTGCAGCGGTCCGACGAGCGGTACGGAGTCGGTGGAGTCGTTGTCCTGGGTGGCCCAGCGGTGCGTGAACGTCAGCGGGCCGAAGTGCCGCCCCGCCCACTCCGCGAGCCGCTCGAAGCGCTCCTCGGTGTCGCCGCCCGCGCCCGGCGTGAAGTGCTCGCCGGTCACGATGAGCAGCCGTTCGCCGTCCCGGTGGGGCGCGGTGCGCACCGAGCGGGTGTTCTCCTCCGGCGTGATGTACATGCCCTCGGGCGCGCGGGCCGCGTCCAGGGGCGCCGCCACCACCAGTTCGCGGCGCGGGGAGAGCCGGGTGAACAGCAGCGCCCGGTCGAAGACGGGGTAGTGGGTGGCGACGACCACGGCGTCCGCGGTGATCCGGGCGCCCGCCTCGGTGGTGAGCTGACAGGGCTCGCCCTCCTTCAGACCGACGACCCGCGTGCCCTCGTACAGCTGGCCGCCGAGCCGCCGGATGCCGTCCGCGAGGCCCAGCAGGTACTTGCGGGGGTGGAACTGCGCCTGCTCCGCGACCCGGACGGCGCCCGCGACCGGGAACGGCAGCGCGGTCTCGGTGACGAACTCGGCGGGCAGCCCCGCCTCCCGGGCCGCCGTCGCCTCGGCGCGCAGCGTGGGGACCTGGGCGGGGTCGCGGGCGAAGGTGTACGCGTCGGTGTCCTCCCAGTCGCAGTCGATGCCGAGTTCTGCGACGGTCTGGGCGGCGTACCGGATCGCCTCCGTCTGCGAGCGGGCGTACAGCCGGGCGCCGTCCGCGCCCCGGGTGCGGCGCAGCCGGTCGTAGACCAGGGTGTGCTGCGCGCTGAGCTTGGCGGTGGTGTGGCCGGTGACCCCGGCGGCGATCCGATCCGCCTCCAGGACGGCCACGCCCCGGCCCCGCCTCACCAGCTCCCACGCCGTGCTCAGCCCGGCGATCCCGGCGCCGACGACCGCGACGTCCACGGTGAGGTCGCCGTCCGGGGGCGGCGCGGGGTCGCCGGGCGGCAGGGTGTCGAGCCAGTACGAACGGAGGGTGGCTGCCTGGTGGTCCATGCTCCCTGCTGTTCCCGCGACGGTGCAGGTCACACCGGGTCCGTAGGCCGTTCGGCGGAGCCCTCGCCGGCGCGCGCACCACGTGCGGCACGCCCGCCCACCAGGTGCGGGCAGGGGGTGTGCGGGCGCATCCTGGCTGTGTCGCCAGTGCGACGGCTCGTGGGGAACAGGTGGGCGATGAGCGGGAGGCCCGAAGACGGAAACGGGACGCCGGGGCGGTTGGCGGAGGCGCTGACGCGGGCCGCGGTGGCGGCGCTCGCTGTGACCGAGGGGCGGGTCTCAGGCGTGTACCTGCCGTGCCCGACCCCCGGTGAGCTGCGGCTCGCGGTCCTCGCGGGACTACCCGGGTCGCTGTTCCGGCCGTGGTGGCGGCTGCACATCGACCGCCGTTTCCCGGTGGCGGACGTCTACCGGCTCGGCGTCCAGGTGGTACTGCCGAACACCACCCAGGCGATGCGCCGCTACCCGCAGTTCGCGGCGGGGCTGCCCCTGCCGATCGGGGCGATCTTCGTGCCGGTCGCCGACGCGGAGGAGACGCTCGGGGTGCTCACCGTGCTGCGCCCGTCCGCCGCCGACGCCACCGAGGTGCTGCCCGAGCGTGAGCGGCTCACCCGCGCCGCCGAGTCCCTCGCCGCCGACCTGCGCCGTCTGGAAGCCGACGGTACGCCGCTGACCTGGGACGACGACCCGGTGTGCGTACGACCGCCCGCGTCCGCTCCGGACACCCCGCACGCCGGGCGCTTCCGCTGGCACCCCGCCACCGGCACGGTCACCGCCGACCACGGCCTGCGCGCCCTGCTCGGCACGTCCGGCGCCGGGGTTCCGGGCACCGCCCAGACGTTGGCCGAGGCCGTCACCCCGCACGACCCGCACCGCCTCCTCTCGGCCCTGCGTGCCACGTCCCACGGCGACCCGCCGGGCCAACACCTCCAGGTCCGGGCGCCGAGCGGGGCGCCGCGGCTGGTGGCGCTGTGGGCCGAGGCCCCCGCGCGCCCCGACGTCCCAGCCGGGCGCCCCGTGACCGGCGTCGTGCTGGAAACGCCGGGGTCGGTGGCGGAAGCGACGGTCGACCGCTTGCCGCACGGGGTGTTCTGCCTGGACCGGCTCGGCACGGTCGTGTACGCCAATCCGCGCGCCGCGCAGCTGTTCGACCGCCCGCGCGCGGAGCTGGTCGGCGCGCCGCTCTGGGAGGGCGTGCCCTGGCTCGCGCAGCCCGCCTGCGAGGACCACCTGCGGACCGCCCTGCTGTCGCCTGACCCGGTGGAGTTCCACGTCCGGAGGCCCGGCCCGCAGTGGCGCGCCGGCCTTCCGGAGCCTTACGCGTACGAGGGCGACTGGCTCACGCTGTCCGTCCAGCCCGGCCCCGACCTGCTGGTCTGCACCGTCGCCCCGGCCCGGCACCGGGACGGTGACCAGCCCGCCCCCGGCCCGGAGCGCACCGGCACCGCACGGCCCGGTGCCGCCCCGGAGCGCACCTCTGTGACGGGAACCGGCGTCGCCGCCCCCGGAGACACCACCACGGGGACCCACGCTCCCGCCCCGACGTACACCGACACGCGGCCCGGCGCCCCCACTCCGGCCACCCCGTCCGCCGGTGTCACGTCGATGAACCCCGCGTACCGTCCCATCGTGCTGGCGATCGCCCTGTCCGAGGCGGTCACCGCCCGGCAGGTGTCGGCGGTGGTGATGCAGGAGTTGCTGCCCGCGTTCGGCGGCCGTCGCCTCGCCATCTACCTGCTCCACGACCGGCACCTGTACCTGGCCTGGGAGACCGGCTTCCCGGAGGGGTTCCTCAGCCCTTTCGAGGGGGTGGGGCTGGACGCGCACCTGCCCGGCGTGGAGACACTCACCACCGGCCAGCCGCTGTTCTTCGACACGATGGAACAACTGGCGGCCGCCTACCCCGGCATCCCGCTGGACGCCTCGCGGGGCGCCCGCGCCTTCCTGCCGCTGATCGCCTCGGGGCGGCCGGTCGGCTCCTGCATCCTCGGCTTCGACCAGCCGCGCGGCTTCAGCACCGAGGAGCGCACCGTGCTCACCGCGCTGGCGGGACTGATCGCGCACGCCATGGAGAAGGCGCAGCGGTACGAGACGGAGGCGGCGCTGGCCCGCGGGCTCCAGCGGGCGCTGCTCCCCCGGCGGCTCCCGACACATCCGCTGGTGGAGACCGCGGGCCGGTACCTGCCGGGTACCGAGGGCATGGACGTCGGCGGTGACTGGTACGACGTCGTCGAGGCGGGCGACGGGCTGGCGCTGGTCATCGGCGACGTCCAGGGCCACGGGGTGCAGGCCGCGGCGACGATGGGGCAGTTGCGCAGTGCCGTCCGGGCGTTCGCGCTGGACGACCGGTCCCCCGACGAGGTCCTCGACGGCACCAACCGGCTCCTCGTCGACCTCGACCCGGGTCAGTTCGCGACCTGCTGCTACGTACGCCTGGACCCGGTGTCGGGTCTGGCGCTGCTGGCCCGCGCAGGGCACCCGCCGCCGCTGCTGCGTCGCCCGGACGGCCGCACGCGGGTGGTGGACATCCCCGGCGGGGTGGTGCTGGGCGTGGACCCGCACGCCCGGTACCCCGTGGCCGAGCTGCGGATGGCGCCCGGCTCGCTGCTGGCGCTCTACACCGACGGTCTGGTGGAGCGGCCCGGCGCCGACATCGACGACGGGATCGCCGCGCTGCGGGTGGCACTGGCCAGGACGGGGGTGCCGGTGGTGCAGCCGGGCGGCCGGGCCTTGGCCCGGGTCGCGGACCAGCTCACCACGGCGGCCCGGCACGCCGTGGACCGGCCCGACGACATCGCGCTGCTGCTCGCGGCCCGCCGCGTCGGCCGCACCCGCTGACCCGGGGCCCACCAGGGGACGTGGACGGCACCTCTTCACGGAAGGCCGTGAATCGCGAGGGATCACCACGAATGACCTACATGACTGTTGTGACCGCTCTCGCCTCATACGGCACCGCAAGGTAGACATGGGTATATGGTCCGGCTATTGGGTCGCTCCGGAACGCGGACGTCGCCCCGCCCCGGAGAGGAGCGCGCACAGCGCCGCGCCCGCCGGGGCGGCGCGCCGCGAGGCCCCGGCGCGGGGCTGCGGCCAGCACTGGGCGGTCGCAGTCTCGCCGGTCAGGTGTTCGTCCTGCACGTGGTGATCGTGCTGGTGCTGGTGGCCGCCGCGGTGGTGGCGCTGGTGCTCCAGGGGCGCGTCGCCAGCACCCGCGAGGCCCGCAACCGGTCGCTGGCGGTCGCGGAGACGTTCGCGAACGCGCCGGGCATCCGGGCGGCGCTGGCCTCCCCCGACCCGACCGCCGTGCTCCAGCCCTCCGCGGAGGCCGCGCGCAAGGCGGCGAACGTGGACTTCATCGTCGTACTGAACACCGACGGGATCCGCTACACCCATCCCAAGCCGGACCGGATCGGGAAGAAGTTCGTCGGCACGATCGAACCCGCGCTCGAAGGGCGTTCCTTCACCGAGGAGATCGACGGGACCATCGGGCGGCTGGTGCAGGCGGTGGTGCCCGTCAAGGCGCCGGACGGCACCGTGGTGGGGCTGGTGTCGTCCGGGATCACCACCCGGCACGTCGGCAGCGCGGCGGACCGGCAGCTTCCGCTGGTGCTGGGCGCGGCGGCCGCCGCGCTGGCGGTGGCGCTCGGCGGCACCGCGCTGGTCAGCAGGCGGCTGCTGCGCCAGACCCACGGGCTCGGCCCGCGGGAGATGACCCGGATGTACGAGCACCACGACGCGGTGCTGCACGCCGTCCGGGAGGGGGTGATCATCGTGGGCGGCGGGGGCGACCTGCTCCTCGCCAACGACGAGGCGCAGCGCCTGCTCGGCCTGCCCGCCGACGCCGAGGGACGGCACGTGCGCGACCTCGGTCTCGACCCCGACACGGCCGCGCTGCTGGACTCGGGACGGGTCGCGACGGACGAGGTGCACCTGGTGGGCGACCGGCTGCTGGCGATCAACCAGCGGCCGACGGACCTGCGGGGCGGCCCGCCCGGCAGCGTCGCCACGCTCCGCGACTCCACCGAGCTGCGCGCCCTGTCCGGCCGGGCGGAGGTGGCCCGGGAACGCCTCGACATGCTGTACGCCGCCGGGGTGGGCATCGGCACCAGCCTGGACGTCACCCGGACCGCGGAGGAGCTGGCGGAGCTGGCGGTGCCGCGGTTCGCGGACTACGTCACGGTGGACCTCTTCGACGCGGTCCTCGGCGGTGACACCCCGGAGCCCGGGACCCAGCTGCGGCGGGCCGCGTTCAGCGGGGTGCGCGGGGACGTCCCGCTGTACCCGGTGGGCGAGCGGATCGACTTCATCCCCACCTCCCCGCAGGCGCGCGGCCTGCTCACCGGCCAGGCCGTGCTGGAGCCGGACCTCCGGACGGCGACGGGCTGGCAGGCGCAGCACCCGCAGCGTACCGCCCGGGTGATGGAGCACGGCGTCCACTCGCTGATCACCGCGCCGCTGCGGGTGGGCTCGCTGGTCCTGGGGCTGGTGAACTTCTGGCGGGCGCAGAAGCCGGACCCCTTCGACACGGAGGACCTGGAGCTGGCGGAGGAGCTGGCGGCGCGGGCCGCGGTCTCCATCGACAACGCGCGCCGCTACACGCGCGAGCACACCATGGCGGTGACGTTGCAGCGCAGTCTGCTGCCGCGCAGCCTGCCCGAGCAGAACGCCCTGGAGATCGCCTACCGCTACCTGCCCGCGCAGGCGGGTGTCGGCGGCGACTGGTTCGACGTACTGCCGCTGTCGGGGACGCGGGTGGCGCTGGTGGTGGGCGACGTGGTCGGCCACGGGCTGCACGCGGCGGCCACGATGGGGCGGCTGCGGACCGCCGTGCACAACTTCTCCGCGCTTGACCTGGCCCCCGACGAACTGCTCGCGCTCCTCGACGACATGGTGGCGCGGATCGACCAGGACGAGACGGCGGAGGGCGGCACCGCGCCGGTGACGGGCGCGACGTGCCTGTACGCGGTGTACGACCCCGCCGCACGGCGCTGCACGCTGGCCCGGGCCGGCCATCCGCCGCCCGCGCTGGTCCGGCCGAACGGCTCGGTGGACTTCCTCGACGTGCCCGCCGGTCCCCCGCTGGGCCTGGGCGGGCTGCCCTTCGAGACGGCGGAGGTGGAGCTGGCCGAGGGCAGCAGGCTGGTGCTGTACACGGACGGGCTGGTGGAGGACCGTACCCGGGACATCGACGAGGGCCTGGACCTGCTGCGCGCCGCGCTGGAGGAGGCGGGCCCGTCGCCCGAGGACACCTGCCGGGCGGTGGTGGACGCCCGGCTGCCCGCCCGGCCCAGCGACGACATCGCCCTGATCGTGGCCCGCACCCGGGCGCTCGGCCCCGGCCAGGTCGCCCACTACGAGGTGCCGTCGGACCCGGCGGCCGTCGCCGAGGTGCGGGCGGCGGTCACCCGGCAGCTCACCGCCTGGGGCCTGGACGAGGCGGCGTTCACCACGGAACTCATCCTGAGCGAGCTGGTCACCAACGCCATCCGCTACGGCGGCCCGCCCATCCGCGTCCGGGTCCTGCGGGACCGCACCCTGATCTGCGAGGTCTCCGACGGCAGCAGCACCGCCCCGCACCTGCGCTACGCCGCGATGACGGACGAGGGCGGGCGCGGCCTGTTCCTGGTGGCCCAGCTCGCCGAACGCTGGGGCACCCGCTACCTGCCGGGCGGCAAGGTGATCTGGGCGGAGCAGCCGTTGCCGTGAGGCGGGGCGGGCCCAGCGCGTCCCCGGCGTCGCGGGGCAGGCGGGACTCCCGCCGCACGCCCTACGCTTGGGCGGCGTGAGGAGCTGTGGAGTCGGGAACCCGCGCTCATGACGGCGGGGCGGGCGGTCGAGGCGGCCGTGGGCGCGGTGGCGCGGCTCACCGGGCGGCGGGTGGTGTGGCGGCGGGGGCTGTCGGGGACGCTGGTGGAGGCCGGGCTCGACGACGGGCGGGTGGCGGTGGCCAAGCGCGGTGACGCGCCCGGTGCCGTGCGGGCCGAGGCGGCGGGCCTGGCGTGGCTGCGGGACGCGGACGCGGTGCGGGTGCCCGAGGTGTACGGGCGGGACGCCGACTGGCTGGTGACCGAGCGGGTGACGACCGGGGCGCCGGACGCTGCGGCGGCCGTGCGGTTCGGCCGGGAGCTGGCCGCGCTGCACGCGGCGGGCGCGCCCGCGTTCGGCGCCGGACCGCCCGGCGGGAGCGTGGACGCGTACATCGGGCGCGCGCCGATGCGCAACGAGCCGGGCGCGGAGTGGGCGGGCTGGTACGCCGAGCACCGCGTGCTGCCGTACCTGCGCCAGGCGGTCGACGCGGGTGCGGTGCGGTCCGCCGACGCGGGTGTGGTCGAGGAGGTGTGCGCGCGGCTGCCGGAGCTGGCCGGGCCGCCGGAGCCACCGGCGCGGCTGCACGGCGACCTGTGGAACGGCAACGTGCTCTGGGGCTCGGACGGCCGGGTCCGGCTGATCGACCCGGCGGCGCACGGCGGGCACCGGGAGACGGACCTGGCGATGCTGCGGCTGTTCGGCTGCCCGCACCTGGAGAGGGTCGTGGCGGGCTACGCGGAGGTACGGCCGCTCGCGGACGGCTGGCGCGCACGCGTCGGCGTGCACCAGCTCTTCCCTCTCCTGGTGCACGCGGTGCTCTTCGGTGGCGGCTACCCGCGCCAGGCCGTCGACGCCGCGCGGACGGCCCTGGCGGGGTGAGGATCTCCCGTCTCCCGTCTCCCCCGGCCAGGGCCGGATGCCGACGTGCCGGGCGGGCTCAGCCGCCGTCGAGGCGTGCGCGGAGGAGTCCCTTGCCCAGCTCGGCGCCCTTGCGGCTGTCGGCCTGGGCCTTGCGGAACAGCTCCGCGACCTCGGAGTCCTTGTCGCGCTCGGCGTCCTCGATGTACTGCTCCAGACGCAGCGCGTTGTCCAGGCAGGACTCCACGTACCAGATCAGGTTGTAGTCCCTGTCGCGGGTACCGGTGACGCCGCCGGTCTCCGTCTGGCTGGTCATACGGGCCTCCTTGGCGTTGGGTTCGCTTCGGGTTCGCGACGCCGCCCGGGTACCCGTGGTCCTCGCACACACACGGCGTCGTCGAACGCGCCCACGGCGCAGGAACGCTCCGGCAAAGCGCCAGGCCACGCCACCCCTTCCGCACCGACGCGCGCCGTAGAAATATCCACGAGCACGCGAGGGCCCGAACGGTGAGCCGGGGGACCGTACCGGACAGCAAGGGCCGTACCAGACAGCAGGCGGAGTCGATCATGAGCAACACACTGTGGGCACGCGGCGTGGAGTGGCTCGCCGCCGCGGCCCCGAACCCCCGGGCGTGCAAGCGGGGCTGGGACCAGGGCGAGGGCATCGCCCTGCTGGAGGCGGGACGCTACTGGGATCTGGTGAGCGTGCCCGACCGGCTGGGGCTGCTCGCCCTGGACCTGCTCTGGCGGCCCTCGCTGCCGGTGCCGGGGCCGACGCTGGTGGACACGGCGGCCCACCGGGTCGGGTTCTTCCTGCCGCCGGACCGCGACAGCCGCTGGATCGGCGCCGGGCTGCGCCACGCGACCAGCGGCGCCTGGGTCGCGGTGCCGCCGCCGTACCGGCCCGCCCGCTTCCTGGAGTGGGTGATCCCGCCGGACGGATCGGGCGCGCTGCACGCCCCCGTCACCCTGGAACTCGCCCTGCGGCAGGCCAACGGCACGCTCGCCGTGCTGGAGCCGGTGCGCGGGGCGGAGCGGGTCACGGGTCCGGGGCTGCCGTGACGGCCGCTGCCCCCGCCACCGCCTCCCGGGCCGCTGAGGCCGTGACACGGATCGGGGGGCCCGACCGGTCCCCCGTTCCGGTCGTGCCCCCGCGCGCTCGTCGAACTTACGTGGGAAACGCCTCGCTTGTGAATCGTCGCGATGCCTGCTTCCGCCCGCGGAGGGCTCAATCGTGCACAGGCGAGTCCGGATTGCCGGGTTCGGTGCCCGTTTCGTGCCCTGGCCCGCACAGGGTGGGTGCCGGCACGGCCCCCAGGGCGAGATGGGCGAGCACGGTCTCGTAGAGGTCGGCTCCGGAGGTCAGCAGCTGGCGTTCGAGGACCGGCTCGGCGCTGCGGACGTGTTCGCGCACCGTCTGGGCGTGTACGCCGAGCAGGTGCGCGGCGCGTTCCGCGTTGCCCCCGGCGGCGATCCAGCCGCTCAGGGTCCGGCGCAGATCGCGGGTGTCGTGCTCCAGGCGGCCCAGCAGCCCGGCCGCCCAGGCGCGCACGGCGGGCCCGGCCAGCAGCTCGGCGAACCCGGGGGCGGCCGGGACGTCACCGTCGTCCGGTACGGCGTCCAGTCCGGCCTCGGTGTTCACGGCGAGGTGGACGGCGGCCCGGGCCGTGAGGTCGGAGAAGTCGGCGCCCAGCAGCGCTTCCACGCGCTCCATCCGGGCCCGGACGGTGTTGCGGCTGACGCCGAGGATCTTCGCGGTGCTCACGGCCGTGAACTCCAGGCCCAGGCGGGTGGTGGCGAGCAGTTCGGCGCGGGTGTGGTGCGGCAGGCTGTCCAGCGGGCGCAGCACCCGGGCGGTCCAGGCACGCAGCGCGGCGGGGTCCATCAGGCGTTCGGGGTGGCTGCGCTCGGCGTACACCGCGGCCTTGTCGGGGCGGAAGCGGGCGACGGCGAGGGCGCTGACGGCCTGTCCGTAGGCGGTGGCCGTCTGGGCGAGGCGCTGGCGGGCGCTGCCGCCGAGGAAGGTGTGCGGGCGCGGCCGGACCAGGTCGCGCAGCGCGCCGGTCTCCGCCTCGCCGGGGGTCAGGATGATCACGTGCTGGTCCATGGCGGGGCAGCGCACCACCAGGGCGCGTTCCCCGATCGCGTCGAGGCACTCGGCGGCGAGCCGGTCCCGGTCGCCGGGGTGGCTCTCGACGACGTGCACGCTGGCGGTGTCGGTGTCCAGCAGGCCCGGCCAGAGCCCGGCGGCGACCCGGCGGGCCGAGACGGTGTCCTCGACCATCAGCAACTGGAGGATGGCCAGCCGCAGGTCGGCGGCGGCACGTTCGAGCCGGTGCCCGGCGGCGGTGGTCTCGCGGGCCCGCAGGAGTACGTCGATGACGCCCGCGGTGTGGCCGACCATCTCGGCGGTGCGGCGGTCGAAGGGGCCGGGGCGGGCGACGGCCAGCACGCCCGAGGCGGCCGGGGGCGGCAGCTCCACCCGCGCCAGGCGCAGGTGGCGGCCCTCCGCGGCCCACGCGGCGGCCGCGATGCGGCCGGAGGTGAGGTCGGCGACGAGGTCCTCGTCCAGCGGTACCGCGGTGCCCGCGATCAGGGTGCCGGTGTCGTCGGTGAGGGAGACCTCGGCGCCCGCCGTGTGCGCGAGCCAGGTGACGACCCGGTCCACGTCGCGGGAGGTGGGCCGCAGGTGGTCGAGGAGTTCCTCCGCCCAGGTGGGCCGCGGCCCCGGGTGGGCGCTGTCCTCCGCGCCGACCATGTGACCTCCTCCTCTCCCCGTACGGCTCCGGTACCCCACGCCGGACGTTACCCCACGGCACCGACAACGCCCCCGGTCACGCGGGCGGGGCCCGGCGCGGGATGCCGGGCCCCGCCGCGGTCGCGCGGTGGGCCGTGGTCGCGCGGTGGGCCGTGGTCGCGCGGTGGGCCGCGGTCGCGCGGTGGGCCGCGGTCGCGGCGCTCGGGCGGATGCCGACGGCGGCGAGGGCGGTGCCGACGAGGCAGAGGACGCCGGTGACGAGGAGGGCCGCGTCATACCCGCCTCTCCGCCCGGCAGCGGGTCCGCGCGCGCTCCACCCGTGCGCCCGGCATAAGCTCAGCGGATGGCGAAGTACTACGACGTGCACCCCGACAACCCCCAGCCGCGCACCATCGCGCAGGTCGCCGACAGCATCCGCGCGGACGCGCTGATCGCCTACCCGACGGACTCCTGCTACGCGCTGGGCTGCCGCATCGGCAGCCGCGACGGCGTGCAGCGGATCCGGTCGATCCGGCACCTGGACGACCGGCACCACTTCACGCTGGTGTGCCAGGACTTCGCGCAGCTGGGCCAGTTCGTACGGGTGGACAACGACGTGTTCCGCGCGATCAAGGCCTCCACGCCGGGCAGCTACACCTTCATCCTCCCGGCGACGAAGGAGGTGCCGCGGATGCTCCAGCACCCGAAGAAGAAGACGGTCGGCGTGCGCATCCCGGACCACGTCGTCGCCCAGTCCCTGCTGGCCGCCCTCGGCGAGCCGCTGCTGTCCAGCACCCTGCTGCTGCCCGACGAGGACGAGCCGATGACCCAGGGCTGGGAGATCAAGGACCGGCTCGACCACGTCCTGGACGGCGTGGTGGACTCCGGAGACTGCGGCACCGAACCGACGACGGTGATCGACTTCTCGGGGGGCGAGGCGGAGATCGTCCGCCACGGGGCGGGGGACGTCTCGCGCTTCGCGTAGCGGGACGATCGGCGGCACCCGCGCGAGCGTGCCGCAGACCGCCCCACGCATTGACATGCACGCGCCCTAGCGGGATTCTGAGAGCGCTCTCACGAACTGGTACGGACCAACCCCCCACCCGGCCGACTCACCCCCACTCCCCCCACGTACACCCGCACGGAGGTGCAGAGAGTGCTCGCGCGTCTCACCCGCCGCTTGCTGACCATGGCCACCGCGGCCACCCTGCTCGGCACGGCCCTCACACTGGGCTCCGGTCCCTCGGCGCACGCCGCGGTACCGGACTCCATCCCGCTCCAGCTGAAGAACAACTCCGGCCGCGGCGACGCGGTCCACGTCTACGTCCTCGGCACCTCCCTGACGACCGGTCAGCAGGGCTGGGCCGACGCCAGCGGCACGTTCCACGCCTGGCCCGCCGGGGGCGCCCCGCCGGTGCCCGCGCCGGACGCGGCCATCCCCGGCCCCGCCGCCGGACAGACCAAGACCATCCGCATTCCCAAGCTCTCCGGCCGCATCTACTTCTCCTACGGCCAGAAGCTCGACTTCAGACTCGCCACCGGCGGCCTGGTCCAGCCCGCCGTGCAGAACCCCAGCGACCCCAACCGGAACATCCTCTTCAACTGGTCGGAGTACACGCTCAACGACTCCGGCCTGTGGCTCAACAGCACCCAGGTCGACATGTTCTCCGCGCCGTACTCGGTCGGCGTACAGCGCGCCGACGGCAGCACGACGAGCACCGGACGGCTCAAGCCGGGCGGCTACCGCGGCGTCCTCGACGCGCTGCGGGCCCAGCCGGGCGGTTGGTCGGGGCTGCTGCAGACCCGCTCCGACGGCACCGTGCTGCGCGCCCTCTCCCCCGCCTACGGCCTGGAGACCGGGGCGCTCCCCGCCTCCGTCCTGGACGACTACGTCAACCGGGTCTGGCAGAAGTACGCCACGACGACGCTGACGGTGACCCCGTTCGGTGACCGGCCGGACATCAAGTACTACGGCCGGGTCTCGGGCGGCGTCATGCACTTCACCAACTCCTCCGGCGCGGTCGTCACCAGCTTCCAGAAGCCGGACGCGCCCAGCGTGTTCGGCTGCCACCGCCTCCTGGACGCCCCCAACGACCAGGTGCGCGGCCCGATCTCCCGCACGCTCTGCGCGGGCTTCAACCGCTCCACGCTGCTCACCAACCCCCACCAGCCCGACACCTCGGCCGCGGGCTTCTACCAGGACTCCGTGACCAACCACTACGCCCGGGTCATCCACGACCGGATGGCCGACGGCAAGGCGTACGCCTTCGCCTTCGACGACGTCGGCAACCACGAGTCCCTCGTCCACGACAGCGACCCGCGGCAGGCGTACCTCACGCTGGACCCGTTCGACTGAGCCCGGACGGCCGCGGGGGGCCGGAACGCGTGCGCCCGTACCTCGGGCACACGCGTTCCGGCCCTGTCACGTCGTCCCCGTCACCAGCGTCCCGGCTCGCTCCCCACCAGCGCCTCCGACGCCCGGCCGTCCGGCCCGACCGGCAGGTCCCCGGAGAGCATCACCCGGTGCATCACGCGCGGGTGGCCGAGGTGGGCGGTGTCGCTCGGGGCGAGGTGGATGGTGGCGCGGTTGTCCCAGAAGGCCACGCTGCCCGCCTCCCAGCGGAACCGGACGGTGTACTCGGGCCGCACCGCCTGTTCGAGGAGCAGGTCCAGGACGGCCTGGCTCTCGGGCCGGGAGAGCCCGTCGATCCGCTCGACGTAGTACCCGTTGACGAACAGCACCCGCTCACCGGTCTCGGGGTGCACCCGTACCAGCGGGTGCAGGGTGGCGACCTGGTGGTCCAGCAGGTGCCGTACGTAGGCGTCGTCGCCGGGCCGCGCCTGGTAGCCGACGCCGAGCCGGTGCTCGGCCCGCAGCCCGGCGACGAAGTCGCGCACCGGCGCGGAGAGTCCGGCGTAGGCGGCGGCCAGGTTGGACCAGGTGGTGTCGCCGCCGTAGGGCGGGACGGTCTCGGCGCGCAGGATCGTCGCGGCGGGCGGGTCGACACGGGCGCCGTGGTCGCAGTGCCAGCCACGCAGCAGGGTGTGGCGGCGCCGCAGCAGCCACTCCTCGTGCTCCATGCCGTACCGTCCGCCCAGTTCGAGGCGGTCGGCGGTGGTCTCCACCTCCGGCACGCCGGGCGGCGACGCGGAGCCGCGGCGCGGCAGCACCACGGGCTCGCCGAAGCGGCGGGCGAACCGCACGTGGGCGGCGTGGTCGAGCCGCTGCCCGCGGAAGAAGACCACCTTCCAGCGCAGCACCGCCGCCCACACGGCGGCCACCTGGGCGTCGTCCAGGTCGGCCGCGAGGTCGACGCCGGTGACCTCGGCGCCGATGTGCCCGGCGACCGGAAGCACCTCGACCCCCGCGGCCTCCGCCGCCGTCCCGTCGTACGCCATGGCCTCGTCCGTCGTCATACGCGCTCCGCTGGTCGTCGGTGCCGGTACCACCAGAGATCGTGGCAGCGCGGGGCGCGCCTGGCGACAGCGGGGTCCTGACCGCCCGCCGCCCGGGGTACCCGGGGGCAGAGCCCTGTGGCACGGCGTACGGGAAGGAGCCGGAGGTGGGTGGGAGCGACCGGCTGCGGGAGTACCGCGGCAAGCGGGACTTCGGGCGCACGCGCGAGCCCGAGGGGCGGCCCGGCACCGAGGGCGAGCGGCCCCGGTTCGTGGTGCAGATCCATGACGCGAGCACCCTGCACTTCGACTTCCGGCTCCAGGTGGACGACGTCCTGAAGTCGTGGTCCGTGCCGAAGGGCCCGTCGGCGGACCCGCAGGACAAGCGGCTGGCGGTGCCGACGGAGGACCATCCGCTGGAGTACGAGGAGTTCGAGGGCGTCATCCCACGCGGGGAGTACGGCGGCGGCACGGTGATCGTAGGGGACCACGGCACCTACGAGCCGCTCAGCCACGACCGCCGGGGGCGCCCGGTGGACTTCGCCGCGTCCCTGGAGCGCGGACACGCCACGTTCCGCCTCTCCGGCGCCAAGCTGCGCGGCGAGTACGCCCTCACCCGCTTCCGCGGCCAGGGCGACAACGCGTGGCTGCTGGTCAAGGCGGGCCGGGGACGCGGACGCGGCGGTACGCCGGACCCACGCCGGGCCCGCTCGGCACGCAGCGGCCGTACGCTCGCGCAGGTCGCCGCGGACGAGGGCGGCTGAACAGCCGCTCGGTCAGCGGCTGGCCGCGTTCCGCGCGACGCCGCGCGCCCAGAGCACCAGCGGCACCTGGAGCGGCAGCCGGGCGACGGCGGTGGCCTTCTGCGGGGTGGGCCGGTGCCGCCAGTCGACGGCCATCTTCACGTTGGCGGGGAAGACACCGACGAAGAACGCGGCCGAGGCGAGCGCGGCGACCCGCCGCGTGCGGGGCAGCGCCACCCCGGCGGCGAGCGCGAGTTCGGCGGCGCCACTGGCGTACGTGTAGGTCCGGCGCGAACCGGGCAGTCCCCGGGGGACGATCGCGTCGAACTGCCGCGGGACGGCGAAGTGCGCCACCCCCGCGGCGGCCAGCAGACCGGCGAGCAGCAACGGCGAACGTTCGGACCGGGACACGGTGCCTCCTCTGGTTACCTGCCCGGCGATATTACTCGCTGGTAGCGCGGGGGAGCGGGAGGGGTCCGGAGTCCTCCTGACGGATCTCCGTGGAGGCAGGAGCGGCGTCCGGTGCGCGCTCTCGGCGTGCCGCGCGTCGCGACGCCGCGGAGGTCCGCCCGAAGGACCCTAGGCCGGAACCCGCGACTCCGTCTCCTCGTCGGCGGCGTAGGCGACGAAGTCGTCGACCATGCGGTGGAAGAGGGTGGCCAGCTGGCGTAGTTCCTCGGGGGTCCAGTGCGCGAGGGCCTGCTGCATGCCCCGGGAGCCCACGGCCCGGATGCGGTCGACGGCGCCGCGCCCCTCGGCGGTCAGCTCGATGCGCTGGGCGCGGCGGTCCTCGGGGTCGGGGACCCGGCTGACGTACCCGGCCTTGTGCAACTGCTGCACCGTACGGGTCACATGGGACGCCTCCACGCCGAGCCGGTGGGCCAGCTCCCCCGGGCGCAGGGGCTCCGTGTCCGCGATCTGGCGCAGCAGCGCCACCGCCGCCCGGTCCAGGGGGACGCCCGCCAGCGCCATCAGCCGCTCGTGCTGCCGGGCGCGGGTGCCGAGATAGGCGATGCGGGTGAGGGCACGCTCGATCTCGGCCACCTCCGGGGAGGCGGGGTCGGTGGGGAGCGGTGGAGTGGACATGGGGCGTATTTTACCATGTCATTGCCTTACGCAACGATCTGCCCCCGTCACACGACCCCTGAGCGAGCCGCGAGCGCGGCGCACCACGCCAGCGGGGCGACCGGCCGGGCGGCGTCCTCCGTTGGGAGGAACGGCGCCAGTCTCCCGCGTGATGGTCGTCCAGGGTGTCGACATCTCTGCCGTGACCCTGCCGCTGATCGCGCCCATGCTCGCCACCCCCGGTCCCCTGCCGCCCGCCACGCAGGACGCGCGGTGGGCGTACGAGACCAAGCAGGACGGGCAGCGGGTGATCGTGTACCTCGCCGGGGACGGGACGCTGGTGTTGCGCGCCCGGTCGGGGGAGGACATCACCGGCGCCTACCCGGAGCTGCGGCCGCTCGGTGCCGCGCTCGGGGGCACCGCGGCGGTGCTGGACGGGGAGGTGGTGGCCCTGGACGAACAGGGGCGCGGCGACTTCCAGTTGCTCCAGTCGCGGATGGGGCTGGCGCACTCCCCCGGCCGGGCCGCGCGCCGGGCGGCCGAGGTGCCGGTGCATCTGGTGCTGTTCGACGTGCCGTACCTGGCGGGGCGCCCGCTGCTGCGGCAGCCGTACGCGCGGCGGCGGGAGCTGCTGGAGGGGCTCGGTCTCGCGGGGGCGTTCTGGTCGACCCCGGCCGCGCTCACCGGGCACGGCGAGGCGGCGCTGCGCGCGACCCGGGAGCACGGTCTGGAGGGGCTGGTCTGCAAGCGGCTGGACTCGCCGTACGAGCCCGGGGTGCGCTCCCGGGCCTGGATCAAGATCCGCAACATGCAGGGCGTGGACGTCGTCCTCGGCGGCTGGCTGCCCGGCAAGGGGCGGCTCGCGGGCCTGCCCGGCGCGGTCCTGGTCGGCCAGCGGGCCGCGGGGCGGCTGCGGTACGTCGGCAGCGTGGGCACCGGGTGGAGCGACGCCGAGCGGACCGGGCTGGCCGCGCTGCTGCGGGCCGAGGAGACCTCCGTATGCCCGTTCACCCCGGTGCCGAAGGTGCCGGGCGCGCACTGGGTGCGGCCCCGGCTGGTGGGCGAGGTCCGGTTCTCCACCCGGACCCGGGCCGGGATGCTGCGGCAGCCGTCCTGGCTGCGGCTGCGGCCGGACCTCACGCCGGAGGAGTCGGCGGCGGACATTCCCGGCGATGCGGTCTGACACGCCGTCAATCGACCGGCTCGCGGGCCACGCGGCCGGAAATATTGGGCTGCGCTTCACCACGGGTACGCCCGTGACCCCTTGGCCCGCCCCTGAAGATCGGCGAAGCTGAACTCCCCATCCCCCCACAGCCGTTGGGCTGCACCGGGTCCTGAGGAGGACACAGTGTCCCTGAAGTCCGCGCTTCTTCGCCGCAGATGGCTCACCGGGCTCGGCGGTGCCGCCGCCCTCGTCATCGCCTTCCCCGCCGTCGCGTTCGCCGCCCCGCCCCCCGCGCTGCCCGCCAACGCCGAGGCGGCGGAGCGCGCGTTCCAGCCCGCCTACGACTACGACACCGACGGCTGCTACGCGACCCCCGCCATCAGCGCCGACGGCACGGTGAACGGTGGCCTGAACCCGACCGGCGCCCTGAACGGCAACTGCCGGGACGCCTCCGACCTCGACAACACCAACGGGTACTCGCGCTACAAGTGCAACAACGGCTGGTGCGGCTACGTGTACGCCTCGTACTTCGAGAAGGACCAGGCGCTGCCCGGCACCAGCCTCGGCGGGCACCGGCACGACTGGGAGCACGTCGTGGTGTGGGTGCGGGACGGCGTCGCCCAGTACGTGTCGACGTCCAACCACGGCTCGTTCACCGTCCACGACCGGTCGCGGATACGGTGGGACGGCACCCACGCCAAGGTCGTCTACCACAAGGACGGCATCGGCACCCACTGCTTCCGCGCCGCCAATTCCAACGACGAGCCGCCGGAGAACCACAAGGGCACCTGGCAGTACCCGCCGCTGGTGGGCTGGAACGGCTACCCGGCGGGCATCAGGGAGAAGCTGTCCGCCTACGACTTCGGCAGCGCCCACTTCGGCCTGAAGGACGACAGTTTCGCCTCCCACCTCGCGTCCGCGAAGCCGTCGGGCATCCCCTTCGACCCGTACGCGTGACACCCGGCGCGGGCGCCCCGGGGCACCCAGAGGGGCGGGACGGGGCTATGGTGTCCGGCATGTCAGTTCCCGAGCTGATCCGTGTCGTCTCCCGTGACTCCCCCATGGCGCTCGCCCAAGTGGAGCGCGTCCGGGCCGAGTTGGCCACCCACCACCCCGGCGTGCGCACCGAGGTCGTACCGGTGAGGACCACCGGCGACAAGTGGCTGGGCGACCTGTCTCAGGTCGAGGGCAAGGGCGCGTTCACCAAGGAGGTCGACGCGGCGCTGCTCGCCGGGGAGGCCGACCTGGCCGTGCACTGCGTCAAGGACGTGCCCGCGGACCGGCCGCTGCCCGCGGGCACGGTGTTCGCCGCGTTCCTCGCCCGGGACGACATCAGGGACGCCCTGGTGCACCCGGGCGGGCTCACCCTGGACGAGCTGCCGCCCGGAACCCGTGTCGGCACCTCCTCGGTGCGCCGCGTCGCCCAGCTGGCCGCCTCGCACCCGCACCTCACCTGCGTGCCGTTCCGCGGGAACGCCAACCGGCGGCTGGCCAAGCTCGCCGCCGGTGAGGCGGACGCGCTGCTGCTCGCGGTCTCCGGCCTGGAGCGCATCGGACGCCGGGACGTGATCAGCGAGGTGCTCTCGCCGGAGACGATGATGCCGCCGATCGGCGCGGGCATCCTGGCGCTCCAGTGCCGGGAGGACGACACCGCGCTGATCGACGCCGTCAGCGCGCTCGGCGATCCGGACACCCACCGGGAGGCCGCCGCCGAGCGGATGTTCCTGCACGTCCTGCAAGGGCACTGCAACAGCCCGATCGCCGGGTACGCGCGCGTGGACCGCGGCGGGGAGCTGTCGTTGCGGGCGTGTGTGTTCACCCCGGACGGCAAGACCCGGCTGAACGCCCACGAGTGGGCGGGCCGCCTCGACCCGGCGACCCTCGGCACGTCCGTGGCGGTGTCCCTGCTCCGGCAGGGCGCCCGCGACATCATCGACGGCATCCCGCACTGAGCCGCTCCGGGCAGGGCGGCGCCACCCGCCGCCCTGCCCGGTTGGGCCGCCGTCAACGGGGAACCCCGTGCATCGTCCATGCGATGACGTCTCACCTGGTACGGGAGGCACACGTGGCGGTGCGGCACCGACTGATCGCGGCCACCCCGGAGGCCGTCTGGGCCGTCCTCGCGGACGGCGACCGGTACGTGGACTGGGTGGTGGGGCCCTCGAACGTCACCCCCGAGGCCGGGCGCTGGCCCGAGGTCGGCGCGACGATCGTCTACCAGGTCCAGCTCGGGCCGCTCCGGCTGCGCAACGTGTCCGTGGTCAGACACCGCGAACCGGGCTCCCGGCTGGAGATCGAGGCCAAGGCGGGCCGTCTGGGCACCGCCCGCATCGCCATCGAGCTGCGGCCGTGGGGCGAACAGTGCCTGGTCATCGTGGACGAGCATCCGCTGCGCGGCCCCGGCGGCCTGCTGCACAACGTGGGCGTCGAGGCACTGATCCAGGTGCGGCACCGGGCGATGCTCGACCGGCTCGCCAAGCTCTGCGAGGCGGGCGGCGGGCGCCGTCCCGACCCGGCGGACACCGCGGGGACCGTGGGGTGGGGGACGGAGACCGGCCATGCCTGACGCCGTGGTCGTCGGGGCGGGTCCCAACGGGCTGGTGGCGGCCAACCTGCTGGCGGACGCGGGCTGGAGCGTCGAGGTCCTGGAGGAGCAGCCCGAACCGGGCGGCGCGGTCCGCCACGACCGCGAGGTCGCCCCCGGCTTCGTCAACGACCTGTTCAGCTCCTTCTACCCGCTGGCCGCCGCCTCCCCGGTGCTGGCCGGGCTGCGGCTGCGGGACCACGGACTGCGCTGGGCCCACGCCCCGCACGTCCTCGCCCACCCGCTGACCGACGGCACCTGCGCGGTCCTCGACCGCGACCCCGGCACCACCGCCGCCTCCCTCGACGCCTTCGCGCCCGGCGACGGCGCCGCCTGGGACCGCCTGCACGCGGTGTGGGAGCGCTACCGGGCCGACATCCTCGACGCCCTCTTCACGCCGTTCCCCCCGCTCCGGGCGGGCGCCCGGCTGGCCCTGCGGCTGCGCGGCGGGGGCGGCCTCCGACTGGCGCGCACGCTGGTGCTGCCGGTGCGCCGGATGGGCGAGGAGGAGTTCGGCGGCGAGGGCGGCCGACTGCTCCTCGCGGGCAACGCGCTGCACGCCGACCTCGCGCCCGAGGCGGCCGGGAGCGGCGGCTTCGGCTGGCTGATGTCGATGCTCGGCCAGACCTACGGATTCCCCGCGCCGGTCGGCGGTTCCGGCGCCCTCACCGCGGCCCTGGTCCACCGGCTGCGCGCCCACGGCGGCACCCTGCGCTGCGGGCAGCGCGTCGACCGGGTCGTGGTCCGTGCCGGGCGAGCGGTGGGCGTGCGCACGGCCGGGGGCGAGACGGTCGCCGCGCGCCGCGCCGTGCTCGCGGACGTGTCGGCGCCCGCGCTCTATGGCGGCCTGGTCCCGCCGGAGGACCTGCCCGACCAGGTCCTCGCCGACCTGCGGCGCTTCGAGTGGGACTTCGCCACCTTCAAGGTGGACTGGGCGCTGGACGGGCCGGTGCCGTGGAGCTGCGCGGAGGCGGCCGGGGCGGGGACCGTGCACCTGGCCGACGGGCTCGACGAGCTGACCCGGTTCGCCGCCCAGATCGCCATGCGGCAGGTCCCCGACCGCCCCTTCTCGCTGCTGGGCCAGATGACCACCACGGACCCGACCCGCTCCCCCGGCGGCACCGAGTCCGCCTGGGCCTACACCCACGTCCCGCACGACATCCGCGGCGACGCGGGCGAGGAGGGCATCACCGGCGCCTGGGACGCCAGGGAGCGGGAACTCATGGCCGACCGGGTCGAACGCCAGGTGGAGCGGTTCGCGCCCGGCTTCCGCGCGCTGGTCCGGGCCCGCCGCGTCCTGGCCCCGCCGACGTTCCAGGCCCTCAACGCCAACCTGGCGGGCGGCGCCATCAACGGCGGCACCGCCGCCATGCACCAGCAACTCGTCTTCCGGCCCGTGCCCGGCACCGGGCGGCCGGAGACCCCCGTGGCCGGTCTCTACCTCGCCTCCGCGGCGGCCCACCCGGGCGGCGGGGTGCACGGGGCGCCGGGCGCCAACGCCGCGCGCGCCGCCCTGCGCCAGCGCCGGTGGGGCGGTCTCACCCGGGTGCAGCACGCCCTCACCCGCCGCGACCGCACCGGCGACCCCGCGTGATCCCCGCGTCCCCGACGGGAAGGGGCGGCCCGTGACCGGCAGCCCGCTGAGGAACCGCACCGTCGTGGTCACCGGCGCCGCGCGCGGACTGGGCGCCGCGCTGGCCCGCGTGTGCGCCCTGCGGGGTGCCCGGCTCGCCCTGCTCGGCCTGGAGAAGCCGCTCCTGGACGAGGTGGCGGCGGCGCTGCCGACCCCCGCGCTGGCGGTGGAGGCCGACGTCACCGACCCGGCCGCGCTGGACGCCGCCGCCCGCGAGGTGCGCGAGCGGCTCGGACCGCCGTCCGTCGTGGTCGCCAACGCCGGGATCGCGCTGGGCGGCCCGTTCGCCACGTCGGAGCCCGCCGAGTGGGCCCGGGTCGTCGAGGTGAACCTGACCGGCAGCGCCCACACGGCCCGCGCCTTCCTGCCCGACCTGCGCCGCACCGCGGGCTACCACCTCCAGATCGCCTCGCTGGCCGCGCTGGGCGCCGTCCCGATGATGAGCGCCTACTGCGCCTCGAAGACGGGCGTGGAGGCGTTCGCCCACGGGCTGCGCGCGGAGGTCGCCCACCACGGTGTCGCCGTGGGCATCGCCTACCTCGACTGGGTCGGCACCGACATGATCCGCGACCCCGACGACCGCCCGGTCCTGCGCGAGCTGCGCGCCCACCTGCCCCCACCGGCCCGCCGCGCGCGGCCCGCGGACCCGGTCGCCGACCGGTTGGCCCGCGCCGTGGAACACCGCAGCACCGCCGTGTACGTACCCCGCTGGCTACGGCTGGTCCAGGCGGGCCGCGCCACCGTGCCGCCCGTCGTCCTGTGGGTCTCCCGGCGGCACCTGTCGCAGCTGGAGGCTGGGGACGGCCTGGGTTCGACCGGCCCGCTCGGCGCGGGCAGACGCGCTCACCGCCGATGCCTGTCAGCGAGTCCCGGATGCCGAGGGCGCGGAGCCTCTCCAGCATGTGCCCGGAGCCAGGATCGTTCGGTGCGTGGGCTGGGCACACCCGCAGCCATGGTTCAAGCCATGTGCCAGAGATCTCAGAACTCCGGTGCCGGACTGCGCGCTTCGGGGGAGCGGCTTCGCTACTCCCCCGCGGGGCGGGCGGTGATGACCAGGTTGGCCCGGTAGTTCTTCGCTCTCGCGTCCCAGTCGGCGCAGGTGATGAGGGTCAGTTGCGGGTGGGCGGTCGGGCCGTAGACCGCCTGGGAGGGCACGGCGCTCTTGGCGTAGACGCGCATCGCGGTGACGGTGAAGTGTGCGTCATGGCCGTCTTCACGCTCGACGGTGATGCGGTCGCCCTTTCGCAGGGCGCCCAGGCTGTAGAAGGCGGCGGGGCCGCTGGTGGAGTCCAGGTGCGCGGCCAGGATGGCGTTGCCTCTTTCTCCGGGGGTGGCGGAGCCGGTGTACCAGCCGACCTGGTCGGGACCGGCTGGCAGGGCCACCGAGCCGTCCTCAGCGGTGCCGACTGCTTCCACGCGCGCGGCAAGGCCGATGCGTCGGGCCGTGATGCGGACTGGTGCGGAGGCGGGCAGCGCCGGGGTTTCCCGGCCGGGGCCCTCCGGCGCCGCGGGCGGCTGCATCGGGGCGCGGGCCGACGACGGCGGGGCGGGTGGCGGCGGCTGGTGGGACAGGAACGCGGTCGCCAGCAGGCTCAGCCCCGCGGTGGCGCAGACGGCGGCCGTCGCGGTGCGGACACCGCGACGGCCCCTGAGCGTGCGCAACGCCATATCGGCCGGATCAGCCCTGGCGGACGCCGCGGCGGCGCAGCCCGTAGACGGCCACGGCCCCGACGAGGAGAGCGCCACCAGCGGCGGCTGCGGCGGTGTCGACGGGGGTCTGGGTGCCGCCCTGCCCGGCGTGGACGGCGCCCTTGGCGGCCATCTTCAGCGGCCCGCACAGGGCGGGGTCGGTGGCCTCGGAGGGCAGTGAGGGGTCAAGGTCGCTGGGGCCGAGGACGTTGTCGTACTTGCCGTTGCCGTTGTAGTCGATGCCGTGCACGACGACGACGCCGGTGCCCTCGCGCAGGCTCTTGGCGGCCTCGTCACTGAGGGTGACGGTGCGTTCGTAGTGAACCTTGTCGCCGACGGGGAAGCGGTCCACGGCCAGTCCGGAGCTGGGGCTGGTGTCGCCGGTGGTGGTCAGCGAGGTGCCGATGGGCCCGTAGAACGGGGCGCCGTCGGTGGTGTTGAGGGAGAGGCTGCCGTTGTGCTTCTTCGCGGCCGACTCGGGCGGGCAGACGCCCTTGGCGCCGATGTGGAAGTGCTGGGCGTGCGGGGCACCGGCCAGGAGGCCGCTGTGCTTGACCATCACGTGGGCCCTGTTGCCCTCCAGACGCACCGTGGCGGTTCCCGAGCCGGTCACCTTGTTGACCTGGATCGGGTTCAGCGTCGCGTGCAGCGTGATCGTGTGATCACCGCTGGAGGTGTCGTCGGCCACCGCCGCGGGGGCGAGTATGAGGGCGGGTGCCAGGGCAGCCAGTGCGGCCAGCGCACGGGCGGTCTTCTTCGTCATTCGAGTCTCCACTGCAGAGATGATCGGCCAGCTCCGCCGCACAGGAACTCCCGTGGAGCGATCGCTGCTACCGGGAACGAACGTGCCTCCTTGTCCGCCCTCGTGCCATCGGACCAACCCACTACCGATCCGTAACGTTCGTCACCGACAGTGCGGGAAACCTCGACGGACGACCGTCACCACCTCTGCCACCCGCGGAAACGCCACCAGGCGACCGAAGGACGAGTAACCGAGCACGATGCAGGCCTCCTTACGCCGAACGGGTGCCTCAACGGGTTGGTCGACCAGCCGCCTGCCGCCGCTGAGGCACCTCGCCATCACCGCCGAGGTCGTGCACCGGGACCGGAGGTGGCGCAGTTCGTCGAGCGCGGGCACGCCGTCACGTCTGAGGAGGTGCCGGACGGCTACCGGGCCGCTGCCGGCTAGCTCCGCCGACTGGGATGGATCCTCCTCGAACTGTGCGAGGCCTGGTCAGAGACCAGTGCGTCCCGGAGGCGGGATGACACCCTCCCCGCTCCCGGTGAGCCCGCCCGGTCAGCGGGCGGCCCTCCGCCACGCGGCGGAGGCTTCGTCATGTCGGCTCCCGGATCGCGATGCGGGCGCGCGGCACGCTCCGCCCGGCGAGCGCGGTCGTCCCCGTCCCTGCCGTGGCACCGTCCGCCCACCGCTCACTGTCCTGGTGCCGCGACGCGGCGGCACCGGCGAAGTCCATTCGTCTCCCCGCGCGGTGGGCGCCGGGAAGGACGCCTTCCGTCAGCGCCTCAGACCGCGGCCCCGTCCGCCATCGACGGCACCGGACGGATCCGCACCGTCGCGGCCCGGGCCACGGGACCGGTGACGAAGGCGTCGGCCGTCCGGCCGTACTTGCTCCGGTAGGCGGCGTCGATCTCGTGGGCGGGCCCGCCGTCGCCGGTCGTGAGCAGGACGTCGCGGGTGACGGCGCCGACCCTGACGCGCCCGTGCCCGTGGTCCCGCGCCGCCTGGTACCAGCGGGAGCGGATGCCCCGGTGGGCGCGGACGTACAGCTCGCCGCCGAGCAGGACCATGCCGACCTCCACGCCGGGGTGGCCGTCGTCCCCGGCGGTCAGGAGCAGGGTCCGCGCACCGGTGAGCAGGGCGAGGTCGTCGGGTGTCCAGGGGGTCATGGCGCGGGGCTCCGTCGGTCCGGGGGCGGGGTGCGCCGGCGGCGGCGCTCCCGGGCCCAGGCTACGGCTCTCCCCCGGCGGAGGCGGGCGGCGCCGCGTCGGACAGCCGCGGCCACCTCGTGGTAGGCGGTCAGGAAGCGCGCCGGATCGGAGCGACAACCGTTCCCCCGCGCCGCGGCACGCCACGGCACCCTGTGGCACCTCAACCCCGCCCCCGCCGTACGCCATCCCCGCGCACGCCCCCAGTCGGGTGACCGGCGGTTCGGATCGGGGCGCGGGCGGCGTCAGGGCGGGGGGAACGGGGGAGGCATGGCGGCGAGTCACCGGCCAGCGGGCTAGCCGAACGGAGCGGGACCGACATGCAGACCTTCCTGCCCCACCCCGGCTTCCGGGAGTCGGCCCTCGCCCTGGACCGGCGCCGACTGGGCAAGCAGCGGGTGGAGGCGCTCCAGGTGCTGCGCGGTCTGACCGTGCCCGGGTACGGCTGGCGCCGCCATCCCGCGGTGCGGATGTGGACGGGCTACGAGGAGGCGCTGGTCCGGTACGGCCTGGAGGTCTGCCGGGTCTGGCGGGAACAGGGCCACCAGGACGGCTGCGCCGCCTCCCTGGTCGCCGGGCTCGCCGCGAACCGTCCGGGCGAGCCGGTGCGGGACCAGGGGGCGCTGGCGCGGGCCGGGGAGCTGCCGCCGTGGCTCGGCGACGACGCGTTCCACCTCAGCCACCGCTCGGCGCTGGTGCGCAAGGAGCCCGACGTGTACGCGGGACTGTTCCCCGGCGTCCCCGACGACCTGCCGTACGTGTGGCCGTCCTCGGACCGGGACCCGGAGGCCGGGGCGGCGGGCGGCCCCGGCTGAGGGACGCCGTCAGGCGGTGCCCTCCTCCGCCTGCGCGCGCAGGAAGTCGCTCACCTGGTGGGCGAGGCTGTCCCGGACCGCCGTCGAGGGCGCGCAGCCGCCCTGGCCCTCGGGTCCGACGACCCCGGACCACAGCGCGCGCTCGGTCCACTCCTCGTCGACGCGCAACTGGACCTGCACGTCCACCCTGCTGAGCGCGGCCTCGGGTCCGGCGCCGTAGAGGACCGCGGTGGCCCGGCGCAGCGGGTAGACGTCGTAGCCCTCGATGAACTGCGAGTTGCGCCAGTCGACGAGGGCGCTCTCCCCGTCGGGACCGATCCGCACGTCGATCTGCCCGTCCTCCAGGTGGACGCCGAAGTGCCGGGTGCCGCGGTTCTCGACGGTCACCCGCAGGCAGAAGTACGTCAGCCCCTCGGCGGCGTCGTCCCGTCCGCGCGGCGGCTCCGACCGCTCCAGGCGGTGGACGCGCACCCGCAGACCGGCACGCTCGTCGTACTCCCGCCAGTCACCGACCACGTTCGGCTCGTACACGCTGCACCTCTCGACCTCGGACGCTGCTTCCTATCCAGGGGCTCGGCGCACTGTCAAACGAGCGGATTGCGTGGTGATCGGCGTTTTCGGGGCCTTGATCACTGATCATGCGCTGCCCTGCGGGAATCGGCCGGGGCCGGGTGGCGGACAGCGGGCGGGCGTGCCGTACATCACGTCCGGCGTCCAGGGACCGGTCGCCCACGCGATGCCACCCATCAAATGCGGTATGTCTTCATATACAGTGATTTGTTTCATCGGAGGGTGAGCCGGGAAAGGGCACTTCAGTGCTTCGGACCGGAGGCACGTCCCGCGGGGGGACGACTGTCTCGGACCGACCCGTCCGAGCCCGCTCTTCCCCCGGTGTCCGTCCACCCGGCACCGCTGAGGAGGTGCGCGGTATGCGCGCAGCCACCAGCACCAGGCAGCATCCGCACGACGACGCCCCCGACACCGCCGAGGCCTTCGAACGGCTCGGGCGGCTCCCCGACGGCCCGGAGCGCCGGGCCCTGCGGGACGACGTGGTCCGGGCCTGGCTCCCCATGGCGGAGCGGATCGCCGTCCGCTTCCGCGGCCGGGGCGAGGCCCTGGAGGACCTGTACCAGGTGGCCGCGCTCGGGCTCGTCAAGGCCGTCGACCACTACGACCCGGACCGCGGCCGCGCCTTCGAGGCGTACGCCGTCCCGACCGTCACCGGTGAGATCAAGCGCCACTTCCGCGACCACATGTGGACCCTGCACGTCCCCCGCAGGGTCCAGGACCTGCGCAACCGCGTGCGCCGCTCGGCGAAGGAGCTGGCGCAGACGACGCCGGGCCGCGCCCCCACCACCGCGGAGATCGCCGAGCACGCACAGCTCACCGAGGAGGAGGTGCGCGTCGGCACGGAGGCGCTGGAGTGCTTCTCCGCGCTGTCGCTGGAGGCCGAGATGCCCGGCACCGACGGCTACGCGCTGGGCGACGCCATCGGCGGCCCCGACCCGCGCTACGACGTCGTCGTCGACCGGGTCGCCGTACGCCCGTGCCTGCAGACGCTGCCCGAGCGCGAGCGCACCATTCTCTACCTGCGCTTCTTCCAGGGGATGACGCAGAGCGGGATCGCCGAGCAGCTCGGCATCTCCCAGATGCACGTCTCCCGGCTGCTCAGCGGCTGCTTCGCGCGGCTCCGCGAGGAACTCCTCGCGGAGAACGGCGACGGACCCGAGAACCGTTGAGCCCCGGGCTCGTTGAGCCCGGGGACCGTGGGAATCGAGCGGGGGAAGAGGTCAGTCGGTGGCGGAGCCCGGGATCTGCGGCGGACCGTGCCGGTCCAGCGCGTCCTCCAGTTCGACGCGGATCTCCGCGGGCATCACCCCGCTGCGCCCCCAGGCCAGGATCAGCTCCGCGACGTTGCGCAGCCTGGTGTTGGTGTGCTGGGAGACCTCCCTCAGCACCGCCCACCCCTGGTCGGGTGTGACGCGTGCCAGGGCGACGACCAGGCCGATCGCCTGGTCCACGACGGCGTGCGAGGTGACGGCCTCCTTGAGCTGGTCCACCTGCTCCTGGAGTTCGAAGATGCGGTCCGTCTCGTCTGGTCCCCGCGGTGCTGCCACCCGTCCATCGGGCCACGGGGAGTGCTCCCCGCCACCGGGGTACTCGACAGGCGCCCGCACGGGTTCCGGTTGGACACTTGGGGGGAGAACCGGTGGCCGCCGGACGACGAGACCAGGACGACTGCCATGAACCATGACACGACACCCGCCGCGGGCACCGCGGAGGCCGTCTCCACGCACTCCGTGTTCGGCGCCCCCTGCTGGGTGAGCCTGACCAGCAGGGACCTTGAGGCGACGGAGCGGTTCTACACGGCCGTGCTGGGCTGGACGTGGCGGCCGGCCCGGCTCGGCGAACGCTTCCGGGTGGCCCTCGCGGACGGCGCCCCCGTCGCCGGAATCGGCGCGATGGCCGGGATGTGGCAGACGGCGGTGGCCTGGACGCCGTACTTCGCCGTGTCCAGCGCGGACGTGGCGGTCGCCCGGGTGCAGGAGCGCGGCGGTACGACGGCTGTCGGGCCGATCTCCTTCCAGCCGGGGCGCGGCGCGCTGCTGGCCGACCGGGACGGCGCCACCTTCGGCATCTGGGAGGGCGCGCTGCCCAGCAACTGGGACAACTGGCGCCGCGCCGCCCCCGCCTTCATCCGGCTGCACACCCGGGACGCCTTCGACGCGGCCATCTTCTACGGCCAGGTCCTGGACTGGGCGTCGGCCAAGCCGGGCTGCTGCGAGGTCGACTACGCGGGCGACGAGGTGCTGCTGCGCAGCGGCGGGGACATCGTCGCCCGGATCGAGTCGGGGGCGCTGGAGTCGGCCCCCGACCCGACGATCCGGCCGCACTGGCAGGTCCACTTCGCGGTCGCCGACGTGGGCGCGTGCGCGCGGGCGGCGGAGCTGCACGGCGGCAGCGTGCTGCGGGAGAGCGCCGAGGAAGCGGTGCTCCGCGACGCGGACGGCGCCCAGTTCACGGTGACCTCACGCCGGACCCGCTGACGGACGGACCCGGCGGCCCCGCTGGCAGTCAGCGGGGCCGCCGGGTCCGTGGCCGGGTCCGTCAGGTGCGCGAGGGCCGGGTCAGCAGGACCAGGCCGCGCGCCTCCACGGTCGTCCAGGTGCCCGCCTTGTGCTCGGTCTCGTCCGGCGTGCCCTGCGGGTCGGCGGTGTCCAGCAGGGCCGTCCAGCGCTCCCCGTAGCCGACGTCGGGGAGCCGGAAGTCCACCGGCTCCCAGTAGCCGTTGAGGAGCAGCAGGAAGGAGTCGTCGACCACGGGCCGCCCGTAGGGGTCGCGTTCGGCGATGGCGTCGCCGTTGAGGAAGACGCCGACGCTGTGCGCGTCGGAGCGGGCCCAGTCCTCGTCGGCCATCTCCTGTCCGGAGGGCAGCAGCCACACCAGGTCGGGCAGCGGCTGACCGGCGTGGGTGGCGGTCTCGCCGCGGAAGAAGCGGCGGCGGCGCAGCACCGGGTGGGCGGCGCGCAGCCCGATGACGTACCGGGTGAAGTCCAGCAGCGCGCGCTGCTCGTCGCCGAGCCGCCAGTCGATCCAGGACGTCTCGTTGTCCTGGCAGTAGGCGTTGTTGTTGCCGCGCTGGGTGCGGCCCAGTTCGTCGCCGTGGCTGAGCATCGGGATGCCCTGGGACAGCAGCAGGGTGGCGAGGAAGTTGCGCTGCTGGCGGGCGCGCAGCTCCAGCACCGCCGGGTCGCGGGTGTCGCCCTCGGCGCCGCAGTTCCAGGACCGGTTGTCGTTGTCGCCGTCCTGGTTGTCCTCGCCGTTGGCCTCGTTGTGCTTGTCGTTGTACGAGACCAGGTCGCGCAGGGTGAACCCGTCGTGCGCGGTGACGAAGTTGACGCTGGCGCGCGGGCGGCGCCTGCTGTGCTGGTACAGGTCGGAGGAGCCGGTCAGCCGGGACGCGAACTCGCCGAGGGTGTGTTCCCCGCCGCGCCAGAAGTCCCGCACGGTGTCCCGGTACTTGCCGTTCCACTCCGACCACAGCGGCGGGAAGTTGCCCACCTGGTAGCCGCCCTCGCCGACGTCCCACGGCTCCGCGATCAGCTTGACGCGGCTGATCACCGGGTCCTGCTGGATCAGGTCGAAGAACGCCGAGAGCCGGTCCACCTCGTGGAACTGCCGGGCCAGGGTGGCCGCGAGGTCGAAGCGGAAGCCGTCGACGTGCATCTCGGTCACCCAGTACCGCAGCGAGTCCATGATCAGCTGGAGCACGTAGGGGTGCCGCATCAGCAGGCTGTTGCCGGTGCCGGTGGTGTCGTAGTAGTGCTTCCAGTCGCCGTCGACGAGACGGTAGTAGGAGGCGTTGTCGATGCCGCGGAAGGACAGCGTGGGGCCCATCTCGTTGCCCTCGGCGGTGTGGTTGTAGACCACGTCGAGGATCACTTCGAGCCCGGCCGCGTGCAGCGCCTTCACCATCGACTTGAACTCCGCGACCTGCTCGCCGCAGTTGCCGTGCGCGGCGTAGGCGTTGTGCGGGGCGAAGAAGCCGATGGTGTTGTAGCCCCAGTAGTTGGACAGGCCGCGGTCCGTGAGGACGCCGTCCTGTACGAACTGGTGCACCGGCATCAGCTCCACCGCGGTCACGCCGAGCCCGGTCAGGTGCTCGATCACCGCGGGGTGCGCCAGGCCCGCGTAGGTGCCGCGGAGTGCGGGCGGCACCTCCGGATGGGTGCGGGTCAGGCCCTTGACGTGTGCCTCGTAGATCACCGTGTCGGCGTACGGGCGCCGGGGCGGGCGGTCGTCGCCCCAGTCGAAGGACGGGTCGGCGACCACGCCGAGCATGGTGTGCCCGGCGCTGTCGCCCGGGTCGGCACCGGTCGCCGAACGCTCGTAGAGGGAGAGGTGGTTGTCGATCTGCCCGCACACCGCGGTGGCGTACGGGTCAAGCAGCAGCTTCGCCGGGTTGCACCGGTGGCCCAACTCGGGCTGCCAGGGGCCGTGCACCCGGTAGCCGTAGCGCTGCCCCGGCCCGACGTCGGGCAGGTAGCAGTGCCAGACGAAGCCGTCGACCTCGGTCAGCGGCACGCTCCGGTGGCGGCCACCGTGGTCGACGAGGATCAGCTCGACGCGCTCGGCGACCTCGCTGAACAGGGCGAAGTTGGTTCCCTTGCCGTCGAAGGCGGCTCCCATCGGGTAGGGGTGCCCACTCCAGGCGGGCACCCGCTCCCGCGGCTCGCGACGCGGGGTCACCGCTCGCCCTCCAGTACGCCGGCCGGCAGCCGTTCGCCGGTCAGCACGCCGCCCGTCGTGCTCGCCGGTCCGGCGAGTGCCGTGACCGGCACCTCGCGGGGCACCTGGAGCGTCTCGCGGAGGCTGGGCGCGGGTGCGGTGGGCACCAGCGGGACACGTCCCCCGGCGCGGGCCCGCTGGGAGAACCAGATGACCTTGCTGCCGGTGTCGGTGGCACAGCAGCCCCAGCCGTCGCTGGTGGCGGCGATGCGCTCCAGACAGGACCGCAGGTCCTGGTCGGGGCGCAGGTCGCAGTCGTTCTCACCGATGGCGGTGATCAGGTGCTGGCCGTTCCACCACATCTCGACGGAGGTGTTCTTGTCGGTGGCGTGCTCGTCGATGGCCGTGAGCAGCAGCTCCGTACTGCGGCAGACGGGTTCGATGAGCGTGTCCAGATCCCAGTACCGGAGGTGCGCGGCCAGAATGCGCCGAACCTGTCCGACCCGTTCCGGGCTGACTTCCACATCGAGGTGGTAGTAGCAGGGCACTGCGGTCTTCATCGTCGTGGCTCCTCACCGGCGAGGCTCTCGCTCCCTCGCCCTCGCGGGTCGCCCCCGAACACGAAGCGTGAGCACCGATCGCTTCTGAGTCAGCTCCACACTGGGGGTGCTAGTCCATTCGTGCAACACGAGACACGAGTGAGGTGATTGAAGCTCTAACAAGACGCTGGGTCGTCGTACGTGCACCATGAGTGAAGTCACGTCACGGCACGGACCCGTTACGACGATCGAGAGGGCACCATGCTGCTACCCGCCAGATCCGAGGTCGCCCGGCAGCTGCGGCGGTACCGGGCCTGGGAGCGCGTGATGCTCGCGGCGCCCGCCGACCGCACGGTGCGGGCCACCTTCGAGGACTCGGGCTACACGTTGTGCGTGCTGATGGGGAAGCGCTGCGCCCGGGAGGCCGCCGACGCGGCCGAACGGTATCTGCGGGGACCCGCCGTCACCTGTTCGGAGGAACAGCACGCGCGGTTTCGCGCCAGCGGCGCCGTCCGTCGGGGGCCCCCGTCGGACCGGTGTTCCCCGGCGGGAAGGTAGCCCCTTCCGGCGCGGTATCCCCCAGCCGGGCCACCAGGCCCGGCTTCCAGTACGGCGGAGGTGAGACCCATGAGCGCGACCCCGGCCATCGGCCGCATCCCGGTAAGGGACGTCCACCCGGCGGTGGAGTGCGGCAGGCGCCCGGCCAAGGCAGTCGCGGGTGAGACGTTCGAGGTGTCGGCGACCGTGTTCCGCGAGGGGCACGACGCCGTCGCCGCCAACGTCGTACTCAAGGACCCCCAGGGGCGGCCAGGTCCCTGGACGCCGATGCGGGAGCTGTCCCCCGGCACCGACCGCTGGGGCGCCGAGGTGACCCCGGACGCGGTGGGCCGCTGGACGTACGTCGTCGAGGCGTGGAGCGACCCGGTCGGCACCTGGCGGCACGCGGCCCGCATCAAGGTGCCGGCGGGCATCGACACCGGGCTGGTGCTGGAGGAGGGCGCCGAGCTGTACGAGCGGGCGGCCGCCCACGTGCCGAAGAAGGACAAGGCGGCCCGCGCGACCCTGCTGGCGGCGGTCCGCACCCTCCGCGACGACGAACTGCCGGTCGCCACCCGGTTGGCGGCGGCGTTGACGCCGGAGGTGGACGCGGTGCTGGCCCGCTACCCGCTGCGGGACCTGGTGACGCGGTCGCCGGAGATGCCGCTG